>NZ_JCAXET010000017.1:0-117204 GCF_059758525.1 Metabacillus sp. GQ13
TAGGATTCAACGCCGTTAAGATAAGCATTTACAGCTGCTAATTTTGTTTCTAAAGAATATTTGGTCATAACAAAAACTGCACCTCCAATTGTTAGTTGTGTCTAACAATTGGGGTTCAGTTCACTTTGAGTCGGTCCCTTTATAATGCAAAAAAATGTAAAATTACTTATTGCTAAAATACCTGCTTAGTCTTCAACAACTTTAAAAGAAACAGGACCTTCATTGTCAGTTGCTACTAAATCGATATCATATTCAATTTGCTCTGTATCCTTTGCAGCAACCTGTTGGCCTTGTTTAGGGATTTTCGGAGCATGTCCTCTTTCTTTATGATTAAAATGTTTCCCTCGTGCCATAATAAAACCTCCTTAATATGTTCTATTCTAATATAAGCAAATTCATCATCAAACATGTAATGAAAATCTAATCATTTAATGTTTCACCCAATAGGCTTTTGATTCATATAGTGTAACAACAGAATTTCATTTTATTGGAAGGGGGATCTTACATGTATCAGGAACATTCTTTCCGAACGACAAGATTACGGAATAGACAAAGTCGCTTTTATCAACCGTATCCAGCTTATAATCCCTTTACAGCACAACAGTCGACTACTTTTCAAAGCCAACAAATGGCCAATACTTCGATGTATCAACATCCCTATCAACAATCGTTTGGGCATCAATATCAACAACCATATCAAAATACGTACCAACCATTGTATGGGAACGGTAGTAATGAACAAATGAATAGTCCGTTTATGAACACATATACCACGCCATATCCCAAACAGCCGCCATTTACAAAACAACAACCTTCAGGATTTCAAACTGTTATATCACAATTTAAGAAAACAGATGGCCAATTGGATATTAATAAGATGATGGATACAGCAGGTCAAATGATGAGTGCGGTCAACCAAATGGGAGGTCTCTTCAAGGGCGTGACCTCGATATTTAAATAGAGAAAGTACAGGATATGGTTTGCCAGAATAGAATGATCAAAAGAGCAAAATTCACTTTTGCTCTTTTAGATAGTTTTTCCCTAGAATTTCTTTCACTTCATTATAAGATAAACCAGATTGTTCATTAAGACGTTTAACATCGTTCACATTTGTATTTGAATATTTTTTTGTTTCAAAAGGTTTCACTAAGTAGCAACTCCTTTCAGTCGGTATGAAAAATAACTAGGGACAAGCTACAATCACTATTAGGAAGTGATTGTAGCTTGTCCACCAAGAGACTTAACGAAATTTTTTTCACTAAGGTGAAAAGTCAATTGTTTAGAAAAGAACCTTATTTTTAAAATACTTCAATCTAACAGCACTTAAATTAACAACTCATATACTTCGTTTAATTGATTACCCCTAATAAAGTCTCTTTCATCAAAAGCATATTTAATTTCATCAGGTAGGACATTGTTTAAGAATTGAACCTCGTTTTCATCTAAACTCAGAACAAAGTCTCTTTCAGATGCAAATGAACCTTGTTCTAATTTAGTAAGAATCGTGTTACACACTGATTTTTCCTCATAATTTGATATAGATTCTTGTAAGTATCCTAAAGTGAAATCCATCTTAATCAGTCCTTAAAAAAATTTTTGAATTCCTTAGACGTATGATCTTTATCATTATATGGATTAGATTCATTACTGTTTTCTAGATCTAGATTTGTTTTAATAACTAGTATAGGCGAAGAAGATGGTTCAGCGATCAATCGATCATTTAATTCGGTAAAATCGGGTAACTTATTTTTCTTTTCACTCATTATTCACACCTCCATCTCTAGTGTTTGATGAATAGTGTTTTTATCTCACGACAAATTTTGGTTTTTTTTTGCTTCATAGAAATCACTCATTTGTGAAAAGATAGTTAAGAGGAGTGATCATATGAACTCAAAAAAGAGAATTCATAATAAAAATGAAATAACTGCATCTGCAAAGGATTTAATAAAAGATCCAACCCCTGAAGAAAACCCTAAGTACGGTAGTAAATCTCATAAAAATAGCTAAAAAAACGCATTAATTGTTTTGGGATACGTTTCGATATTTTGCGAAGAAAAGAAAGGTGCTCCCAGTAGCACCTAACAAGTGAACTGGGAATATAAATATGACAATGATTGTGAGTGGTATGAATATGACAATGATTGTGAGTGGTATGAATAGGACAGAGGCAAAATATACGTTATAATAATTCTAAATCATCTTCAATTAAGATTTGTTGTGTTTTCTTAGGAACAGTTACTCTTAACGAACCTTCCTTATAGGTTGTTTTAATATCATTTTTCTGTACTTCGTATGGTAATAAAATCGTTCTAGATAAACTATCATGGGAAGAAAAGTTTCTAAAAGTAGAGGAGTTTTCATTATATTCTTTAATTTCTTTACGGTTAGTAATAGAAATGGTTAAATAGTGATCGATAAGTTCCAACTTAATTTGTTCCTTTTTAACAGGTGGAATGTTCAAGTCAATTACATAATTTTTATCTGTTTCATACGTATTCACACTTATATGGTGTAGTGGAAATGGTTTATTAAGCATTGTATCAAATTCATTCATAAATTGCTTCAAAGGTTCTGAACGAAAAAATTGATCAACAATTTGGAAAAAATCAATTTGTTCTAGAGATTTTTCATTGTTGTCATTGCTGTTTTCTTTTTTACTCATCGTGATCCTCCTAATGTATTAATGTGAGGGGGAATGGACTCCTTTACATTTTGATTTGTTTTGTATGTAAAAATAGTATATGAGAATGATGGGAAATGGTTATTTATCAAGGTACAGTTATTTCACTCGTTCGAGAAAAAAAGCAAATACATCTTTTCAGTAAACAGACTAAAATGCAGTAAAATGATTCCAGTACTTCGTTTAAAGAAAATAAATAAAGGGAAAAAGGAAAGAAAAGACCCAAAAAAGGAGTATGTATGATGTTCAAATCATTATTTGGTAAAAAGGATATAAAGACAGAGGAAGCTCTTTTTGCTCCATTATCCGGCAAAATATTATCATTAGAGGATGTACCAGATCCTGTTTTTTCTCAAAAACTAATGGGGAATGGAATTGCGATTGAACCGACAGAAGGAGTTATTGTTGCGCCAATTGAATGTCAGGTCATTCAAGTTTTTCACACTAAACATGCTATTGGCCTTCGTTCTCAATCAGGTATTGAAATACTCATTCATATTGGGCTTGAAACGGTAAGTATGAATGGCGACGGATTTGAAGTTCATGTAAAAGAAGGACAAAAAGTAAAAGTTGGAGAACCATTAATTACAGCTGATCTCACCTTAATTAAAAAACAAGCCGCAAGTACGATCACGCCAATCATCATAACTAATTCAGACAAGGTTGAGATACTCAATACGATAGTTTCAGAAGGAAATGTGACAAAGGGTTCTACTCATATACTTGATATGAAGAAAAATCAATAAGTCGTCAGCACGAAAAATAATTGTTTTTCTTTATTGAAGCAGAAAATATTTCTGCTTTTTTTTTTTTTGCGAACGTTTATTCGTTAAAATATTGTATAATCAATATTGATTGTATAAATGAAGTGAGGTGTGAGAGATGAAATTCAGAAAATCATTAACAGATCTTCTTCAGGGTTTAAAAAATGAGAAAGATTTTGCTGAACAAATTGTTCATTGGCATACAATTCCTGCTAAAGAGGCAGAGACCATTAGCTTGCCATCTGAGTTAGATTCAAGATTAAAAAAAGCGTTACAAACTAGAGGGATTACAGATTTGTATACACATCAAAACCAAGCATATCAATTAGCGAAGAGTGGATCACATTTTGTTGCGGTAACTCCAACAGCATCAGGTAAAACATTATGCTATAATCTCCCAGTTTTACAGCAAATCGTTAATGATGAAACAAGTAGAGCCTTGTATCTCTTCCCAACTAAAGCATTAGCACAGGACCAAAAAGCTGAACTTAATGACATAATTGCTGAAATGGGCGTGCCGTTGAATTCTTATACTTATGATGGCGATACATCACCAGCAATAAGACAAAAAGTGAGAAAAGCCGGACATATTGTCATAACAAATCCAGATATGCTCCATTCTGCGATTTTGCCACACCATACTAAATGGGTTTCATTATTTGAAAATCTTAAATATATTGTTATTGATGAACTTCACATATACAGAGGAATATTTGGAAGCCATGTTTCAAATGTTATAAGACGCTTAAAACGAATATGTAATTTTTATGGAAGTAACCCTCAATTTATTTGTACTTCAGCAACAATAGCGAACCCAAAACAATTAGCTGAAATCCTAACAGGAACAACAATGGAGCTTATTTCAAAGAATGGCGCTCCATCTAGTAAAAAGCACTTTATCTTTTATAATCCTCCAATAATTAACAAGCCTCTTAATATTAGAAAGAGTGCAACTTTGGAGGTAAGGAAGCTTGCAGGCCACTTTCTTCATAATAAAATCCAAACAATTGTTTTTGCACGTAGTCGGGTTCGCGTTGAAATCATTTTAACTTATTTGCAAGAGTTGATAAAAAACGAATTGACGAAGAAAACGATTCGAGGCTATAGAGGTGGTTATTTACCACAGCAAAGAAGGGAAATTGAACAAGGTTTACGGAATGGAGAAGTACTCGGGGTAGTTAGTACAAACGCGCTTGAATTGGGTGTGGATATTGGTCGTCTACAGGTATGTATTATGACGGGTTACCCTGGAACAATTGCAAGTGCATGGCAACAAGCAGGAAGAGCAGGGAGAAGACAAGGGGAAGCAGTCATTATCATGGTAGCAAGTTCTAGTCCGCTCGATCAATATATCATCCAAAACCCTCGTTATTTTTTCGAACAAAATCCTGAAACAGCGATAATTAACCCTGACAACTTAGTTGTATTAGTCGACCATTTGAAGTGTGCTGCTTTTGAACTCCCTTTTAAAGAAGGCGATACATTTGATGGCTTAGAACTGGAAGATATATTACAATTCTTAGCAGAAGAACGGGTGCTATATTATAATGATCATACTTATCACTGGATGAATGATTCATTCCCAGCTCACAATATCAGTCTGCGCTCCGCATCACAAGAAAATGTCATTATTATTGATCAAACAGATCGTGCGAGTGTAAAAGTTATCGGTGAAATGGACAGGTTTAGTGCGATGACACTTCTACATGATGAGGCTATTTATTTACATCAAGGCATACAATTTCAAGTGGAAAAGTTAGATTGGGAAGAAAAAAAGGCTTTTGTAAGAGAAGTTGATGTCAATTATTTTACTGATGCAAATTTAGCCGTACAGTTAAAAGTTCTTGAAGAAGATTTGCTTCATTCGAAAGAAAATAGTGATTATGGTTTTGGAGATGTAACCGTCAAAGCCATGGCTACAATTTTTAAAAAAATCAAATTTGATACACATGAGAATATTGGATCAGGACCAATTCACCTTCCTGAGGAAGAACTCCATACTAATGCAGCATGGGTGAGTATACATTCAATTACAAGTGAGGAATTGTCAGAAAAGCGGCTTGAAGAATCATTGGTTGGTGCGGCACATGTACTTCAACATGTTGCACCGATGAAGGTAATGTGTGATCCATCTGATTTACATGTTATTTCACAAATTAAGTCGATTCATAATAACAAACCAACTATCTTTTTGTATGATCGTTATCCTGGCGGGGTAGGATTAGCAAAAAAAATCTATGAAACAATGAATTCTGTTTTAGAAGAGTCGATTCAATTAGTAACCAATTGTCCTTGTTATAATGGTTGTCCTTCTTGCATTGGCACTGAAAGTACTTCAGATTCAATAAAGAGGGATACTCGATATTTACTGACAAAGGTAATATGAGCCCAAGAAAAATAGATATTCATATTAAACAGCGGTGGATGTTATGGAACAGAACATAAAACACGAAAAGGTTTCCAAACTAGTTTATGCCATAGCTCTCAAATATAACTCGGGAGACTAATTAAAGGATGAAGTGAATGTCATTAAAGAATAAATTAAACCGTTTGAAAAACCATGTTATTAGAGAAGAAATACAATCTCATCAGCAATCAGAACAAGTAAAAGATCCAAACCAACAAATGTGGAAAGATCATCAAACAACAGTTTTTTCATATGACGGTCAAGAGTGTTTTATAAGGGAAGTGACATACCCTTTAGATTATCAACATGGGCTCTATCAGCTTGGTGAGATTCATGATATTGTTTCAATGTGGAATGAGAGTAGCTCATCCCATCCGTTATCGTCTAAAGGGCACAAAGCTAGTGATTTATTTTTCTTTGATACGGAAACCACTGGTCTTGGCGGAGGAGCAGGAAATACGATTTTTCTTTTAGGTCAAGCTCAAGTTTTTTCTGACAAAGTTGTCATTAAACAATATTTATTACCTAAGCCAGGAAATGAGGTTGCCATGTACCAAAGCTTTTTGCAGGGGATCAATAGTAAAACACTTGTAACATATAATGGTAAAGCATTTGATTGGCCTCAAGTGAAAACCCGTCATACATTAATTAGAGAATCTGTTCCTAGGCTTCCTGCTTTTGGCCATTTTGATTTGTTCCATGCTGCAAGGAGATTATGGAACAATGAGCTTGATTCAGTAAAACTTTCAAATGTTGAAACAGAAATCCTTAATATAACGAGAGAAAATGATATTCCAGGTTTTTTAGCACCGATGATTTATTTTCAGTTTGTGAAACAACAGAGCCCGGAGCTCATTATGGGGGTTTTAAAACATAACGAAATCGATGTGTTATCGTTACTTACCTTGTATATTCATTTATCTCGCAAAATAGTAAAAACGAATCATGAAGCGAACGCAGATGAGCACTTCGAAATTGCAAGATGGTTGGACTATGTAGGTGATGATAAAGCAGCTCGGTTAGCCTATCAATCATTGATTAAAAAGGGAACAAGTAAGGATGCAGAAGCTAAGTATAATCTCACTCTTCATTACAAGAGAGAAAAAGATTGGGAAAGAGTTGTTTCTATGTGGAAGGATTTAATATCATCTTCCAATCACGTAATCATTCGAAAGGTTGCGATTGAATTAGCTAAGTATTACGAGCATCAAGAAAAGAACTATGAAGAGGCATTACATTATACCGAGTTGGTATCTGATTTAATGAATGAGAATAATCACATATTGTCAAATGAGGTTATTGCAATCGAAAAACGAATAAATCGGTTAAAGAGGAAATATTCTGAAAGTATTGCCCGGGCAAGCGCAAAAAATGATTGATTTCGTCAAAAAAATGACAAAATAATGAATTAATCAATATCCATTAATAAGTAATTGTAGATTTTTGTTGAACGATGTAAAATAAGTGACTGGACAAACTTAGTTAAAGGGAGAAGAAGGTCGTGTACAAAAGTATATTATACTTATTTTTCATCGTAATTGTTTTAACAATTTTTATTTTAACAAATTTTAAAGAAAGCTTTTACGCTTTTCTATAAAATTAGGTTTTTGAATTAGTACATGTATGTACCTTTCATCATAGGCTAGAAGTGTAGACAATATATATGAATGAAAGGAGATTGACCTATGCATCATCATTGTAAACCGAAAGTAATGGCACCAATTGTACACCCAACAAAATGTTGTGTTCAGAATAATTATTCAGAAACAGTTGTACCACACATCCACCCACAGCACACAACAACAGTAAATCATGAATTCTTTAAACATCAACATTATTTCCCGCAATCTCATTCAGTTGAGAATGAAGTATCACACCAACACTTTAATGTGTATGGACCTGCGCCAACACCTGGATTTGGAGGTCCTAGACCACGACCTGGATTTGGACCTGGTCCTGGCCCATTTGGTCCGTTTGGACGATAGTTAGTTATTAGTTAGGAGCTGTTATGACAGCTCCTATTATTTATTTAGCTCTTATATTGGTTCCACTTATAGGAATCGCACGACTAGTGGGTAATAATAGTAACTGATAACCTCTCCCAGACAATAACCAAAAACAGCATATGTGTAAAAAATAGCTTTCCTTTAGCTTTAACATATAAAAACTTCATTAAGTGTTATTCCAATTCGTTTTAGGGTAATAATTATAAGTGATATCTTATTATTTTTTATCTGATTAATCTATCATGCAGAAGACATCCGCTTTACCTTATCAATGTTTCCATGATAGATTGAATATAAATAAAATTTTATTGAAGTAAAGTGCTTGCTTGGACTCATCGCTCAATAGCAGGAATGTTAATTGATGTTTTCTGGCTTGTACATAGTAGACGAGTTATCGATAATTTAGATCTTGAATGTATAGAAGTCTTCGTTTTTTAATTTTATATTTCACCATCCTTTTTTGAAAAGAGACTAAAGGAAAATCATTCGCAAGGAAAAATGATCGATATAGTATAATGAACCAAAGTATCACGTATGATGATAAGGTGATTAATGTGAAGGTAATAACAATATCTGGATATAAATCATTTGAACTAGGAATTTTTAAGAATGATGATCAAGCAGTACTGTATATAAAAAAGTCGATTGAAAAAACGCTGATCAGTTTTGTTGAAGAGGGGCTAGAATGGGTCATTATTAGTGGGCAGATGGGTGTTGAATTGTGGGCTGCTGAAGTCGTTTTTGACCTTCAGTTACAGTATCCAGAACTAAAACTTGCGGTTCTCACTCCTTTTTTGAATCAAGAAAGTAAATGGAATGAAACGAATCAAGAGTACTATGAATATATAACATCCCAGGCGGAATTTGTGGATAGTATTACTAAAAGAGAGTATGATAGCCCAGAACAATTTCGTCAAAAGAATGAATTCCTTATTCGTAAAAGTGAGGGACTAATACTTGTTTATGATGAAGAAAAACAAGGTTCTCCAAAATTTTTATTAGACGTTGCAAAGAAAAAACAAGAGACAAGCAATTATTTTATTGGGTTAATTGATTTCTCTGATTTACAGGTAATTGTAGAAGAAGAAAATGCAAAAAATAGTGATTTTTGGTAATGAATTATCTAAAATTTTATTTAAAACAAATAATGAAATTGACATTTGTAAAGATATCTGAAAAAATACAATATGATAACTTCGTGATAATGAGGTGAAGGAAAATGCTTTCTGATAAAATTAAATTAACGGCAAAAGAAATATTAGAAAGAGAGTTTAAATCGGGTGTAAGGGGCTATAAACAAGAAGAAGTTGATAAGTTCCTAGATCTGGTTATCAAAGATTATGAAACATTCCATCTAGAAATTGAAGATCTTCAACAGGAAAATCTTCGTTTGAAAAAACAATTGGATGATACATATAAAAAACAGCCGCCAGTTCAAACGAACACTACTAATTTTGATATTTTGAAACGATTATCAAATCTAGAAAAGCATGTTTTCGGAAGTAAACTTTACGATTAAATATTCCATTCTTTTGCACTTGTAATAATACTGATATTTAGGTATACTTAATTTTGCTGTTCATTAACGTTCAGGTAATCGCTGCAATCTATAGGGTTGTAGAGGAAAGTCCATGCTCGCACGGTGCTGAGATGCCCGTAGTGTTCGTGCCTAGTGAATTCATAAGCTAGGGCAGTCCGGGCTTAGCCTAGACTGACGGCAGGGAAAAAGCCTAAGTCCCTCGGATATGGCTTGACTACCTTGAAAGTGCCACAGTGACGGAGTCTTACAAGAAATTGTAAGAGTGGAACGGGTAAACCCCACGAGCGAGAAACCCAAATATTGGTAGGGGCACCTTCTTGGAGAAATTGAACAAAGAGAAGGACAAAAGCAACCATTTGCTTTTGTAGATAGATGATTACCACCTGAGTACGAGGCATTGCCGTTTGTAGTACAATGGAACAAAACATGGCTTATCGAACGTTAGTAATCAGTATGAAAACATATGCTACAAGGGGCTGATTATTTCAGCCCCTTTTCATTTACATAACGAAGGATCACTAACAATTAAAGAATTCTATTTAAGCTTTGAAAATTTCAGAGGAAATATTGATATTCCCACCTTTAATCAGTAATAGGGTTACAAAATCAGGATATAGTCGATGATAATTAGAGAGTAAAGGAAATTGAAATAAAGAAATACTGTGATAGAAATAAGGTAAGGTAGGGTGAAAAGATGACAAAATTATCACTAATTGCAACATCAGCAATGGGTTTGGAGGCAGTTGTAGGTAGAGAAGTAAAAGACTTAGGCTATGATTGTAAAATTGAGAATGGGAAGGTTACATTTGAAGCAGATGAAATGGCAATTTGTCGTTCAAATCTATGGTTAAGAACAGCTGATCGTATTAAGATAAAAGTAGGAGAGTTTCAAGCAAAAACCTTTGATGAGCTCTTTGAAAAAACGAAAGCTTTAAACTGGGGAGATATATTACCGCAAAATGCTGAATTTCCTGTAATAGGTAAATCAGTTAAATCAACTTTAGCAAGTGTTCCAGATTGTCAAAGTATTGTTAAAAAGGCTGTCGTTGAAAAAATGAAACTACATTATAAAACAACAGGCTGGTTTAATGAAGATGGACCCTTTTATCGGATTGAGGTTGCTTTATTAAAGGATATAGCAACAATTACAATTGATGCTAGTGGCACAGGACTTCATAAGCGTGGCTTCAGAATTGATCAAGGTGGGGCACCGATAAAAGAAACATTAGCAGCAGCTCTTATTCTATTAACTAGATGGACACCAGAACGTCCATTTGTGGATCCTTTTTGTGGTTCTGGGACAATACCGATGGAGGCTGCATTAATTGGCCAAAATATTGCTCCTGGTTTTAATCGAGAATTTGCGTCTGAAGGTTGGGAGTGGATTGGTAAAGATAAGTGGGATCTTGCTAGACAAGAGGTAGAAGACAAGGCTAATTATGATCAACCTCTAGATATTCAAGCATCTGATATTGATCATCGAATGATAAGAATAGCTGAGGAAAATGCAGAGGAAGCAGGGTTGCGTGAACTTATTTCCTTTAAACAAATGCAAGTTAAAGATTTTACCACACCTAAGGATTATGGTGTAATTGTCGGTAATCCACCTTACGGGGAGCGCCTCGGTGAGAAAAAAGCAGTGGAGCAGATATATAAGGAAATGGGACAAGCATTTGCCTCATTGGATACATGGAGTGTCTATATGCTAACATCTCATGAAGGTTTTGAACAATTTTATGGGAAACCTGCTACAAAAAAGCGTAAATTATTTAATGGATTTATAAAAACGGATTTTTATCAATATTGGTCTAATGCAAGACCACCCAGAAATAGAGAATATAAAGAACAATAATAAGAATTTATTTAGATAACCAAAGGAGGTGTTTTATATGTCGTCAATCCTTGACCAATTAGGTCCAAAATATTTTGCCTTAGATGCAGCACGTGTTGATGCGAGCCCTACAGAGTTTATCATAACTAATGATGAAGGAAATACATATTATATAGTTACACCAGATGTGTTAACGAATGACTTACTAGAATTAGGTTATAAAAAGATAGAAAACGAAGAGTGAAAATCTTCGTTTTCTTTTTTTTTGGCGCCTTTCTAAGGGTTTTATGTATAAAAGTAAACTGAACATGAAAAATTATAAGAAAAACAATCCTAAATTTACAAACACTTCTTATCCATTCCTTCTCTTTAACAAGTTAATTCATCATTACTAATTAGTTTTTATTCAAGATCATAAAATTCAAAAATAAAAGGAATAAATTATTAACAAGGACTCATATTATAGAAGTATCGTTTTAGTTAAGTATTGTTTATCCTTATTTTTTACAGCAGATATGGTATTAGAAAGGTGGAATTTTTTAGTGTTTGAAGACCAGCAATTTCAACTTATTTCTAAGGCTTTGACATCCACACAGAAATCATTAGAAGAACAAATAGGAATGGATTCTCCTGCTTTACTTCAAATGGGAAATGCACGAGAAGATATGATTAAAGCTTTATCACATGCAACATCAATAGATCATCGATTAATTATTGTCACTTTATATGATAAATAGCGTAAATACAGCAGAACGGAGTAGCCTCTCAAGGCAACTCTTTTTTTTAGGCTCTTTTCTAAAAGTTTGGTTGCTTTTATTCTTCAAAATTGACAACTTGATTAGTAAGTAAGATAATTATCTTTTATGGGTAAAATTGAATTTGAAAATATTGGAGGAAGCGTACACATGGTAACGTCCCGTTTACCTTTTGCTATATCAAAGGATGAGAGTTTTTACCAAGCTTTAAATAATTGGATAGGAGATGTTTTCTACGATATCCTACCTGAAAAGGGCTTTGAGATAAGAGATGAACAAATTTTTATGGCATTTCAATTAGAGAGAGCCTTTCAAGAGAAAAATGTGATGTTTGCTGAAGCGGGTGTTGGTACAGGAAAAACCATTGTATATTTACTGTATGCTCTATCCTATGCTAGATATACCGGAAAGCCTGCAATCATTGCTTGTGCGGATGAAACATTAATAGAACAGTTAGTTAAGCAAGAGGGTGACATCGCTAAGCTATCTGAAGTTCTTGATATACAAATGGATGTTCGATTGAGTAAAACACATAGTCAATATTTGTGTTTAAATAAACTGGATGATGAGATCCAAAAAACAGGTGATGAGAAATACTTAGATATCTATCAATCATTACCAGACTTTGTTCATGAAAAAGCAGGTATGCAGCAATTTTCAGCCTATGGGGATCGTAAGGAATTTGGTGACCTTTCTGATGAGGAATGGGATAAGCTTGGCTGGGACTCTTTCCAAGATTGTTTTACATGTTCACAAAGGCATCGATGTGGCTTAACCCTATCTCGTGACCATTATCGTAAGGCAACAGATATTATTGTTTGTTCACATGATTATTATATGGAGCATGTCTGGACATATGAGTCTAGAAAACGTGAAGGGCAAATGCCGCTCTTACCGGAGTATAGTAGTGTTGTATTTGATGAAGGACATTTATTGGAGTTTGCTGCCCAAAAGGCTTTAACATATCGAGTAAAACAAAGCTCACTTCAAAGTTTCTTAGAAAGAATACTTCAAAATGAGATTCGTGAAGAACTGGCTTATTCAGTTGAGGATGGACTGGCAATTAATGATGAGTTTTTCGAGGATCTACAACAATCTACTATTGCTGTAGAAGGGTCGAATAGACTGAAAATAAATGATTTAACCAAGCTTAAAGTCTCAGCTAAAAACCTTCAGTCCAAACTTGCTGAAATTAGCGAAGCACTCGTCTTTGAAGGTGAACTCTATACGATTAATGAGTATGAATTAAAGATTGTCGAAGAGTATATCGATCAAATGGAGTACTCACTTTCATTATTCAATGGTAAAAATAATGCAGTAAGCTGGGTTGAGGAAAATAATAACGATTATAGCTTAGTCATAATGCCACGTAAGGTAGAAGAAGTCTTAAAAGAGCGAGTCTTTTCAAAGAAAATTCCATATATCTTTTCTTCTGCTACCCTTTCAGAAGGACAATCATTTGATTATATTGCGAGCAGTTTAGGAATAACTGACTATCTATCACTTTCGGTCGCATCTCCATTTGATTACGATGAGCAAATGAGCCTGCAATATAGAAAAGTGGAAGATCAATCAAAGAAATTCTTGAAAACAATCGAAAGTTTAAAGCAATCTGGTGGAAGAGGTCTTGTCCTTTTTTCATCACAAAATGATTTAAAATGGTTCAAAGAAGAATTACAATCAGTGAACTTGGAATTTCCAGTCCTTTTTGAGGGTGATAAGGAAATTAGCTCACTAGTAAAAGAATTTCAGCTTCATGAAGAATCAGTGTTATGTGCAGTTCATTTATGGGAAGGTCTCGATATACCAGGACCATCTCTTTCGAATGTGATAATATGGACGCTTCCATACCCACCAAACGACCCTGTCTTTGAGGCGAAAAAGTCGGACAAGAAGGATCCATTCACTGAAGTAGATTTACCTTATATGCTTTTAAGATTGAGACAAGGTATTGGCAGATTAATTAGAACCAGTGAAGATAAAGGGACAATTACAATTTTCTTAACAGAAAATGATGAAGCGATTATCGAACATATAACACCTGTATTACCAGTTAGTCCATTTATTGGATAGACAAGAAGCTTGACTTCTTTTCTATCTTTTTTTAGGATCTTTTTTAATGAAAAGCGACTTATGACTTAATGGAAATGGACAGTCGAGTTTTCACTATAAATATTGAATCTATTCTAAAATGATTTTCAGATAGGATCATTATCTCTATATACGCTATAATTGATTATATAAAGGGAGTGAATAAAAATGGAACAGTTAGAAAAGGATTTTATAGCTTACATAAAAAAAATGCACGCCTATGAAGAAGCAATTAATGTGATGTACTGGGATATGCGAACTGGAGCACCTAAAAAAGGAATTGAACAGCGATCTGAGGTTATTGGTATGCTGTCTACAGAAGCATTCCAGATGCTTGTATCAGACCAAATGGAAGAATATTTAGTAGAACTCTCAAAAGATGGCGTATTTGATAAGTTAGATCCGATTACCCAAAAAGCTGTAGAGTTAGTAAATAAGGAATACCAAAAAAATAAGCTTATACCAGCTGATGAATATCAACAATACGTAGTTCTCTGCTCAAAAGCTGAGTCTGTTTGGGAAGAAGCTAAAGAGAATTCTGATTTTCAATTATTTGCACCGTATTTGAAAAAGCTCGTTGACTATAATAAGAAACTGATTACATATTGGGGTTATAAAGGAAATAAATATAATACCCTACTTAATGAATATGAACCAGGTGTAACTACAGAGGTGTTAGATCAAGTTTTTGCACAAGTGCGGGAAACGATTGTTCCACTCGTTAAGGCAATTGCTGATTCCTCTCACAAACCGAAAACTGATTTTTTGTATAATTATTTTCCAAAAGTAAATCAACGAAAACTTAGTGAATATTTATTAAGAGAAGTAGGTTATGATTTTGAAGCAGGAAGGTTGGATGAAACTGTTCACCCCTTTGAAATCACGCTAAATCGCGGAGATGTTAGAATAACTACGAAGTATGATGAAAGCGACTTTAGAACAGCAATCTTTGGTACAATTCATGAGTGTGGTCATGCCATTTATGAACAAAATATCTCAGAAAAATTAGAGGGTACTTTATTATCAAGTGGTACATCCATGGGAATCCATGAATCACAATCATTGTTCTATGAGAACTTTATCGGCAGAAATGAAGGGTTTTGGCAGCGTTATTATCAACAACTTAAAGATTTTTCACCAGAGCAATTTGATGGAGTCAGTCTTCAAGAGTTTTATATGGCAATAAATGAATCTAAACCATCGCTCATTAGAATTGAAGCAGATGAGTTAACATATCCACTCCATATTATGGTGCGGTATGAAATTGAAAAGGCTTTATTCAATGATGAGGTAACGGTCGATGATTTACCTCGCTTATGGAATGAGTTATATGAGGAATATTTAGGTGTTACCCCACCAGATGATGAAAAAGGGATTCTCCAGGATGTTCATTGGGCTGGAGGAAGTTTTGGGTATTTTCCATCTTACGCATTAGGATATATGTATGCAGCGCAGTTTAGAAATGCAATGCTGAAGGATTTGCCTAATTTAAATGAATTAATAGAAACTGGACAATTTCAAATGATAAAAGACTGGTTAACTGAAAAAATACATCAATATGGTAAAACAAAGCAGCCCTTAGAAATAATTCAAGAAGTTACCGGGGAAGGATTAAATGCACACTATTTAATAGACTACCTAGATAAAAAGTATAAAGAAATCTATCAATTGTAAATTTTTTTACAAGATATTCTTTTGTAAAGGGAGCTGATATAAGCTTCCTTTTTATTGTCATTTACGAATATTTCCAGAGGATACCAGTATAAAGTTCGTGTTTATTATAAAAAACATTTGCAAATCAATCATTTACTGATATAATTTTATTTAATTAGATAATCACTCATATAATAGTGGGAATATGGCCCACGAGTTTCTACCGAATAACCGTAAATTATTCGACTATGAGTGAGGTTAAATGTACACGTTTCTACTAGGGTAGTTCTATTTAGAAATGAGCGGCATTGCTTCACTTATAGCTGAAGCAATGCCGTTTTTTGTTGTGTATAAAAATATCGTTAGGGGGAGAAGTATATGAAACTACTTAGAGACAAGATACAAGATGAAGGTATAGTTCTTTCTGACGGTGTATTAAAGGTGGACTCATTTTTAAACCATCAAATTGATCCAGAACTTATGAAAGAAATAGGTTTAGAGTTTGCAAAACGATTTAATAATGCAGGTATTACGAAGATCGTTACGATTGAATCTTCAGGTATTGCTCCGGCAGTTATGGCTGGAATAGAATTAGGTGTTAAGGTGATCTTTGCTAGAAAGAGAAAATCATTAACTCTAACCGAAAATTTACTTGTCTCTTCAGTTTATTCGTTTACGAAACAAGAAGAAAATACGATAACTGTTTCTTCACAGTTTTTGAATAATACTGACCGTGTCCTTATTATTGACGATTTTTTAGCAAATGGAGAGGCTGCAAAAGGATTGATTGATATTGTTCTTAAGTCTGGTGCGTCTGTTCAAGGAATTGGGATTGTTATTGAAAAGTCATTTCAAAAAGGTGCGGAAGAACTAAAAGCGCTTGGCTATAGAGTTGAATCATTAGCAAGAATTCAATCATTAGCAATGGGCAAGGTATCCTTTGTTGAAGACGAAGTGGAGGTTCTAAAATGAAACAATCATTGCAGAACGTTTCGTTAGGTATTCAGCATGTACTTGCTATGTATGCAGGTGCAATCCTTGTGCCATTAATTATCGGAAGTGGACTTGGATTATCCGGTTCTCAATTAACCTATCTAGTTGCAATTGACATTTTTATGTGTGGTATCGCCACGTTGTTACAAGTATGGAAAAATCGTTTCTTTGGAATTGGTTTACCTGTTGTATTAGGCTGTACCTTTACTGCAGTTGGACCGATGATTGCAATTGGAAATGAATATGGTATAACGTCCATTTATGGTGCCATTCTAACTTCAGGTTTAATTGTTGTTTTGATATCATCAGTATTTGGAAAACTCGTAAAGTTTTTTCCGCCTGTCGTAACAGGCTCAGTTGTAACCATTATCGGAATCACACTTATTCCTGTTGCGATGAATAATATGGCAGGTGGACAGGGAAGTCCTGACTTTGGATCAAAAGAGAATCTTCTGCTAGCTTTTGGTGTCCTCATATTCATTATTATACTTAATCGTTTTTTTACAGGTTTTATTAAAGCTATTTCAATCCTACTTGCAATTATTGGCGGTACTGTTATCGCCAGTTTGCTGGGAATGGTTGATCTCCAACCTGTCCATGATGCATCATGGTTTAATGTAGGTAAACCCTTTTATTTTGGTACTCCTAGCTTTGAGATCGTACCAATCTTGACGATGACTATTGTCGCAATTGTAAGTATGGTCGAATCTACAGGTGTTTATTTCGCATTAGGTGATATTTGCAATAAGAAAATTAATGAAAAGGATTTAGCTAGAGGATATCGTGCTGAGGGAATAGCTTACATGCTTGGTGCGATTTTTAATGCATTTCCTTATACAGCATTTTCTCAAAATGTCGGTCTTATCCAGTTAACTGGTATAAAAACAAACCGAGTTATTTACACGACAGCTTTTATGTTGATAGGGTTAGGGTTAATTCCTAAAATAGCTGCATTAGCAACGATAATTCCTTCATCAGTATTAGGTGGTGCAATGGTAGCTATGTTTGGTATGGTTGTTGCTTATGGAATTAAAATGCTAGGACAAGTTGAATTTGCTTCACAAGAAAACCTCTTGATTGTTGCATGCTCTGTCGGTTTAGGACTTGGAGTAACAGTTGTACCTGAAATTTTTGCAGGTCTTCCAGAGTCTGTGAAAATTTTAACGAATAGCGGGATTGTACTAGGAAGTGTAACTGCTATTTTACTAAATATTGTTTTTAATATGATCCCATCTAATAAAAATGTAGAGGGCCAGTCTAAAACAATTGTGCAAGGTAAAGCATCTTAGATCATTTGGTGAGTTTTCCAGTCTACATGCATTCTATTTTGTCATTTAGAATGCAGTAGACTTTTTATATGCATCTTCATCTAAAGGTATGATTATCTATTTTTGAAAAGTCAAATAGAAAATTAATTTGTCATGAGATACGACAAACATTAATAGTATATAAGTATTCTACTTATAGGAGAAGAGAAGATGAGAGTTAAAGAAATGAAAATAATCCAGAAACTAACTGTTCAAAAATTGACAGAAATTGCAGAACATGCAAATAGGT
The DNA here is from genome assembly GCF_059758525.1 of Metabacillus sp. GQ13. Classification (NCBI taxonomy): domain Bacteria; kingdom Bacillati; phylum Bacillota; class Bacilli; order Caryophanales; family Bacillaceae; genus Metabacillus; species Metabacillus sp. GQ13. The sequence continues at coordinate 18,278 of NZ_JCAXET010000017.1, forward strand.
TTGAGTCAGATATAAAAATAAGTGTTGGAGAGAATAAGATAGTAGATGCTAAAAGTGTAATGGGTTTGCTGGCGATATTAAGAACTGGAAGTGAAGTAACAATTAGGGCGAGAGGAATAGATGAGGAAGAAGCCATAAGGACGTTTATGAATTTATTGTTATAGTGAAAAATGAGGTAATCAGAAAAAGTAATAGTATTATAAAATGCAACGCAGCAATAAAGAACCCATAATCAAAAAAGTTATGGGTTCTTTATTATTTTAGTTCTCTAAGATTCTTTCCTTTTGTTCAATATATTCTTGTTCGGAAAGGATGCCTAAATCCGCAAGTTCTTTTAACTTTTTCAATTTATCAAAGTTATCAATAGCAGAATCGGCCCTTAGACCCTTTATCACTTGAATCTTATTTTCGATATTTTCCTTTAATTCTAACGCAATTCCTTTTTCACTTTTTGAGAAATCAATCGTATTTTCTTGTTTTTCGTATTTTTTTTCATTTTTACCACAATCAATTACAATACTGCCGATTGTTGCTAGTTTAGGATTTTTTAAGGAGACATTTAAAATATTTTTAAATTGAACGAGTTTGACCTTATTAAATTTCCCTAAGAATCCATGGTGAATAATTTCAATACTATCTTGGTACAAATATACAGTTGTTTTACTTCCTTTTTTAAATGTATATTCTTTAAATGCTAACTCAGCCATCGTAAACCCCATTTCTAGTGCATGTTGATTAAACTATTCTTATTTTACATAATATTCATTAAAAAGTTAAGATTAAGTTAGAAAAGGTTTATTTTTTAGTGGATTGTATGCGTAAAGGATATCTAAGTTCGTAATAATAATAATACTATCTCTTTGTATCATTTCATTCGGATGATCCTTACTCATTTATATTTGTATGTATAATTTGTTTTACAGTCCCTCAAGAAAAGAAGTGCATTCATTAAAAAAAGAGTGATGCATTCACTCTCCTGAAACTTTCCATACATATAAGTCTTCAACTGTACAATTTAGTTCTTTTGAAATCGTCATAGCATTATTCAAATTCATCACTTTACTATCTAGATAACTAGTGAGTTGATCTTTCGAAATATTAGTATTGGTTGCTAGTGAGTCAAGATCGGTGTTGTTTTTAGATAAAAGTTCTTTGAAATTACTCTTTTTAGCCTTGTATATAGCCATAATTTAACACCTCTCTTCTATATCTAGGATATCATAGTACCAATTTAAAAGAAAGTAGATAAAATAACATAAAAAACTGTTGTTACTTATGTAACAGAATTGTAATGGAAGGAGTTTTGATTATTTAAGAACCGTTATAAATCAAAGGTGTTTTCGCAAAGAGATTGTTTGTAATAAGCACTTCTATACATACTTTGCCTTTCTGTGATCTCTTTTCGTTTAATGACTCGTTCATTTTCTTTAAAACCAGCTTCTGTTTATACAAAAACAATCCAAAAGGTGATTTTTAGGAGATAAACTAGGTTATATCCAAGTACCGATAAACTAGGTTATGAACAAATTTTATAAAGAACCTAAATAAATTGTTACCTCTTGTTACATATTAAGCTAAAAGAGGTGATAACTTGAATTTATTAAATGCTATTGGGGAATGGAAACAAGCAAGGTATGAAAAGGTAATTAGTGAAATGGAACCATTAGGAAGATGTCCTGATTGTCGAGGAAGAGGATTTGTTTCAACACTCACAAGTGTTTATACCCCTACATTTGATGCGATATTTGACTGCCCTGGCTGCAATGGAAGTGGTCAATATACCGATTGGAACGCTAATAGTGAAATGGAATAATCTATATTCCGAACTAATACTCTACCAACACATGATTTTGCCTTCTCAAGATTATTGGTTTAGCTAAGTCCTTTTATTCATACATAGGCTACTCGATCTTATCGATGATAATAAATAATTTGGCCCTATGTCTATAGGATAATAATTGACTATTTACACAAAATAGATTGGCTTCATATTACGAAAGGGGAGCTAATCCAATGAAATGGCAAGACTTTTATTAACTAAACTACAAGAACGTGAAAGGGGAAAAATCGTCCTTGCCATTGATACATCTACCGATCAGGTAGACACAGAATTAATAGAAAATATTGTTAAGCTTTTTGGTGAAGTGTCACCTGAGACATTAATCAATCGTACAAGCAGACTTCAAAATAAGAAGTGTTTCTTCTATAAAAGATACACTAAGCAAATAAATTACTTTAAACATGGTAAATCTTCATATACAGAAGTGTTAGAGTGGATGACACCCTTTTTTATATCACGGATGTTACGGGTTACATATATGATATTTGATAAAGAAGTCTTTTGGTTGGTACCCAATGAATTTATTCCTAAAGTTCCATTTGGAAAAGCGATAAGAGTAACCTAAAAGATAAGGTTTAAGGTATGGAGGTAAAGGCTGACAGTAATTGTCAGCCTTCTGAATAGTTTGTTTATAATAATAACGAAATTGAAAGGTTGCCATGGTCTTGTATCACGATAGGTATAGTAACCAAATGATCATAGTGATCAAATTGACGTATTTGAAGAAACTTTGGAGGGGAAATGTCTGTAGCTAGGCCATGATTTGAAAGAAGTGTTGCCAAATTACCTGTTAACATATTCGCAAATTCACCGATAAATGATTCTAGTAGTTCACCAGTTACAGGCATACCAAACATTCCTTCTCCAATATAACTGTAAACGGTCGTTTCCCCCTGGATCAGGAGGGCTCCATTACATTCACCTGTTAGTTCGATTTGTACTGAATGAAATAAATGATTGTAAGGAACTGTTTCAGTTATTTTTTCAATTGAGTAAGGGATCGTTAGTAGCATTTTAATTGATGCCATCGTTCCATCTAATAATTGATCTCTTATGTCATTTCTCATCTTCTTCACTAGTTCCTCCAGCCTATAGTAGTTACTTAATATTAGCATAAAACTAGACTGTAGATGTATGTTTTTTTGCGGAAATTAACGATAATTTGTTGTTTTTCGTCTATTCTTGTAATGGGAAACCTACTTAATTTAAATATGTAACGGATACTAGGTCATCCATACTAGAAAAAATGCGATTACCAAATATTAATAATGATAATAATCAAAAGGTACGATATAATCATATTGCACAGCAACAACTTCTTTAAAACGTCTAGCCCTTTCCCATGTTCTGGGAAAGGCTTTTTTAATTAATAGCTAGAACAAAAGATGAACAATCTCCTCTACTCACTGCATTTAACAGGATCATCTCGCTTGAGAAACAAATTTACTCTTCTCTTCATTGGCTAATCTAAAACTCTACCACGATATGCAGGAAAATACTTACCCATTATCATCAATTCCTTCTGGATAATATTACATTGAATAGGTAATAGTAAGATTGAGAATATGAGGTGAGAATAATTGGCTTATCTACTATCTGTTGGAAAGGCTTTGCCTGTAAATGAAATAGAACAGGTCAAGACGGTCGAATTCGCAAATAGTCTTTTCCAGAAATCCTTTAAAGATATTAATCGTCTATTAACTGTTTTTCAAAACGGTGAAATTCAAAAGAGACAGTTCGTTGAACAGCTTGATTGGTATAAAGAAAAGCATACATTTTCTGAAAAGAATCAGCTATATATAAAAAATGCTGTTCAATTAGGTGTTCAATCGATTGTACAATGTTTAACAAATTCTAATTTGTTAAAGACATCAATCGATTTTGAGGAGATTGATGCTATTTTTTTTATTAGCAGCACGGGTATTTCGACTCCAAGTATAGAAGCTAAAATAATGAATAAACTGCCATTTAAAGAAACAACTAAACGAATTCCTATTTGGGGATTAGGTTGTGCTGGTGGGGCTGCTGGTCTTTCTCGAGCATATGAATATTGTAAGGCATATCCAACTTCGCTTGTCCTAGTTATTACGGTCGAGCTTTGTAGCTTAACATTTCAACTTGATGACCAATCTAAGAGTAATCTAATTGGAACATCTCTATTTGCAGATGGTGTTGCGTGTGTTTGTGTTGCTGGTGATTCAGTCGATTGGCTTGCAAAATCAAAGCTTGAGGCTCTACCACGTATAGTAGCAACCAGGTCAACTATTATGAAAGATTCGGAAGATGTTATGGGCTGGGATTTTAAAGACTCTGGTTTTTATGTGAACTTTTCAAGGGATATTCCTTTATTAATCAAAGATTGGCTTCGTCCTCATATGATGCAGTTTTTAAACGAATATGATTTATCGTTAAAGAAAATAAATCACTTTGTTGCACATCCAGGAGGTAAAAAGGTTCTTGAAGCTTATAAGGAAGGATTAGGTTTTACGAATGATCATTTACATATATCAAAAGAAGTATTAATTAACCATGGAAATATGTCGGCTACAACCGTAATGTACGTACTGCAAGAATATTTAGAAAGAAGGCTAGGGAAGACGAATGAATACGGCTTAATTGGGGCACTCGGACCGGGTTTTAGTTCTGAAATACTGCTTGTTCAATGGGAGAGTGGCTGATATATGTTCATTGTTTTATTTTTTCTAATAATGGTTCAAAGAGTTACAGAGTTGTATCTTGCTAAACGAAATGAAAAATGGCTGTTAAATAAGGGTGGCATTGAATATGGAAGGAAGCATTATCCATTCATAGTAGCGCTTCATATTTTCTTTTTATTTTCACTATTGTTGGAGGTGCTCTTTCTAAATAAGGAGTTAACTGATATCTGGCTTTTGATCATTCCTTTATTATCTATTTCACAAGTAATACGTTATTGGTCTGTTTTTTCATTAGGTAAATATTGGAATACGAAGATTATTATCATACCAGATGAGAGTGTAGTTTTGAAGGGGCCTTATCAATTTATGAGACATCCAAATTATCTAGTAGTTGCTGTAGAGATACTACTTATCCCTTTATTATTCCATGCGTACTTTACTTCGTTACTATTCACTATTTTGAATGTCCTAATAATGACGATTCGGATACCGGCAGAGGAAAGTGCTCTATTAGCAAATACATCAAATTATGATCAAACATTTAGTTTGAGATTAAGGTTTGCAACCAAAAAATAATCATCCTTTTTTCTGAAAAATGAAATTAATCCTGTTGAAAATGATTATCATTAATGATACAATATTTTTGTAATGAAAAACATTCTCAATTTGGAGGCATGCTGCGAATATGACTATGTTATTTGTGGGATTCACCGTTATTGCATATAGTATTTTAATTGGTTACATATTAAAGAATATAGATGCTAAAAAGGCTTGATTTCTCTGCTCACTTTATGTGGGCTTTTATTTTTGTCTATAAAACCTAAAATTCCTTATCCTCTTTTTGTTAGGCTCTTTTCTAAAAGTTTGTTGCTCTAGTACGAATAAAAATTGGCTTTTGGATTTTTATTATCTAAATTGAAGCGATCTCCAGTGGGATATCAGAGTCATTTAACGAAAAGAGCACGAAGATAGGCTGAATACGTAAAGATTTACTTATTACGAAAAACAACAATCTTTGCGAAAACAGCCTTTTGTTAATACTCCTTGTTTAGTAGCCAAATCCCGAACAACCCCTTACCATAAAAATATACGTTGCCTTTAGGACAACACAAACATAATATAGAAATTAGAGTGAACTACTATAGTTCACTCAAGTTTAGCCTATCTTAACGTAGCGAAAAGCAAAAAGATTCTGTAAAATAGAATTAACTTAAAGGCCATAGACAGACGAAGGGGATTGCGATGACTGCTGCTGTAAAAACAGACCAATTAATGCAAAAGTTAATAATGCTTCACCAATCGATGAAACCAGATGAAGAAAATGCACACAAACTAGTTGAGTTGGGCAACAAATATGCTAATGATAAGCTATTTGTCGCTTTTGCTGGACACTTTTCTGCTGGGAAATCGTCAATGATTAATAAATTATTAAATGAACAAGTACTACCAACAAGCCCAATACCAACAAGTGCAAATTTGGTTTTGTTAGAGAAGGGGCTAGAACAGGTTGCATTAATTTCAAAGGACAAAGAGCGTATAGAACTATCTATTGACTACTCGCTTGAACAAATCAAAGAATATTGTAAACAGGGTGAAGAGATTGAGCGCGTGTATATAAAAAGGCCATATCACAACCTTAATGAAAATGTAGTTATCATGGATACACCTGGAATAGATTCAACAGATGCAGCCCATAAACTTTCAACAGAATCTATGCTCCATATCGCAGATGTTATTTTTTATGTAACAGATTATAATCATGTTCAATCTGAAGAAAATGTTGCTTTTGTAAAGGAAATGAAGGATAAGGATAAAATAATCTTTCTTATTGTTAATCAAATAGATAAACATGTAGAAAGTGAGGTGTCCTTTACAAGCTTTAAAACACAAATTGAAGGAACATTTTCTGAAAGTGGACTGCATTATCAGGACATTTTTTATACAACATTATTTGAAGATGATCATGAGCACAATCAATTGGCTGAGGTTCAGAACATCATTCGCGTCGTTATAAATAATAAAGAAGATTACTTAGAGAAAAATGTAAAAAATTCACTGGAGCAGTTAGTATTAGATCATATAGATAAATATAAAGATCAATCGGGCTTATCTGAATTCACGAAACAAGAAATCCAATCGTCTTTAAACGATTATAGACAAAAATCGAATTCACTACGAAACCAACTGGATGAGAAGCAGAGAAAATTAAAAGATATCTTAACTGAAATCAATGAAAGGGTTTCAGCTATCTTAAAAGGTGCAAATATTATTCCATATGAGACTAGAGAAAAGGTAGCATCATATATAGAAGCAATTGATCCTGCATTTAAAAAAGGTTTCTTATTCTCAAAAACAAAAACGGAGCAAGAAAGAGAGAAGAGAAAAAAAGAGTTATTCGAACAATTAAAGAAGAACGTTGAAACACAAATCACCTGGCATTTTGTTACGTTATTTAATGAATATATTAAGGAATATGAAGTACATGATGACCTACTACTTCAAAAGATACAAACATTTTCAATATTGCTAACAGATCAAATCGTAGAAGAAGCCTATAAACCAGGTGCATCATTTAATGGACAATATATTTTAACGTATTCTTCAGATGTTAGTGAACTAATTAAAAAGATTTGTAAAAATGAAATTATGGCTATTTTCGAGCAGTTCATTAATCTGATTTCAGTCGATATTCGAGATGAAATCAATAAGCTATCCTCCGATTTGGAAACATTAGCAGAAAAGTGCATGTATTATGAAAAAATAATAGCTGAATTTGAACAGCTTGTTTCTTATGAAGCTTCATTATTAAATTTACTCAATAACCAAACGAATGAAAATTATAATAGTGATCAATGGCTTTTAGAAAACCAATTATATACAAACAGGTTAATGAACACAATCGTTGTAGATAAACAATTGGATACTGCGGTAAGGGGAGAAATGATAAATTCAGACTCTCATGTAAAAGAAATCGGTAATAAGGATCAATTTATCAATGAAACTGGAAAAGTTATAAGCCAACTAAAGCAAATGCGTGGTTTTAATCAATTTACAGATTCGTTAGAAAGCAAAGTAAATAGCTATAGAAATCGAGCTTTTACAGTTGCGTTGTTTGGTGCATTTAGTGCAGGTAAATCATCATTTGCAAATGCGTTGATTGGAGAGAAAATTCTCCCGTCTTCTCCAACACCTACAACTGCGACAATTAACAAAATTGCGCCAACTACCAGGGATAAGAAACATGGGTTAGTGGAAGTTAAATTAAAAAGAGAAGACATTCTAATTAATGAAGTAGTAAATAGCTTTTCTTCATTGGAAAATAAAATGTTTACTATAAGTGAGCTTGTTGAAGAATTAAAAAAGATAGAAGTACATGATCAAAATGAAAAGAAATCGCAAAAAAAGTATTGTGAGGCATTAAAAGTATATCTACAGTTAGTAAATAACGGTTTGTTATTATCTACTACAAAAGATAAGCTAGAAGATTTCGTTACGATTGAAGAAAAGGCATGTTTGGTCGAGGAGGTAATTATCTACTTTGATTGCCCTTTAACAAAAGCAGGGATTACCTTAGTGGATACACCTGGGGCAGATTCACTCCACAAAAGACATACAGATGTTGCTTTTCAATATATAAAAAAGGCGGATGCCATTCTTTATGTTACGTATTATAATCATCCCTTTTCAAAAGGTGACAGAGAATTTCTACGTCAATTAGGGCGTGTGAAGGATTCATTTACGCTAGATAAAATGTTTTTTATCATTAATGCAATTGATTTAGCCAAGGATGAACAAGAAGTTAAGCTTGTAAAAGATTATATTAGTGATCAACTAAAAAAGCAGGAAATAAGAAATATCCGATTATATGGTGTTTCAAGCATGGAGATTCTAGCCAATAAAATCGATGCTGAAAGTGAATATATAGAATTCAAGCACCAATTTGATTACTTTATAAAACAAGAATTAACTAATACAATGATTGCTTCCATTAGTGAAGATTTGAAACGATCTAATGAAAGAGTAGAAACACTTATCAATGCTGCAGCAAAAGATGAAGTCGAAAAGGCTGAGATAAAACTGATTTTGATAGAAGAAAGTAAAAACGTAAACAAAGAATTATCAGCCATAACAAAGATTAGATTAGTGAATAATGTAAAAAAAGAAATTGAAGAATTGATCTTTTATGTGAAACAAAGATTAATGTTGCGTTTTTATGAGTTCTTTAAAGAATCATTCCACCCTAGTTTATTTAATCAACAGAATAGTCATAGTCAGGCTTTAGTAGTCTGTTTAAACGATCTATTAGCTTCAATTGAATTTGAGTTAGTCCAAGAGCTCCAAGCCACTACTTTACGCATTGAGGGCTTTATTAAAAAGGTATTAGAGGATGAATATCTTCGAATAACACAGCTTGTAAAAAAGAATTCAAAATCAATTACTCTTTCAAAGCCGAATCATCAAGGGATTCAGACCCCGAATATAACCGTGGATTTTACAATGGAGATGATTTCGTATCTGAAACCTTCGTTGAAGATGTTTAAAAATACGAAATCCTTTTTTGAGAAGAACGAGAAAAAGATGATGAGTGACGATTTACAAAACCGTTTGGATCAACCACTTTCACATACACTCGAACAATATTTGAATGATTTCTTAGTGTATTATGAAGATGTGATTTCTGGTATGCATGCAAATCTTATTAAAATGATTAAACTACAAACTGAAGAAGAATTTGAATCATTGCTTGATATCCAAGCAGAGGATACAAAACATTTAAATCAGGTGCGAAATCAGTTAGAAACAGTCATAAAAATTCTTAATATATGAAATTTTAACTAAACTTGTGATAAAATTATGGGATATGACTAAAAAACCACATGTAAACCTAGGAGGAATAGCATGGATGCTAAAACGTATCAAGTTTGTGCTACCTGTATTCATTTTAAAGCGGTTCGGATAAATAGCAAGTTAACTTATTTATGTGGCCGTTTGAATTATGAAACAAAACCAGATTATTCGTTTCAATGCTGGGATCCTCAGGAACATGTGATTAAGTTAATGAAAAAAAGAGGTGTCTTAAATGAGTAATGTACATGATGCTATATCACAACATAGTAAAAAGCAGCATAATCACATTCAAACATTTTTAAAACTTGAAGCAAAAAGAGAATCTTTAATTGAAGAAGCTATTCAATTATCTATGAACTCATTACCGTTTGAGGTAAATCAAATTAATCAAGTTACAGCTGAAATGAATAATTTAGCTGCCAAGGGTATTGTGCCGACACGTAAAAAGGTGACGAAAGAAATGGTTCAGCAATTTGTTTTAAGAAAGTATGGGGAATAGTCATTTCTGCTCAAAAGCTTAGAAAGCCGGTCCCAGTTTTAACTATAGCTTTAGAATAAGCTTAAAATGTCTTCCAATATATTTTATCAACTTTAATCGTTTTAAACTCTAGAATACGTGGAAAGCTAATCTCGAGTTTAAAACGAAGGGTGTGAATGAAATGGGAAGAACAAAACTTGGCAATGCTAATGCTCAACGAAACAATAATAAAAAGAAAAAGAATGATTTTAATACGGAGTTTGGATCTTATGAACAAAATGAAGCACTAAAAATGAGTAGTGAAAAGAAGAAGTAATCGTAAGTAATTGTTTATAACTCGATGCTGAGTTGAAAGCTCTTAACTAAAGGCTGTTTCCGCAAAGAATGTTGCGCTTTTGTATGGCACTTCTTTGCGTATTTAGCCTTTTTTCGTGCTTTTTCTATAAATGACTCAGCAATATCCTATAAAAGAAGTTACTAATTATACAAACTCCTTTATCTTTTAATTTTGATACATACAAAATTTCGATTTGCAGTTATTAGGAATAATGTTCCGACCGATTTTGTCACTTAATATGTTATGATACTATTAGTATTTTACTTGAAAGGAGACCAACATGAAAAAAGATAACCACTTGTTAATTGTAGATGGAATGGCACTATTGTTTCGTTCTTTCTTTGCAACTTCAGTATATGGGAATTTTATGATAAATAGTAAAGGTACGCCAACAAATGCTGTTACTGGTCTATTAAAACATCTCATATCTGCAATCAATTATAGTAAACCCACTCATGTTGTTTGCTGCTGGGATATGGGAAGTAAAACATACCGAAATGATCTCTATGTAAATTATAAAACAAATCGGCCAGAAGCTCCTGTTGAGCTAATTCCGCAGTTTGAATTAGCAAAAGAAGTTGTAGAAGCGTTGGATATACCCAATTTAGGTGTTAAGGGTTATGAAGCAGATGACTGTATTGGAACGTTAACGAAAAAGTTTGAAAATGACACAAAAATATCAATTTTAACAGGTGATAAGGATATTCTTCAACTTTTAAATGACAATGTAGATGTCCTGATATTTCAAAAGGGAATTGGTAATTACAAACATTATACGAAAGATTCATATTTTGAGGAGTTTCAAATTGCTCCCCATATGTTGATTGACGTAAAGGCTTTAATGGGTGATTCTAGTGATAATTATCCAGGTGTAAAGGGGATCGGAGAAAAAACCGCATACAAACTGATCAATCAGTATAAATCGATTGATGTTCTACTTGAGAATTTAAATGAGTTAACTAAAAGTCAGAAAATGAAAATAGAAAATGATTTAGATATGTTGCATCTTTCAAGACAATTAGCTGAAATTAATTGTCAGGCACCTTTAGAATGTTTAATTGATGATACATGTTTTAAGATAAATGAAGATAGGGCATATGCAATGATCAAGGATCATGAGCTCAGAGGTGTTCAAACTTTAATGGAAAACATAACAACGGTAAGAGAGGCAATTTAGTTGCCTCTCTTTATTATTGAAGAATTTTTAATCGAAGAAGCTATTGTCTATTTAGTGTTTTTTTTCTTAGCGGCATTTTCAAGCTTACTTTTAGGTTCAGTTGAAAATTCAACATCTTCTCCGTGTCCTTGGGGATTGACACTAGGTGCAATTTGCCCACGGTTGTTGCCTCTCTTTTTACTACCCATAAGTTAGTCACCTCCAATGGTATTATGACCATGTTTCCAAGCTAACATGCTTAATCCAAGGCTGTTTTCGTAAAGATTGATTTTTTCCGTACAAAGTACTAATGTACACGTTTTAAGTATATCTTCGTGCTCTTTTCGCTAAATTCCTTTGATAACCCTTTGGACATAGCTTCAATTTGGATCATAAAAATCCAAAAGCCAGTTTTTATTCGTACTAGAGCAACAAACTTTTAGAAAAGAGCCTAATCCAAAGATAATGCTTATTGTTACGGAAGTGTCATAAGAAATACTCATCTTAACCAAAGTTAGGAAAGAGCATATTAAAAAATGATAGATATTTTCGACAACATTCGCTATCATGATCTATATACTAGATTTTATAAGGGTGATATAAATTGGGGAAAACAGAGAAAACTGTAACAGATTATGTCGAATATTTAATAGGTAAAGGTTTTAAATTAGGTGAAGATGCTATTGGATTTATAAAATTCGGTCAGCATTATACAGATACGCACGATAAAATTGTTATCATTGCAATTGAGTATACGCTAAAAATTCAAAAAGAATTTGATGGTTCTTTTTACATTTCCTTATTAGAAATGTTCAGGCAAGAAGAGATAACGGACAGGAACCAAGCAATAAACCATATTGAAAATTTGCATTTTATTTAAGAAGAGAGCCCGGTTAAAATGGACGATGAATTTCTTGTTTAAATTTTATAAAATAGCATTTTTATACTTCTGATACTTGGTATTTCAGTAACGATCATTGCAAGAAAAATTAGTAGGCAGCCAATGATTCCGTTACTGGACAGTTGTTCATCTATGACGATGTAAGCGGTAATAGCAGCAAACACCGGCTCCATAGCAAAGATCATGGCAACTCTAGCAGCAGTTGTAAACTGCTGGTATTTTGTTTGGATAAAAAATGCTGCTGAAGTTGCCAAAATAGATGTGATAGCTAAAGCGATGATAACATCACGATTCATAAAGCTACTAGGTGTAAATGAATGTCTTTCAAAAAAGTAGAAACTTAAAAAACTAAAAAGGGACACTGAACCTAATTGGACGATTGTTAATGGTAAGGCATTAAACTTTTTAGCGAATTTACTAGTAAGAGTAATATGTAATGCAAAGGCAACTGCACAAAAGAAAACGAGCAGATCACCAATATTCATACTTGATACATCACCTATAGTTAAATAATAAAGTCCAATTATTCCAATAAAAGCAGCTAGAAAAATAACTGGTCGAGGTTTGTCTTTTAATAACCATATCGATAATAATGGAACAATCATGACGCTAAGCCCTGTGATAAAACCTGCTTTGGAAGATGTGGTGTAAAGTAAACCAGTAGTTTGAAATGCATAGCCTAAAAACAAAAAGAAACCCAAAAACGAACCTGATAAAAACAAATCAAGCGATAAAATGTTCTTTCCCGACTTCTTCCTAATAAATAATAATAGTAATAATGCTGCAATTAAAAACCTCGTTGCATTAAATAAATGTGGGGGTAAAAATTGGATTGCCTTTTGGACAATGACAAAGGTAGAACCCCAGATAAACGCTACAAATAATAAGCTTCCATCTGCTAGGTATGTTTTTTTCATGTTGTTCACTACTTTCCATCTAATCGTTCTTTACCGCTCTAAGATTGCTTTTCTAGCTAGGGAATCTGCGACTTTATTTTCTTTACTCGGGATCCACTTAATAAAAAAAAGATCAAACTGCTTTGTTAATAGCAAAACGCGTTCTAAAAGAGGAGAGTAAGTAGCATTCTTAACAAATTGTTTTTCTATTGCACGTTCAACTAATTGTGAATCAGTTCGAAATGATACAATTTGATATCCATGTTCGATACAAATCTCTAACCCCTTAATGAGAGCATGGTATTCGGCTTCATGGTTTGACATAATTCCTAGTGGAAATGAATATTGTTTAGCATTTCCATTCCCTTTAATAAAGACGCCTGCACCAGATTTTCCTGGGTCACCTGCACTTGCTCCATCTACATAGACTTCAATCATCACACAGAACCCCCAAATGATTGTAAATTGTTTTATAATCAACGAAACGGTGTTAAAATAAAAAGCATTAGATTTTAAATGATGCCCTTTTAATGATTGGGCAATCTAATTATAGGTAACTCGAATACGATCATAGCATAATGATAACATTAATAAGTATAAATGATTTACAGATTTTCTTCATTTTATAGGCCGTTTCTAAATTGATTCATTTCTGGAACACTATTGCATTTAATTCTATAATAATTAATTCATACTACTATCATTAAAGACATACATTAAGACTTTTTTGTGCATAGGTTGTTATTTTCGGTTTTCGAAAAAAGCACTACTGCTCTCTCACTAGATTAATTAATTAGCCATCTTTCCATTTTCGATAGTGAGCGAAATGTTATTGGAAAGGGTCTGTATCACAAATAGAAGCGAAATATTTTAATGGCATAATAATAAAAAACAGTCTAATAAAACATTCGGGAGTGAAGTATATTTGAAATATAGAATAGAATGGACCTATCAAACAAAGAAAAAAAACCAGACGATTGTAACAACAGATTTTCTTCCTTTAAATGAAACGATCCTATTTGCAGAGGATTTTATCCAAACTGGTAGGGTTAAACAAATCTATATTACTTCAGAAGATGACCAATCTTGGACATTAAAGGATTTAAAACGCTTAAAAGACATCGTTAAGCATGAACCGCATGATGTCGTTGCATATTTTGATGGTGGCTATCAAAAAGAGACAAAGCTTGCTGGGTTTGGAGTTGTCGTCTATTTTACACAGGATGGCAAACAGTATCGAATTAGAATGAATGAGAGTGCAGAGGCTTTAACTTCTAATAATGAAGCAGAATATGCAGCATTTTCATTTCTGGTTACTGTACTAGAAGAGTATGGAATTAATAAACAGAAAATATTATTTAGAGGTGATTCACAAGTAGTTATTAACCAGTTAGCTGGGGAATGGCCGTGTTACGAAGAAGAATTCATAATCTGGCTAGACAGAATTGATGCCAAATTGAAAAAACTTATTATTACTGCTCAATATGAAGCCATTTCTAGAAAAGAAAATAATGAAGCTGATAAGCTTGCGACTCAAGCTTTAAATGGAATTGAGATAAGAAGTAAAATGAAATTGAATGAGGAAGTTGACGAGAATGCGTAAAAAACAAACCTTGCAAGAACTGAGTGAAATATTGGATACATATTGTGTTGATTGTTTATTAAAGAAACATTTTCGTGAAGAATATGGTAAACGATATGCCCACTCCTTTTGTATTAACCAATGTACAGTAGGACAAAAGATTAAAGAAGTAGGGACGAAATTATCATAATTATCTTCGTTTTCAAACTAAGATTGAGAAAACTGTAGAATATAGGAAAAAGAAGCTTGGAAACATCCTAAGCTTCTTTTTGCTGTGGAATATTATAGGTATTGTAGTTTCTAGTTCTTAGCTTCTGATAATTGATGTTCACATTGTTCAAGGAGTTGCTGCTGAGTTGATAAAAATTCTTTATCTACTCCTGTTTTTGTCGAACGACTCATTAAATTCTGTGCGTCACGTACTGCATTTTCTGCATCATGGATTGCTTCAGGATCAAGCTGCATCGTAGCTGAACCAACCATCTTTTGCGCAGCTTTAACTGACATTTCAATTTGATTTATTTCATTCATTCCGCTAATTAATCCAGTGTGGTTAATTTGATCCATAGCTAACACCTCCAAGCTATATTATTTGTATTTTCGTTAAAATATATTCGTTAAAAAAAACAATCGAAATTTATATATCGTAAAGCGAATTGACGTGTTAAAATGAAGAAGGAGTAAACTATGTAAAAATATAGCACAATTATGTAACCATTTAACTAATTTTTCGCCAAATATACACGGAAAGGAGTGGGATATCAGTATGGTGAATGAGACCTTAGATTCATCAATTAAGGATGCTTTCTCAGAAGTATACCGAGATCTGGATAAATTAGTCTTTATAGCGAACAACGCAAACATCTTTAATCAACATGAAGTCAGTAGAATAGAGAAGAGTATTAAACAAAATGTGAAGGCTATTGAGTATATTTTAATAAGTAAACAACTAGGTTCAACTCGCTAGTAAAAATTCGATAGAATAATAGAACATAGATCGGGGATTTTTTAATCAGCTAAATATGAAAAACCAACAAAAGGGGGAGTGTGAACTCCGCCTCTTGTTGGTTCTAGTATTCTTTTGATCTAGTGTTTATGTTTAAATTGTAAGTTTAAATGAATGATTATAGCTTTGTAACGTTAGCAGCTTGTGGTCCGCGGTTACCTTCAACGATTTCAAAAGATACTTCTTGTCCTTCTTCTAAGGATTTGTACCCATCACCTTCAATTGCTGTGAAATGTACGAATACATCATCTCCGCCTTCAACTTCAATAAACCCGAATCCTTTTTCGTTGTTAAACCATTTTACTTTACCGTTTTGCATAGTACTTAATCCTCCTAATACTGTAGCACAGGTGGTGCTATAAAAATTTTATCACTAATGAATATACTATGTAAGAACATCTAAATAAAGCGCTATCATATATATTCAAGCTAATGATGTTTTTACTATACAACAGATTTATTATACCCGTCAAGGTTAAGAAGTAAATTTTAACAAAAGTTTCAGAATCTTTCTATTCTATAAATTAACAATGTAAATAGTCTTAATAATCCTAGCATATAATGGAGAAAAAGCTAGAGGAGGATTATTGTTTATGAGAACATTCGATGTTTTTGGGGAACCCATTATCGTGACAAATAGTCGAAGAATTGATAATTGCTGCTTTGAACGAGCTAGTGATTGTATAGTAAGGTTCGGAAAGAGCATTCTAAACGTAAGGAAAGGTTCCATCCTTATTCTTCAGGATAAAGAGTTAAATACAATCGTGATTGAACGTAAGCATACAGATACATTTACTTTACATGTGAAATATGAAATAAAATCGCAAAATGTATTTCAAATTAGTTAACAAATTGTTCCCTTTTCACAAAAAAAGTTTATAATAATGGTAGTAACAAAAGTAGCTTTTTTAATCCAACTACTAGAGATGAAGAAAAAAGATACATAATTATTCATCATCATTTAAAAAATCTGGATAGCTACATTAGTAAATGGAGGGAGAATGTAAATATGGTAGAGAAAACGTTTACAATCACAAATGAAGCTGGGTTACACGCTAGACCTGCAACTGCATTAGTAAATGCCGTTAATTCATTCACATCGGATGTAAATCTTGAGGCCAATGGTAGAAGTGTTAATTTAAAATCTATCATGGGTGTTATGTCATTAGGGATATCAAAAGGGGCAAAAATTAAGATTACAGCTGAAGGTAATGATGAAGCTGCTGCATTAGATGCTGTTGAAAGAGCAATGACAACTGAAGGATTAGGTGAATAATATAGCAATAAAAAACAGCCACTTATTTTAAGTGGCTGTTTTCAATTTATATTGCAATAAAAGGAAACGGAATTATAGAATATGATGTTTACTCATCGGTTGACTTAGTCCTTTGGTCTTTATTTCGCTTATTGCCTTTACTGTTATCACCTGACATTTGATCTTGAGCAAATTCCATTTGATATTTTCCATCTTGAGGTGAATTTTGATTTTTACTACCCTTGTTATATTTCTTAGTCATAATATCCTCCTAAAGTTTTGTCACTTTATTTAAAAATGCAAAGAGAAATCATTGCTAGTCATTATATCGTTCCAAGATGTCCGTCTACTCATGCATATAAATTTAAAAATTAGGTGGAAGAACCTGTACTTCCACTAAAAAATCGTTATAGAAGGGATAAAGTAATGAAATTAAATGACTGGCAAATGGAAGCGATGAAACAATGGGATGAGAAAGCACAATATTGGAAAGAACATTCAAAAGAAATGTGGGAAACAGGTAGTAGAAGCTTAATCATTCCCTTTTTTACGAATTTTGTTCATTCTCCAGCAAAAGTTGCAGATATAGGCTGTGGAGATGGCTACGGTTCTTATAAGTTGTATAAAGAAGGGTTTGATGTAAGCGGTATAGATATCTCATCAGGTATGATTAATATAGCAAAAGGACGGGAAACAGAACGTCTAAGTTTCAATCAAGCGTCTATTACGAACATGCCTTTTGAAGCAGATGAATTCGATGCAATTATATCAATTAATTGCATCGAGTGGACAGAGGATCCTCTAGAATCCTTAAACCATTTACAATTGATAGTAAAGTCAAGGGGGTTTTTATGTATTGGGATTTTAGGTCCTACTGCACACCTACGAAATAAGAGTTTTCGACGATTATATGGGGAAAAGGCGATTTGCCATACGATAATGCCGTGGGAATTTGAACACCTTGCGATTGAAAATGGTTGGAAAACAATTGATGGATTCGGTGTTTATAAAAAAAGGAGTAACTGATCATCACATAGGATCGTTATCCATGGAATTAAAGCAGGCTCTTTCGTTTATGTGGGTATTTTTATTTGAAAAAACGGTATAAATTGCAAACAAGATGATCAGACCAAAAGAATATGTGCCCTTGGTTTGCCCTGATAAACACCTTAGGACCTCGGAAAAAAAGGGTTTAATTTTCCCAAAAGGGTACGTATTAGGCGATTGAGCTGGATGTTTACATTTATCCATAGTACAATTTCCTAGAAAACAAAAAAGTCTGTCCACTAATGGTGAACAAAACTTTTTTGGCTAAGTTATTTTTAAATATTAACACAATAAAATGAGGTCAAGATAGTTGAATTTTCATGTTGAAGTAAAGTTAATTTAACTTAGTCGATATTAATAATTTACGGAACCAGCCATCATATGTTTATCCTTTATAAAGGTAGCTTCTTTAATCATATCTTCTAATATTAAATCAGCTGAATTGTATATATGGAGCTGTTTTATATTTTCCTTCATATGTTGTAATCGGTTGTCATCAGCGAGTAATGTAGCGACTTGCTCGTAAATATCCTCGATTTGATTTACTATGATAGCTGCGTTATTTTCCTCAAAGAAGTAGGCGTTTTCCTTTTCTTGGCCTGGAACAGGTTTAAATAAAATAACAGGTACACCGATTGCTGTAGCCTCTGTTAATGTAATACCTCCAGGTTTTGTGATCATGCATGATGTTATTCGGTAAAGTTCGTCAACCCTTTCTACATATCCTAACACGTTAAGTTGCTCTGGATATTCATTTGCAAGTGGATCGAGACTATCTTTTAATAGTGTATTATTACCACAGACAACGATCGTTTGAATATCATTTCGCTTAGAAATAAAAGATTGACATAATTCTTTCACATTCTTTAAAACCCCATGAGCACCAGCCATAATTAATAGTGTTTTCTTCGAAGGGTCCAGATTATATTTTTTATATATGTTACTGTGGTTGATACCTTCCTCAAATTGTGACCGTATTGGAATGCCTGTTACTTTAACGGTACTAGGGTGTATTCCAAGTTGAATTAACTTCTCCTTAACATGACTTGTTGCAACATAGTATTTATCGATATTTTCATGTACCCAAATTCTGTGTAAGCAAAAATCAGTGAGTACATTGAAAGTAGGTATCACTGTTCCTGTTTTTCTTCTATATTCAGGAACTACAATCATTGGGAAGGTATTAATAATAATATCAGGTTGTTCACTCTTTACAATCTGGTGTAATCGTTTATGTCCCATTTTAAAGTAAAGATTCATCATGCGTTTATTATAAATTTTATCTACCCCATAATAAAATAGTCGATAGAACTGTTTGCCAATTGAAAAGCTCTTTAAATATAAATACTGAGTAATCTCTGAAAAGACTGGAAAAGATTCTGAATAAAGATTACATACGACAACTTTTTCAAACCCAAATTCCTTACATTTACTTTCCAATGTTTTAGCTACTTGGACATGGCCATTTCCATATTTAGCTGTTAAAATTAATACCTTTGATTTGCTTTTCAACATTTTCACCTCAATCTAATCGAAACAAACTTACAAGTTAACAATTATAATTTAGACTTACGTTAAGATCTGAATTGTCTTAAAGATTACCATATAAATGTGACTTTTTTATAAAGCAATTATTAAGTATTTCTTAAGATGATAAAAATTGAATGACCTTCCACTTAAGAATTGGATTCTACGTTGATTTCATAATCTTTATTTAAGGTATGACTTTTTACAAAAAGATTCTTTCAATCCCAAACATACGGTGTTTCTTGGTATACATAATAATTTAGCCAGTTAACAAAAAGAAGGTTTGCGTGTGATCTCCATGAATGGATAGGCTTTTTGTCAGGATCATTGTCTTCAAAATAATTTTGAGGAATATCAATTTTTAACCCTTTGGCAATGTCTCTTTCGTATTCATCTTTTAGGGAGGTCCTCTCGTATTCAGGATGACCCGTAAGGAAAATATGCTTACCATCCTTTGACATGACTAGACAGACACCAGCTTCTTTTGAATAAGAAAGAATTTGAAGTTCTGAAACTGAATCAATTGCTTCTTTTGAAACATCGGTATGTCGTGAATGAGGAACATAATATTGATCATCAAAGCCTCTTAATAATTTTACAGTTGGATTGATGATTTCATGCTTAAAGATTCCAAAGCATTTATTTTCCAATTGATATTTATTTACGCCATAGTGATGGAAAAGTCCTGCTTGTGCTCCCCAACAAATATGTAAAGTTGAGGTAACATTTGTTTTTGTCCAATTCATAATTGTTTTTAATTCAGACCAATAAGAAACATCTACAAATTCTAAATGTTCAATGGGAGCCCCAGTAATGATCATTCCATCAAATTTCTTATGCTGAATGTGTTGAAAGGTCGTATAAAATTCTTTTAAATGCCAAGCAGCTGTTGTTTTAGATGTATGCGTCTCAGGCCGTAAAAATGTAATATTTAATTGAAGAGGTGAATTTCCCAACAAGCGTAATAATTGAGTTTCAGTTTTTTCCTTTTCTGGCATGATATTTAATATTAGGATGTTCAAAGGTCGAATGTCCTGGGAATATGCTCGTTTTTCATCCATTATAAAAATATTTTCTTGTTCTAATATTTCTTTTGCAGGTAAATGACTTGGTATATTAATCGGCAAAAAAAGCACCTCCGTAGTTAATCTAATTATAGGTCTTCAAAGTTATAAATGAAAATAATGTGTAATTACTTATTAGTACTGACTCTTTATTATAGAAAGTTTTGAAAAATTATTCAATTCGAACTTTCATTTAATTTCAATTTATTGGTTAGAATGTCATTTTTAGTTGCTCCTTAGGAATAACTTTATCATACTACATGGTAAAATATTCTATGAAAAAGTTGCTTTTGGAAATTTGTAACCCATTGAAGGGAAGAGATTTTTTTAAAAAAGTGAAATGATATTTTTTATCAAATAGCACTTGAAATAATTGATTTTATAAAGGGGGAAAGCAAATGTTTGATCCAACCGTGTTTGATAATTTGAAGGTAATTACTGAAGGGTATATTTATGATTTAGACATGGAGAATAAGATTGTTATTACAGATCGAAGTGACATCATAGATTTAGCTATCATGTCTAGAAGATATACGGTTACTTTTGCACTGAATGAGAACAAGCCTCAATCTGCAATGATAAGTATCGAAATGAATCATAATCAGATTGCAGGGGAGTTATTGCATAAAATAAAAAAACCAGGATGTAACTTGAAAGTTACATTTCAAGAAGAAGTGCAAATTCAGGGGTATGATGAACTACTTTTGAAAAAGCTACACAAAACCTGGGAAGGGAATGTGATAAAGCTTTTTGTAACCAAAGAAATGACTTCGAATATGGATCTTTTTCATAATTGTTATCAAGTAGAATTTCTATCTGTATATGGAGAAGATCAAATAGAAGACCTGTTACATATTGTAGACGATACTATTTCTTTATTGAGAATAATGACAAAAAATTAGCTATCGTTATACCTATTATTAGTAAATAGATGGAATGTGGAAGGAAAAAAATTAGTATTCTAGTGTGAATTTTTACAGAAAAATCCATTATTAAGATTCTTCTATGCGATTAAAAATCCAAATCCGGGTTATTGAATCAAAAGGTATTGAATTTGATTAGGTGATATAGCAGTAACTGCGTAGATATGATACCCGATACTGAGTAGCTGGGATAAAGTTTCTGCACAGTTTCGGCTAACGGTTTCCATCGGTGCATGATTGCTTTTATAAAGGTTCTCTAAATAATTAGTCATTGTACAATGCAGTAAAATAACATGTTTTCCTGTCCAAGCTTGACCAATTACTGGATAATGATTCATGTAGTTTATCATCATGACACTCCCCTATGAGTTTTAATGAGATAGTATATGATAAAACGGTATAGTTTTTGCCGAATATCTGTAAATTAATTGGAACTCTGTGTATACAGAATTGTATTTATAAATAGTTAGTAGGTGTGAATTTTGCATAGGAAACAAATAAGAGAAGTTGAACAATATGTATATGAAATGTTACAAGAAGAGGGAAGTGGTCATGATTGGTGGCATATTGAACGAGTCCGCAAAAACGCTATACATATAGCAATGGCTGAAAACGCAGACTGCTTTGTTGTTGAACTAGCTTCGTTACTACATGATCTAATTGATGACAAGCTTACTGATACTATAAAAATATCTGAAAAGCAGGTAGAGGACTATTTGATGGAATTGGGTGTAGATAGAAATACTTCAGTTGAAGTAATGAATTGTATTAAACTGATAAGTTATCGAAAAAAAATACCAAAGGATGAGTTATCACTCGAAGCAAAAGTTGTTCAAGATGCAGATCGGTTAGATGCGATTGGAGCAATCGGAATAGCAAGAACATTTACCTATGCAGGGTCTGAAGGAAATCTTATCTACAATCCTAACGGTGAGTCAGAGACCGATGCAATTAGCCATTTTTATGATAAATTACTAAATTTAAAGAACCTAATGAACACGAAAACAGGTAAAAATTTAGCTGAAGAAAGGCATCAGTTTCTCCAAATATACTTAGAACAATTTTATAAGGAGTGGGATTCTGTTAACTAAATCGTTTATACTTTGATTTGATTAATTCCCATACAGTTGCTGTTTAGAGAAAATCCTCTAAAACAAGAGACTATTAATTTATTTTGCCTTACCAGCACAAACGTTACTTTAGAAAAGAAAATAAATTACTTTGAGTGTGTCCGATCTGAATGCTATCAATAGCGCTTAGTAAAGAGGCTATGCTACAATATTATTACGAGTTAAAAGAAGGAGTGCTCACAGTGAAGATAAAATCGATTGAACCAACTCCTAGCCCAAATACAATGAAGGTGCTACTAACAGAAGAATTACCATCTGGAAAGAGCAATAATTATAAAAAAGAACAGGTTGATGAAGCACCTGATATGATTGGGAATATATTAAAGATAGATGGAGTTAAAGGTGTTTATCATGTAGCGGATTTTTTAGCAGTAGAACGTAATGCGAAATATGATTGGAAAGACATACTAGCACAAGTACGTCAGGCTTTTGGAGAAAATGTAGATGAAGAAAATCAGAACATTGAACTGCAAGAAGACGGATTTGGAGAAGTGAAAGTATTTGTTCAAATGTTTAATAATATTCCAA
Organism: Metabacillus sp. GQ13; assembly: GCF_059758525.1. Taxonomy (NCBI): domain Bacteria; kingdom Bacillati; phylum Bacillota; class Bacilli; order Caryophanales; family Bacillaceae; genus Metabacillus; species Metabacillus sp. GQ13. The sequence continues at coordinate 41,453 of NZ_JCAXET010000017.1, forward strand.
TGCAACTAAAACTAACAGACGGAATAACAGAGGAGCGCTTTGGATTACCAGATCGCTTTAAAGAAGCTGTTTTAACTGCACAACAATCAAATGAAAATGTTGTTTTAGACCGTCAATGGAAAGAACATGGAGTTAGATATGGCGACCTTACTGATATTGGAATGGAAGTTATTGAAGAATTAAGTGCAGCTTATTCAAAGGAACGGTTAGCAAAACTAGTAAAGGCAGCAAAAGAGGGTGAACATAAAGCTATTTCACCCGTTAGAAAATCGTATAAAGTAACGTTAGAGATGTTAGACGATTTAAATTGGTCTTCCCGATTTGCTCATCTGGATCAAATGGATCCTAAGGAAGAAGATCTTCCTGTTTTAGAGAAAGCATTAAATGATGAAAAGCCTTCAATAAGAAGATTAGCAACCGTTTATTTAGGGATGATCGAAAAAGATGAGGTATTACCCTTGTTATATAAAGCGTTAAAAGATAAGACGGTTACTGTTAGAAGAACAGCGGGAGATTGTTTGTCTGATATAGGGAATCCAGACGCAATACCACAAATGGTTGATGCACTAAATGATAAGAATAAACTAGTAAGATGGAGAGCAGCTATGTTCTTATTTGAAGTTGGTGACCAAACAGCATTAAAATCCTTAAAAGTGGCAGAAAATGACCCTGAATTTGAAGTTAGTATGCAAGTGAAAATGGCAATTGAACGAATCGCGGGTGGAAAAGAAGCCAAGGGGTCCGTATGGAAGCAAATGACCGAAAGTAGAAAGAGCTAAGATAGGTCGTTAGGAACCAAAAAATTGTCGTAGCTAAAAACGTAAGTGGTTAAGTTGAACGAGACGTCTAGTTTGCTAAATTTGCAATGATTTATTCCATATAGTATTGTTTAAGATATGATCTTTACTAAAAGTTTGTTGCTAACAGACTTAAAAAACTGAATTTTTTCTTATGGATTAACGTTACTTTTAATGATAAAAACAATAAAGTCATACGAAAAGAGTTACTGGACAAAAATAACAATTTTCACTAAATAGCATTTGGATAAGTTATGTTTTAAGTTGGAGGGATTATTATGTCTATGGCATATGAAGAATATATGAAGCAAATTGTTAAGCCAATGAGAGCGGAATTAACAAATGCAGGATTTGAAGAGTTGACGACAGAAGATGATGTGGAACAAACGATGAAAGATGATAAAGGAACGATTCTAGTTGTTGTTAACTCTGTATGTGGCTGCGCAGCTGGATTAGCAAGACCAGCTGCAACTCAAGCAACATTAAATGCTGATAAAAAGCCTGATAAGCTTGTAACAGTCTTTGCAGGGCAGGATAAAGAGGCAACAAGTAAAATGCGTCAATATTTTAAAGGTTTTGAACCTTCATCACCTTCAATGGCACTTATTAAAAATGGTGAGGTTGTACATTTTATTCCTCGTCACGAAATAGAAGGTAATTCTATCGAAGCGATTATTCAGAACTTAGAAAATGCTTTTGAAACAAACTGTTAAAAGGATGCGTTAGCATCCTTTTTTTAATAGGGTTTTTTCTGAAAATTTGTTGCTGGATTATCAAAGGTATGGGGTGTAGATACAAAAGCCCAATGACTTGTGAAACTTCACACTCCTTCAATAGATAAGTAACATCGAATCGCTAACATTCTTCGTGTTTCCTTTATCTCATTGGGAGCGCTCCAGTTCATACATCGCCAACAAGGATTAAAATACTAATCGAAAGTAGAGATTTAAAGATGATCGTAACTACTTCAAGTAGAGCCAATGAACAATTAATTCTAATAGCACAAGAAATTGCCATAGAGTTAGCTGGTACATATAAACGAAGAAATAAACAAGCTATTGAAGAGTTAAAAAGGGTTTATTTAGAAGATATTCTTGTTGTAGGGAAAAATAGATTAGAATTACATGTTTTACATCATAATAGTCCTTTTTTCTTTCATCCGAACTCAGCTATGTTTAGAATCAAGCGACTACTCAAAGGTGAAACAGAACCATTTATTGATGTTTGCAACCTACAAGAAGGTGATTCCTTTTTAGATTGTACACTAGGTTTAGCATCAGATAGTATTATTGCTAGTTTTCTTGTCGGTAAAAGCGGATTTGTTAGGGGAATTGAAGGTAGTCAGAACCTTGCATATATTGTAAAAAAAGGTTTACATCAATGGAATACAGGTTTAACAGAATTAGATGAAGCTATGGCACGAATTGATGTTGTAGCAGATGATCATTTAACATATTTGGTTAACTGTCCTGATAAATCTTATGATGTACTATATTTTGATCCAATGTTCGAGGAGTCAGTAGATTCAATTGGATTAAAACCGTTAAAGACTATTGCTAAATACTCATCACTTTCCGATGAAGCGATAATTGAAGCTAAACGTGTAGCTAGAAACAGAATCATACTGAAGGATCATTTTAAAAGTAATCGCTTTAATAAACATGGATTCACAGTTATTAAACGGAAATCGGCAAAATTTCATTACGGTGTAATAGAAATACAGTAATAGTGAAAAATAAAGGTATGGAGGTGTTATCATTATGTCAAAAAGAAAAGAAGATCCTTCAAGAACTGGTCTTAGTTCTCCAAATGTGGAAGGGCAAGGAACAACTAAAAGTGAATCTAGGGGTAAGCAACTTGATTCGGCAAGAAAGAAAACAAAGAGATTTTAGAAGCACTAGGAACCGAGAAAAGATGCAAATAACTACAGCAAAATGATAAAAAACGGGTGCATACTATGTGAGCACCCGTTTTTTTGATATATATGTATTTAATCGGTTATTTCTGCATAGATAAAATATGCAAGAGTAACGAAAGATAAAATAATAAATATTGTAGTATAACCCATTCTTTTACCTCCTATAATGTTATCTTTATTATGTGTATGTATTATTTATTTTAAACGTTTTTCCGGTTCATTAAAAGGGTTATTATCATGAAAAGACTATTTTTGTTTTCATTTAGTTTTATTCTAGTTGTACATTATCCGAATAGCAATAATCTATGTAAATAAACCATTAATTTACCGGATGGTAGGAACGTTTAATTGAAAAGCTTTTACCTTTTAATTGTTGCCTGTTTTAGAAATATTGTTGTTTTTCGTAATAAGTAAATCTTTATGAATTCAGCCTAGCTTCGTGCTCTTTTCGTGAAATGACTCTGATATCCCACTGGAGATCGCTTCAATTTAGATCATAAAAATCCAAAAGCCGATTTTTATTCGTACAAGAGTAACAAACTTTCAGAAAAAGAGCCTAATTATTTGCGTAAACAAGATAAAATCTTTAAAATTCTCAAGGTGTTTTGTAATATAATTGATATATTAAAGTTGAAAATTATATGTTAAAATATTGCTATAAATAGAGAATGAAAGGAAGAAAGACTATGAACAAATGGTTAAGAAAATCACTTGTCATTTTATTCTCGATTGCTACCTTTGGGCTAGTAACCCCTCCGGCTTCTTTGGCTGTTCAAGATGAAGCTTCAGAAGATGCTGTTACAAAATCTCCCTTTAATAATGAAAGTATAGATCAAGATGTCTCTTCAAACTTTGAGTTTGAGAAACTCCCATTAACAAAGGAGCAAATGATAACAAATATCCTTTCTGAAGCAGAGGAGAAATCGTTTAGTAAATTTGGTGATAGAATTGGTGAAGTGATTGAAGATGAATTTAAAGAAGTTATTTTTCCGAAAATGGAAGAGATCATTACATACTATTTAAATGAACAGGACGATTCCCTTTTTGAATCGCTAGAGGTATCTAGACCTTCAGCAGGAACTGGCGAAAGAATCTTTCATATTTATAATACGGAAACAGGTGAAGATGTATTACGTTTCCATGTGCGCAGAGAGAACCGCCCATTAGAGGGGTATTGGTTTAACTTCCATTATCACTCATACCATGATTCATTTCAGTCACATAAAGACCTAGGTACTATTTATTGGAATAAAAACACACCGCCAAATTGGATGAGCTATCACTAAATAATGCTCAAGTTTAAGACTTGTTGTGGATGTTCAAACTTCAGAATATCGTGAATTGCTATCCCTAATATCATCTATCAACAGAAATGAATGCGTTTTATTACGGATTTTCTAAAAGGTAGTTACGCAAAATCAGAAAAATCAGCACTATGATTTTTTTAGACAGAAAGAAATTCCCCCTCAAAAAAATGGCAATATAATTAACGGAAGTTTCCTTTATTATTTAAAAAGTGGAGTAAGAGCATGCAGATAAATTGCATGTTTTTTCGTTATTCTGGACGAAGTCACCTCAAATTATTATGTAGTAGATAGAAATTATTACATTACCTTTATCTGATTAAGGTTTCTTTGCATGATAATATCTTAATATGTCTTCGGAACTTCACTCTATTAAAACGCGAGGTTCCTCTATTCTCTCCTAATAGAATTCTAGTTAAAATCTGCAAAATATGATATGATTTAGATAGTTTTATAGAGCATTTTAATAATGTTTATTATTCATTAGTTTTTGTATAGCTGCTAATAACCTATGTGAATTTCATCGTTGTTTAGGAAATTTTAAAATTCTTGCTATGTGGATAATCTCTTCAAACATCCAGCTCCAGAAATCCAACTTTGAAAAATCCAGCGCGCTCTTCTGTTTCCATTATCGCACAGTGCGGAGTGCTCCAGTTCATACATCGCTGAACGGACTCTTGTGCTTTGCTCATAAAAGCGAATTTAGAAATTTTTTAACATCGAGAGGAAGCTCATCATGAAAAAGAGTATCTTTTTTTTGCTAATATCTCTTATTTGTATTCCTGTTTTTCAATTAGCTAAAGCTGTTCCAGAAGGCATACCACTTTCGTCCTATTCCTTTCAATCAGTGAATACTCCGTTATCTAAACCGGTCCTCAATCAGCTGGTTTACCTACCGGAAACTCCCTTTTCTGAGGAAGATGCATTGATTATGATAAATAATTTACAAAAGATTGATAATAGCATATTAACATTAGCTTTAGAGCAGAACATTAAAATAAATTTATTCACAGGATCATTGACAGATCAAAATGGATTAACTAGTTTAAAAGATAAAAGGCCAAAAGGGTACAGTGATTCAGTAGCGAATTGGAATACAGTCCCAGGTATGGCTAGTGAACGTGTAGTATATGCAAAGATTGGACATAGTGAATACGGGAAAGGGCATGGATCTGTAGCGCTTGAATTACATGAAACGGCTCATGCGATTGATCGCTATGTCTTTAATTATATCCGCAAAGATTCAATGTATTTAAATATCTGGAATCAAGAGGTGAAACAACTTTTCCCTCTACAAAACTATTTCATCAAGTTTCCAGAAGAGTATTTTGCAGAAGTGTTTGCGATGTATTACTATAGTGATCTTACTAGGAAGGAGCTTGAAGAAACGGTTCCCCTTACATTTAACTTTCTTCAATCTTTAGAATCGCAAGCAGCAAAAAGGGTGAGTAATATGTATATACAATCGGTTTATCCAATTGGGATTAGGGGTGAATCTATTAACAATTGACGTTGCACTTTGGTAGGGTGCATATAAATTTAAAAATCGAAAAAGTACAGACATACTGTTTTTGAAAACAGTCTCAATATAAACTATATGGTAGAATACATGTGGAAGATTAATTAAGGGAAGTGTTAAAATGAAACAATATCTAGATCTATGTAAGCATGTTCTTGAGAATGGTGTGAAAAAGGAAGACCGAACAGGTACTGGAACAATTAGTGCATTTGGCTATCAAATGCGATTTAACCTCCAGGAAGGTTTTCCGTTAATCACTACTAAAAAACTTCATACTAAATCCATTATCCATGAGCTTCTCTGGTTTTTAAAAGGGGATACGAATATATCATACCTTCAGGACAATGGCGTAAAAATTTGGAATGAGTGGGCGGATGAAAATGGTGAATTAGGTCCTGTATATGGTCATCAATGGAGATCATGGCCGGCGCAAGATGGGACAACAATTGATCAAATTACAAATGTGGTTAATCAAATTAAGAACAACCCAGATTCTAGAAGATTAATTGTTTCAGCGTGGAACGTTGCAGATGTAGATCACATGGCTTTACCTCCATGTCATTGCTTTTTTCAGTTCTACGTAGCAGATGGGAAGTTATCTTGTCAACTTTATCAAAGGTCTGCAGATGTTTTCCTAGGAGTACCATTTAATATAGCTTCATATGCATTATTGGTTCATATGATGGCACAAGCAACGAATTTAGAGGTTGGGGATTTTGTTCATACTTTTGGTGATGTGCATATTTATTCCAACCATCTTGAACAAGTCAAGGAACAATTACAAAGAGAACCACGTTCTTTACCAAACTTGAAAATAAACCAAGAGGTTTCTTCAATTTTTGAATTTTCCTTTGAGGACTTTTTATTAGAAGGCTATGACCCACATCCTCATATTAAGGGAGCTGTAAGCATATGATTTCATTATTATATGCAATGGATAAAAACAGATTAATTGGAAGTAATAATCAACTACCTTGGCATTTACCTCAGGACTTAGCTTATTTCAAACGCATTACCCTTAACCATAAAATTGTTATGGGCCGCAAGACGTTTGACTCTATAGGTCGACCATTACCGAAGAGAGAGAATATTATTATTACTAGAGATAATCAATTTGCTTGTAGCGGATGCACAATCCTTCATTCAATTGATGAAATAGTTAAGTTATCTAATGAAACGGATGAAGAGATATTTGTAATAGGTGGTTCTGAAATTTTCAAAGAGATACTGCCATACAGTGACAGATTGTACGTTACCTACATTCATCATGAGTTTGAGGGAGATACCTTTTTTCCAGCTACGAACGAGTCTGAATGGAAAGTGATCTCAAAAGAGCAAGGTATTATGGATGAAAAAAATCCTTATGACTTTGATTTTGTCGTTTATGAAAAAACAAACCAAATGAACTAATCAAAAAATGAGCATCCACAATCATATCGTTTGTGGATGCTCATTTTTTGTGTTGCTCAGGAAAGCAACAATGATGTTACTTAAGGTAATAGGTAAAATAATACACAGAAAAAGTGCAATATAGTTGCTGCTAACACAAAAAGATGCCAAACTGCATGGTGATACTTAAATCCCCTCCATACGTAAAACACTGCACCAATTGTATATAAAAGTCCACCAATCACTAGAAGTACAACACCATCCCTAGCTACGTTTTCTGTAATAGGGTTCCAGGCAAAAACAATTAACCAGCCCATCACGACATACATAATCGTTGAAAAGAAGAGATACTTTTTGACAAAAAAGGATTTAAAAACAGTTCCTCCAATTGCAAGTCCCCATACGATACCAAACAAAGTCCAACCGATCCATCCTTGTACTGCAATAAATAGGAAAGGTGTATAGGTACCAGCGATAAAAAAGTAAATAGCTGAATGATCAAGAATTTCAAAAACATCCTTGGCTTTCCCAGGTGGAAGGCTATGAACTAAGGTGGAGGAGGTATATAAAAGTACCATTGTTACTCCAAATAAAGTGAAACTAATGACGTGCCAAACCGTTCCGTATAATGAAGAAAATACAATTAAAAGTACAAGCCCTGCAATACTTAATATTCCACCAATTCCATGAGTAATTGAATTAGCAATTTCTTCGCCTTTTGAAAAGATATGTGTGTTTGCCATATAAGGCTCCTTTCTATGATGGTACAAATTTTCACAATTTTAAAGTAATGGATGGGTAGAGGCCGTATTGACTAGATTATCACTACAGTATCTTTTCTTTTAGTGATAGTAAAAAGTCTAATCCTTCTAAAGTGATTTTTGTGCCTGCTCGGCCTCTACCTTTTGTAATATATTGATGCTGTTCTAAAAAGTCTAATCGGTGTCTAACTTGTTGTGTCGTTAATTGGATTGGTAACGATTTACTACTTTCAGCTAGAATTCGTCTACTTGCTGGCTCGCCTTTTTCATTTTGTTGCTTAATTTCATCCAGTAAAAAAGCATACTCTAGTTTGTCCATCATTGTTAGCTGAAATGGACTTTTTTGCTGAGATTTCTTCTTCGTCTGTTGTTCAAGCTTAACAATCCCTTTTGGGAGATCATCGATTTGAATGGACCTGCCATCAGATAACGTAAGCATATAATGTACGGTGTTTTTTATTTCACGGATATTTCCCGGCCAGTCATATTTAGTTAATGCAGTCTCTACGGACTGATCTACACGTAGGGTACAGCCATATTTTGTTAGGTAATACTGAATAAACGCCGGGATATCTTGTTTAATCTCTTTTATTTCAGGTAATTTTATTGATAAAACATTTAGACGATACAATAAATCATCTCTAAAATTAGAATCTAGCTCTAACTGATTTGTTGTAGTAGAAATAATTCGTGAATTTAATGGTAAAAGTGTTGTGGAATTTAACTTTCTCCAACCGTTATCTTCAATGACACCTAAGATTTTAGTTTGAAGTCTAGGAGATAGTTCACCAATATTATTAAATAGAATCGAACCACCATTTGCCATTTCAAATAAACTAGATTGTACAGAGATTTCCTCAACGCCAAAGAGTTCCTTTTCTAATCGTTCTTCGTTTTGTTCGTGACAATTAACAGTAATAAAAGCAGCATTTTTTCTGGGTGAATGACTATGTATTGCTTGAGCAAATAGATTTTTACCAGTTCCTGTTGCTCCTTTAATAAGAATAGGGAAATCGGTGAGTGCAAATTTTTTAGCGATATGGATATTCTCAATAAGTGTTGGATGTGTACCAATAATATCATTAAAACTTTGGAAAGCTTTTTCAGTCGGTTCATACTTGATCGCTAATGTGCTTAACATATTTTTTGAAATCAGGATAATAACCTCCAATTATTCTAACAAAATAATTATAACACCCAAATAGAACTAAATGAAACCAAAAAGAATCATTCGATTATGAAAATAGCTTGAATATGAAATGATAGCCCTTACACGAGGTGATTCTGTGAATTTTTTTAATATTACCTTTAAATTTTGAATATTCATGATATAATTTCTTATTAACAAGCAGTTGAAAGGGTCGTGAAGATGAAGCAAACTATCGATGAATTAGACACTGTACAAGTAGAAGATATTTTAAAGGCGCATCATTTGCTAAAAGATGTTGTGACACATACACCTCTTCAAAAAAATGAACAGCTTTCTGAAAAATACAATTGCAATGTTTACTTGAAGCGAGAGGATTTACAAGTTGTACGATCTTTTAAAATTCGCGGAGCATTTAATAAAATAAAACAGCTTAATGAGTCGCAAACAGTGAATGGTATCGTTTGTGCAAGTGCGGGGAATCACGCACAAGGAGTTGCCTATTCCTGCAGACAATTAAAAATACATGGTAAAATATTTATGCCATCAACAACACCAAGACAGAAGGTATCTCAGGTAGAGTTATTTGGTAAAGAGTATGTTGAAATTATATTATCAGGTGATACCTTTGACGATGCATATCAAGAGGCTGTAGCTTGTTGTAATGCAGAAAGTCGGACATTTATTCATCCCTTTGATGATGTAGAAGTAATTGCAGGACAAGGGACAGTGGCTGTTGAAATTTTGAATGATACAGATGTTGATATCGATTTTGTTGTCGCAAGTGTTGGTGGCGGAGGTCTAATTTCCGGTTTAGGTTCTTATTTTAAAAGTATATCTCCCAATACAAAAATGATCGGAGTAGAACCAGAAGGTGCTCCATCTTTATTTAATTCTAGGGTAGAAGACAAAGTAATCTCACTAGACGTAATAGATAAATTTGTTGATGGCGCTGCTGTAAAAAGAGTTGGTGACAAAACGTTTGCCATTTGCAAAGAGGTTGTCGAAGAAGTGCTGTTAATTCCTGAAGGTAAAGTATGCACATCAATACTAGAATTATATAATGAAAATGCTATTGTCGCTGAACCGGCTGGTGCGATGTCCATAGCTGCATTAGATTTTCTAAGAGATCAAATTAAAGGGAAAAATGTTGTCTGTGTAGTAAGTGGAGGAAATAACGATATTGGAAGAATGCAGGAAATTAAAGAGCGTTCGATGATCTACGAAGGCTTACAGCATTACTTTATTGTTAACTTCCCACAACGTGCCGGGGCTCTTAGAGAATTTTTAGATGAAGTTCTTGGCAAAACAGATGATATTAGTCGTTTTGAATATACAAAAAAGAATAACAAGGATAACGGTCCTGCCTTAGTGGGAATTGAATTAAAGCATAGAGAAGATTATGAACCATTAATTCAAAGAATGAAGAAAAAAGGCTTCGTGTACAAAGATGTTAATAAAGATAGCAATCTATTTCATTTGCTTATTTGAGCTTAACGATAGGAACATGTTTTGCGCTTTATGAGAAGGGATACAAACTTCTTATTGGCGTCTTTTTTATTTAGTTTTGATATAAAACATGTTAAAGTTGGAAGTTGAAATTAATGAAATTTTAAAAAAGTTTACGACATTTTCAGACAGACTTCTTTAAAAAAGTGGGGTATAATATAGGAAACGGGTGAAAAAGAGGATTGATAACTTGTTATTTAAGAGCCTAGAGTTCAAATTATTGAATGGACAGAAGGTAAAGATTACCGATATCCCAGTATTGGAGGAAGATAACAAATATTGTTTTATGCTTAAAATCCGTTTACAAACTTTTTTAACAACTATTTATGCCCAAAAACAACCAAAAAGTAGTTATTCATTTAAAGCTTATTTAAAAAGGGTAATAAGATGGCCTGATTATGAGGCAATATTTGAATCCAATCTTTTAAAAAATAACGCTTAATTACAATTGAACCAGAGAGCTATCTGGTTCTTTTTTTGTTGGATCTCTTCCTTAGAGAAGCTAAAGAATGAATAAAAGCTTCACTATATGAAAAAATAAGATAAATGTTCACAAACCTATTGATATTTCGTTATTATTTAGATTGAATCATAACGGATAGAAGGTATAATTAAAGTTAGTATTTTTTAGGGATGTGATGAACCTGAATAAAGTTAGAATAGTAACTGACTCAACACTGGATATGAATAGAGAGATTTTAAAGGAATATGATATCACGATTATACCACTATCAATAACGATCGATGATGAAACTTACTTAGATGGTGTAGACTTAAATGCAGATGACTTTATTATAAAGATGAAGAATTCGAAAGAACTTCCGAAAAGTTCACAGCCACCTACAGGTAAGCTTTTAGAAGTATATGATCAGTTAGGTAAGGATGGCAGTGATATCATTTCAATTCACATGACTGATAAAATGAGTGGAACTGTACAATCCGCTCAGAGCGCAGCAAAGATGTCGTCTTCTAATGTAACTGTTGTGGATTCAATGTTTATTTCGAAAGCTCTAGGTTTCCAAGTACTCGAGGCTGCAAAAATGGCTAAAAATGGGTCTTCAAAAGAAGAGATATTAACTAGAGTTGAAGAGATTCGCACAAATACGAATTTATACATTACTGTAGATACCCTCGACAATCTTGTAAAAGGTGGAAGAATTGGAAAAGGGAAAGCATTGATAGGCTCTTTGTTAAATATCAAACCAATAGCTAGCCTTCAGGATGGAGTTTACACCCCAGTTGGAAAGGTTAGAAGTCATTCTCAAGCGATTAAATACCTTGCAAAGCAATTTGCTAATGATGTAAAAGGAAAGACTGTAAAAGCTGTTGGAATAGCACATGCAGATGCTTATGAACTAGCTTCAAAGCTAAAGCAATCGATTCAAGAAATTAGTCCAAATTGTCCTGTAGATATATCTTACACAACACCTGTTATTTCTACCCATACTGGACCTGGGGCAATTGGATTTATGTTTTTGGCTGAGTAAATTGCTTTCTTTCAACTAAATGAATAAGAAACGAGTATAAAAACCAATATGGTTTTTATACTCGTTTTTTTTGTCTAAATGTAGCCACCTATGGTATAAGATCGTAACGTCTTGCTCATTACATATGAGAGATTTTAAAAAAATCTATATTAAGCGACCGTATTATTTTTCATTAGTATCGTCATTCTGATTGCTAGTATTCGATGTATCTTCTTGAGCTTTACTTTTTACACCCTTGCTTTTATAGGGCTTAGTCATTGCTTTATTTGCCCCTTTTTGCCAACGGGTCCACCCTTTTTTGCCAGTTCCTCTGCCTGTACCGCCCTTGCCTTTAGCTTTACTCATTTATTCAACTCCAATATCCATGTACTTTTATTACTTTTCATTAGTATTATCTAATTTTATTCATCTTAAAATTATCATATGGTACATAAAGATCCAATCATACATGAATTACATACTTTTTTAAAGAGCTTTAGTCTTAATGGTATATAGGTTTCATTCATAATTAGATTGATCTAATTTTTCTTTCTAAACCCTTAAAAGGTGTGAGATGTTGTATTGGCGATGAATGTACATAACGCAATAACTAACCTTTTAGGTGAACGTATTAATAGAAATTATTATCTCATCAATCGACATTTCCCTATTATACACTTTTATGAATGCAACTGCTATTTCAAATTAGATATTCTCAAACCATCTCAAAAATGTAAATCGGAATTTCCTAGCTGTTAGCTTGAATTTATGTTAATCGCTTTATAGTCATATAGGCTGTGCACCCTCATTCCTATTGTGACGAGTTGTTCAATAAGAGTCCTATAGCAATAACCTTTAAGAACGAACTATAGAGACTAAAATCAACAAACTTAGAAAGAAACCTATTTAATCAACAGATTTCTTACTGGATATTAATGGTTTCCGAAATAACTAAATAAAACTTACATATAATGTAAGCGGGTATAAACCTAAAAAAGGAAGTGAGTATCATCGGTGAAAAAGTACTTTTTATTGGAGATTTCGGTATAGACGATATTGTCGCTTTGCTCTTTGCTTTTTATAGTAAAGAAATTGATATTGTTGGCATTGTTGTAGATTATGGTAACGTCTCTAAAGAAAATGCCACAAAGACTGCAACGTTTATTCAAGAAATAACAGGGTTAACAAGCATACCGATAATTGGTGGAGCCATACGACCTTTAACAGGTGAATCCCCAACGTATTATCCAGAAATACATGGGGAATATGGGATGGGACCTATTGTTCCAAAAATAAACGATCCTATCTCTGAATTTGAGAATTTTCATCAAATATCTGTGATTATAAATGAATATGAAGATGAGGTTGCAATTGTAAATGTAGGGAGATTAACCTCTCTTGCCACTTCCTTTGTCCTATATCCTACCCTCATGTCGAAAGTGAAGGATTTTTATATAATGGGGGGTGCATTCCTTTATTCAGGAAATGCTACACCTGTTGCTGAGGCAAATTTTTATAGCGATCAGTATGCAGCAAATTTAGTGTTAACATATGCAGAAGGAGCGAAATTTTCCCGCTCAATATCACTAATTATGCAATAATTCCTGAAAAAACAGTAACAGCCATGGACAAATACTTTAAAAGTAAAGATGATCAGGTAGGTCAATTATTAAAACCAATGATTGATTACTATACGAAATGGTATAAAGAGAGAGATCCTTCTATTTCAGGAGGACCACTGCATGATCTTTTAACATTATGGTCAGTTGCTAATAATCATTCATTTCAATTTATAAAAAAACCTGTAAAAATTAATACAAGTATTGGAGAGGCTAGAGGGCTTAGCATAGGAGATTTTAGAGGGTTTAATGATTTAGCTAATTACAAAGAACAAGCAATTGCCATCAGTTTTGATTATAAACACTTTTTAACAGATATTGTATCGACATTCACCAATGGAGCAATAAATGTTGACAACAATTCATAAAACATTCACTTGTTTTACCTTTAACTTATCATGCTTATTTGGTAAACTTAAGGCTGTTTAAAAAACTTTTTCTGAAGGGTTTTCAATATATATGAAAAATCTAAAGAATTGAGCATTAGTTAATGAAAAGTAAAGGGTGAAAATTAAGTGAAAAGCAGTTTACGTATTTTATTCATTACGATAGTCAGTTGCATAGTCTTTTTGGTTTCTGCCTGTAGCGAGTCATCTCCAATAAAAGATCCCTTGAATTATCAAGTGGAGACATTTCAATTTAAAAATCAAGATAGAGAAAACCTTTCTTTAAAAGAATTACAAGGAGAAGTATGGATAGCCAACTTTATTTTCACTAGCTGTGATACAGTTTGCCCTCCTATGACGGCGCACATGAAGCAAATACAGAATATGATAGAAACAGAAGGACTTGATACTAAAATGATCTCATTTAGTGTGGATCCTGAGGTTGATACACCAGAAAAAATAAAAGAATTTACCAAACCATATGAAATCTCATTCGAAAATTGGAGTTTCTTGACAGGTTATACACAAAATGAGATTGAAAATTTTGCTTTAGAAAGTTTTAAAACCTTTGTTCAAAAGCCAGAAACTGGTGATCAAGTTGTACACGGAACAAGTTTTTATCTCGTTGATCCAGATGGTGTAGTGATGAAAAGTTATAGTGGTGTTAATGATCCACCATATGACCAAATATTAAAGGATATAAAATCGTTAGAAAACAAATCATGATTTTTTCTAAGGTTAATTGTCAACATCTAGATATAATAACCATTGTTTTTTAGAGAGATTTTCCGTAGTGAAATTCCTTTATATGAATTTTTAAAATTTTATAAAGGAATAATCTTTCTTTAGAGTGTTTACATTGTTAATCCCTTAAGCTATAGCTATATATGTACACACTTTCCTATCTACGAACCAGTTTTTGATTTTCCTACCCCCATTAGCTATGATTTTTAAGTCCCACATTAAATGATATAATTAGTGTTTAAACTAAATAGTAGGTGATAACATGGTACCAAAATTGTTTGCAATTATCTTTTTATCTTTGTTTGTTACAGGTTGTATGTCAGATAAAACCAGCGAACTTGAATCTAAAACTGTCTCGTTGACAAAAAAAGCGGAACCATCCGAAGCGTTTGTCCCTTTAACGGTTAGAGTGGTTGGTATTGGGGATTCATTGACTAAAGGAGTTGGAGATGAATCTGAAAATGGGGGATATGTTGGTATTATTGAAGAGAAATTAGAACAACAAGAAAATATTAAAGAAGTAATAGTAGATAATTATGGAGTAAGGGGTCACAAGGCAACGAATTTACAAAAGAGACTCAAGGAAGAAGAAGTCGTCGCTAGTATAAAAGATGCAGATATTATTTTAATGACGATTGGTGGAAATGATATTATGAATGTTGTTCGTAGTAATATCTTTTCATTAGGATTTGAGCCTTTTCGAAAAGAACAAGAAAATTTTGAATCTAGGTTATCAGATATTTTCGAAACTATACGGATCCATAATAAAACGGCATCTATTATCTACATTGGTTTATATAATCCATTTAAATATATGTTACCTGATTTAACTGAATTTGATTCAGTAATCGAGGAATGGAATATGACATCAAACCAAATGATAAATAATGACCCAAATGCTTATTTTGTTCCAGTTGAGAAAATCTTTTCAACTAAATCAGATGAAAAACTTTTATACGAAGATCAGTTTCATCCGAACGAAAGAGGGTATTCATTAATAGCAGACAATGTGTATAAAGTAATGGGCGAAAATGAGGTAGTTGCAGATCTGAACGTTAGGAAAGAGTGAATGGAACTTGAACAAATGGAAAATATCATTTCTTATATTAGCAATTGCAAATCTATTAATTATTATTATCGTAGGAACACTTCTACTTTTACCGAGTCAAAAGTCAACTGGAAATTTGGAAAGAACGAAAAATGAAGAGGTAATGATACCATTTCTAATTAGTACGGAAAAAGACGATTTAACAGAATTAATTAATCATTACTTGGAAGAAGAGACGGTTAATAAGAACCTAGAATATCGTGTTGAGCTAGAGGACTATGTGAATGTTTACGGTTCAATTAAAGCATTCAATAAAGACATTGATATGATTTTGGTATTAGAACCAAAAGTGAATAAAGATGGTAATGTAAATTTATTAGTAAAAGAATTATCTATCGGTCAATTAAAGTTACCTGTATCCTATGTGTTGAAATATATGAATAAGTATTATGAACTGCCAAGCTATGTGAAAATAGACGCTGGTGAAAAAGTCATAGATATCAATCTTAATGAGCTAACACTGAGAAATGGTTTAAGTGCAAGGGCTGAAAAATTCAATTTAAAAAACAATGAAATAACCTTTACCCTATACGTGCCTTTACCCTAACAAAAGAGAGCCTAACATTTGAATTTGTTAGGCTCATTTTTTTCATAATTATTAAATATCTATGTTTAAAATAGCTCAATTTACCCTCTATTGTAGCCCTAGTAGGACGGATGCGAAACATGTATACTTATAGAATAGTATGTCGATTAAGATTAGAGTCGTTCTTAGGTAGTTTCATAGAAGTGGTGTCCGTCCTTTTTACTAGAGAAAAGAGGAGGTTGTTTCATGTTTTGTATAAACTGTGGAGCAAATCAAATAGAAGATTGTGCTAGTTACTGTTCACATTGTGGCAAGCGGCTCAATCAGACTAATGATACAACGACAAATAAAATGAATAGATTCCACTATCTCGTCCCTTTATCAAGTCTCATTGTTATCATGGTTATTCTATTTTCAATAAATCAGCATGAGAAAAAGATAAACGCTCTCGTTCTAGATTTGCAAAATAAAGCGGAGAAAGCAGCTTTATCAGGAGATTATAATCAAGCTTTAACCAATATAGAAACAGCTCTGTCATACCGTAAGAACTATAAAATATTACAAAAAGAAAAAGATATTATCTTATCGATTAATCAGATAAATGAAGATTTAAATAGCGTTAAAAAAATGATAATGAATGAACATTTTGATGGAGCTCAGAAAGAAATAAATTTATTGAAAAGGCAAATAGATATTAACCGTTCCTCATTGGATGTTAATCTCATCCATCATATTGAGCGAGCAGAGGTTAGTGTCAAAGTTGGTGAGATAAAAGAAGAAATGAATAAAATTAAGACTATTGATGAATTAGCTACTAAATTATCAACACTTTATACTCTAGAACTCCAAGAGGAATCCGAATTAAAACAACAAATATATACGAAAATGGTCATGATAAGTTCAAGTGAAGCAGAACGACATCTCGAAAATAAACACTTTAATCAAGCGGTTAGTGCTGTTGACGAGGCACTTCAATATGTTGTAAATAATGAAAAACTATTATCACTTAAAGATAGAATTATAGCTGAAAAAACTGCCTTTGAAAAAGCAGAACTTGCACGAATTGAGGAAGCAAGGATAGCTGCTAAAGTAGAAGAAGAACGGAATCTCACGAAAGCTGTGCAATTGACAGACTTAACCTTAAAAGTAGATAAATATGGCGATGCGTATATTAAGGGGAAAGTGAAAAATAGTGGAACAGAAACAGTCCATTCCATCTCAATTGTGTTTAAGATAATGGATGCTAGTGGGAAAGTAATAGAAGAAAATAAAACAAATGTTTTTCCTAATAAATTATTCCCTAATGAAACCGGGTCATTTGAGCATGTAACTTATGAAGCTAAAGAAAAGGCAAAAGTAGAAGTGAAAAATATATCCTGGGTTTTAGATGAAAAGAAAGGATAATTTATGAATAAAAAGCTAATTATTAGTATCATAATTACCGTTCTAATCTGGGTATGTGGTGGATTTGGTTACTTTTATATAAAAGAAAAAAACGCAGAAAGTTTATATTCAAATTCAAGAATCTTGAAGAAGGAAAATACGTCAGTTGAACAAGATGCACCTGATCTAAAGGAAATCATTAGAGAGTCACAAAAAAAAGTTGTTATGGTAGAACTAGACGATGGCTCAGTAGGGTCGGGCTTTTTGTATAATGAAAAAGGTGATATCATAACAAATGCACATGTTGTAAATGGATCTGAAGTTGTGAAAATTAGAACGACTGATGCAAAAGGTTTTGATGGAAAAGTAATCGGAATTAGTACAGAAACCGATGTTGCAGTTGTGAGAGTCGAAGGACTTAAGGACCATGAACCATTAGCTTTGGCTTCAAGTAAGAAGCTTGAAATGGGTGATGAAATCCTAGCATTAGGCAGTCCCTTAGGCTTTCAAAATACAGTAACAACGGGGATAATCAGTGGTATGGACAGAGAATTAGATGTTGAACCGTATACGTATGAAGATGTCTACCAAATTTCAGCACCGATAGCACCTGGAAACAGCGGAGGTCCATTAATTGACCGAAATACTGGGAAAGTAGTTGGAATAAATGCTGCACGGATAGAACAAGGTAATATGGGCTTTAGCATACCAATAGGCATTGTGCTACCACTAGTAAATAGTTGGTCTGAAACACCGATGAAAAGCCTTCCAGCTATATTAGCTATTGACGAAACAAGTGTAATAGACGAAAATAAAATTTTAGAGACATCTGATTATTTAATAAGTTATTTTATTGATAGCATTAATTTTCGTGATTTTGTCACAGCATATTCTCTTTTAGGGAGTGAATGGCAATCAAAAATCGATTATCATTCATTTCGCAAACAATATTTGAATACCGAATCTATTCACTTAGATGAACTAAAAACAAAAAAGAGTGATAGTTCTGTTGATGTTGAAACTTTTTTAACTGTAGTCGAGCGAAATGGTGCAGAAATGATAACGAAAACCTTAAAGGTAAACTATGAAGTTGCCTTTGAAAATGATCAAGCAAAAATAAAAGCAGAAAATAAAGTAGAATAAAATGATAGTAGCTCAGATAGCAATAACGATTGTTTTTTGATGATATGCTTGTTTTGTACCTTTATTGTATGTTTGTAATGAAGAAGTGGGGGAAACAAATGAAAAATAAATTTGTTCTATTTGGAGTAGTTGCTATATTAGTTTCAATGTTTTTTGGTGGACTAGCTTATCAACAATTAATTGCTGAAAATATGGATGAAGTTTATTTGAATATTGGATATTGTACGTTATTTTTAAGTATAGCTGTATATTTATGGCATGCTAAAGAAGAAAATCAAAAAGATAATAATTGATTTAGGTAAAATGATTTCCGCTTAAAAATACTTCATAAAAATGAGAGGCTAATGCCTCTCATTTTTATGAAGTTTTGGCTATCTATTCTGCTGCTTCTTCTTCTTCTTCAGTTCCATCATCAGTTGTAGTTTCATCATCAGTTGTAGTTTCTTCCTCAGTTTCAGTTTCTTCTGTGTTAGTGTCATCCTGTTCAGTTTCCTCAGCGTTGTTACATGCAGCCATTAAAAATACAGCAAGTAATGATGCACCGACTTTTAATAATAAGCTCTTGTTCATTGTTTTTTCCTCCCATGTAACGAATGATCACGATCGAACCAATTGGCTCAACTTAATAATAATTGAAAATGATCCAAGATATACTGTTTTTACACAAACCGAACAATTTCTTAAACTAGTTAAAATTCACTTAAAATTCTTTACTATTCTTTACAGTAAATTAGTATAGTACTGAATATACTAATAGTATGAATCTCTTTGGATTAGTTGGGAGCTGTTTTTCGGTAGAATAAAATTTTTTAGGACATACAATTTGTATCATTACAACAACTAAAACCCAAACGGACATTTAGTGAACTGACCAAATATTTCTTAAATTGTTTGAGTTCATTGTAAATGTTTGGTACGATTACCGTGAATTGATAAAAGTTTACAATAGAACTCGGAGGGTGAACGATGGAGCGATTTACTCAAAATGTGGGAGAAAATATGATTTCGTACATGGACCAAGGTGTTGGAGAATGTATCGTATTAATTCATGGTTTTTGTGGTAATCACAATTATTGGAAGTACATCGTTCCACATCTAATTAAAAAAAACAGAGTTCTTACAATCGATTTAAGAGGACATGGTGAATCTAGTACCCCTAAAGATTGCTGTGAAATAACGGATATGGCAGATGATGTTGCCCTACTTTTAAAATCTTTACAAATTGAACGTGCAACAGTAGTTGGTCATTCATTAGGTGGTTACATCAGCTTAGCCTTAGCAGAAGATTATCCTGAAACACTCTCGGGACTGGTACTGGTACACTCAACGGCTTATCCAGATTCAAACGAAGCTAAAGAGAATCGAGATAAGGGGATTGATAAAATAACCACAGAAGGTGTTTTACCTTTTGTTAATGAATTAATACCAAAGCTCTTTTCTGAAAAGGATTCCAAAGAATTGACAAATCAAATAGACTTCGCAAAAAAAATTGGTTATAAAACATCTGATTTTGGTGCAATTGGTGCCCTTAGAGCAATGAAAAATAGACGAGATCGAAATGATGTATTAGAAGGTTTAAATGTTCCAATCCTTTTGGTGGCTGGTAAAGAGGATCAAGTTATCCCTGTTGATCGAGTATTTTCAGTTAAAAAAGAGAATATAGATACGATTGTAATAGAAGACTGCGGACATATGTCAATGCTGGAGCAACCTGATCGATTAGTTGAGTGCTTACAAACATATTTGCAAAAAATAGAAGATAATAAACATTAATGATAAATAGTCCCCTTTAGATCATCTGTAGATAGTTTAAAGGGGACTGCTTGAGATTATTCATTTTTTAGTTGTGCACGTTTAATAAATGATAATTCATCCTCAATAAGACCACAAACCCCGCATTGTATTCGATAGTCTGGACCATTATATGCAACGTGAAAAGGGGTAAGCGAAAAGGGGTCTAGCTCCTCGACAATATCACCTGTTTGAGGATTGAGTTTAACAGATTTAATTTGTTGTTCAATAATATTAAATCGTGATCGATTTGTTTTGCAATTTGGACATAAATATGGTGAAGACATACAGATTACACCTCCAAGTATTTGTACCTATCGTGCACAAATCTGTTAAAAATATGTACATGTATATACAAAACTTCTAAAATGGAGATCCTCACTCTTATGTAATTTACCTTATTTTAATTAGTTAAAATTAATTAATCTTCATCATGTTCGTTTAGAATTTTATTAAATAAAGTAATGAAATTTTCGACATCAAGGTCGCTGAATGTATTGAACTTTTTTAATAAAAAGTCTGTCTTTCTTTTTTCTAATAATTTGAGCTTATTTTCCCCATCTTCTGTAATATGGAGATCCACAATTCGGCGATCTTTTACAGATCGTACTCGTTGTATCCAATGCTTTTCAATAAGAGAATCTGTAACAGCCGTAATGTGGGATGCTGATACATTTAACATCTTTGACAAATCTGAGGATTTTTGTGAACCTAGTTCGTAAAGGTTTTTTAGTATAAAGAACTCATTTCTAGACATTTCTTTATCGTATACTTGATTCATTTCCTGTCGAACTTTTTTATAAACAAGGCGCATTAGTGATTCCATTTCATACATTTTATCTTGACGACTTTTCAACCTAATTTCCTCCGAACTTACTAATACTTATTTATTGCTGTTTTTGCAAAGATTGTAATTTTTCGTAATAAGAACATCTACGTATTTAGCCTGTCTTCGTGTGCTCATTTCGATAAAATAAGCCATTTTCTTTTAATATAGCTTTTAATTATTCAGAAAAAATCCAATGACCGATATTACTAAGTTTGATAGAAACAAACTTTTAGAAAAGAGCCTTATTAGTTATATGGGAAATTAAGTAATGTTATTGATCATAGCTCTTAAATGTAATAAAGGTGTACGTTTGTACGACCAATGATGAAAACAGTATAGTGCTATTCTCTTAAGACTAAGGAATGTTAATGTAAGTGTCAAGCTATATACAAGAAATAAGCGATGGTAAAAAATCATACTCCAGTGTGTGAACTCAATAGAAGATGAAAAAGTCATTTTATACTCGTTAACGATTCTTTCATTGAAACAGTTTACTTTCATTGTTTTTGTTTCATGCTATATAATAAGTACATCTAAGAAGAGGGAGGCGTTACATATTGAGTAAGAACAAACTAGAACTTGCAACTTTTGCTGGAGGATGTTTTTGGTGTATGGTGCAGCCATTTGATGAACTACCTGGTATTATAAGTGTGATTTCAGGATATACCGGTGGAGAGCTAGAAAACCCAACATATGAAGAAGTATGTTCAAATTCAACAGGACATGTTGAGGCTGTTCAAATAACGTTTCAACCTGAAATTTTCCCCTATGAAAAACTATTAGAGTTATTTTGGCAACAGATCGATCCAACTGATGAAGGTGGACAATTTCATGACCGTGGAGAATCGTATAAAACAGCGATTTTCTATCACTCAGAACAACAAAAAGATCTAGCAGAAACGTCAAAACAACAATTACAAGATAGTGGAAAATTTTCTGCACCAATTGTGACGAAAATATTGAAAGCAAAACCATTTTATCCAGCAGAAGATTATCATCAAGACTTTTATAAAAAAAGTACAGCTAGATATAAACAATATCGGACTGGCTCTGGTAGAGACAATTTTATTGAGCAGAATTGGAGAGCGAATGATCATAAAGGTTTAAAAGAAAACCTTAGCCCAATACAGTTCGAGGTGACACAAAATAACGGAACAGAACCTCCATTCCGAAATGAATTTTGGAATCATGAAGAAGATGGAATATATGTAGATATTGTTTCAGGTAAACCTCTATTTAGTTCAAAAGATAAGTATGACGCTGGGTGTGGCTGGCCAAGTTTTACAAAACCAATTCAAGATCTTGAAGTAATCGAAAAAGTCGATAGGACTCATGGAATGATGCGTACAGAAGTGAGAAGTAAAACAGCTGATTCCCATCTAGGACATGTCTTTGACGATGGCCCAGGACCATCAGGATTAAGGTATTGCATTAACTCAGCAGCACTTAAATTTATTCCAAAAGAAAATCTTGAAGAAGAAGGATATGAAAAGTATATATCTTTGTTTAATTGATCAGTTTTTTGACATTCATTCGTTTTAGTAAATTACAGAAAATAAAATATAAAGTTTGGGGTAGATGGAATGGCTGTTTTAGGTTTTGAACATGTAGGAATACAAGTAGAAAATATCGAAAAATCAATAAAATTTTATCAAGAAGTCGTTGGGATTGAATTAATAGATCAATATTTACATCCTGATGGGGATAAAAAGCTTGCCTTTTTAGGTCTGAATAATGAAATTATTGTCGAATTTATTGAAGGCTATAACGCAAACCTTCCAGTCGAAGGTAAGGTTCATCACATTGCATTTAAAGTTAAAGATATAGAAAGTGAACAAGAGAGACTTGAAGATGCTGGTGTTGTGTGGATAAACAAAGAAATTACGATCCTGCCGACCGGGAGTAAGTATATGTTCTTTAGAGGTCCTGATCAAGAGTGGATAGAATTCTTTGAAAATTAAAGGACATAACCGAATAAAAGTACTGCTTAATAAGTGAAATTATATATTTGAAGGGACTGACATCTATTCTAGAGTCAGCCCCTTTTTTGTTTACCACTTAAAACGAGTCTATTTAGGTCAAGGGATACATAGATGACATTACCAACTTTAATAAATTGGAATAATTGTTAACTTAAATATTTTTAGGTTGACAATTAATTATTCATTCCTTACTATTAGTAAAAACAAGTAGAATGGGGAATGACGATGAATTGGGCTATACTTGCTGAAGAGGTTTTAAACGGGAAGGAAATCACTCGAGCTGAGGCAACAGCTATATTAAAAAGTCCTGATGAAGATTTACTATTACTGTTAAATGGAGCATATCAAATCAGAAAACATTATTTTGGAAACAAGGTAAAGTTGAACATGATAATAAATACGAAGTCAGGTTTTTGTCCGGAAGACTGCGGTTATTGTTCACAATCGATAGTCTCTAAAGCGCCAATTGAAAAATATAGAATGCTCGATAAAGAGACGATTTTAAAAGGTGCAGAGCAAGCACATCAATTAAAAGTGGGGACTTATTGCATTGTTGCTAGTGGCAGAGGCCCCACAAATAAAGAGGTTGATCATGTAGCTTCTGCAGTAGAAGAAATAAAAGTGAAGTATGGATTGAAAGTTTGTGCATGCTTAGGAATTCTCAAGCCAAAACAAGCAGAAACTTTACAGGCAGCAGGCGTGGACCGGTACAACCATAATTTAAATACCTCAAAAGAAAACCATACAAGGATCACAACCACACATACATATGAGGATAGAATTAATACCATTAATATTGTTAAAAGTAGAGGAATATCACCTTGTTCAGGTGTAATAATTGGTATGGGGGAATCAACTGATGATGTTATAAACATGGCACTAAGTTTAAGAGAATTGGATGCTGACTCAATCCCCATCAACTTTTTACATGCAATTGATGGAACACCGTTGGAAGGTACAAAGGATTTAAATCCACGATATTGCTTGAAGGTATTAGCATTATTCAGGTATATTAATCCATCGAAAGAGATAAGAATATCTGGAGGGCGTGAAGTGAATATGCGGTCAGTACAACCATTGGGTCTATATGCTGCTAATTCAATTTTTGTAGGAGATTATCTAACAACAAAGGGACAAGAAAGTACAGACGATCATAAAATGCTTGAAGATCTCGGCTTTGTGGTAGATGTCCAGGTTCCACAAGATTCTTTAAAATAAAGGTTGTTTTCTTAAAGATTGTAATTGTATGAACGAAGTAAATCTTTATTAATTTAGCCTAACTTCGTACTCATTTCGCATGATTATATTGTTGATTTTTTGAAGCTAGATTTCCTTCAGAAAGTAAAAATCTTAAAGCCGATTTTTACTTTTTTTTTCCGATACTTTTTTTAATTATGAATATTTTCTATATAAAATAGCTTCAGTTTCTACAAAAAAATCCAATGTGATACTTTTAAGATTGAAAGTAACAAACTTTTAGAAAAGAGTCAAATAAAAAATTTTGTTATGAATTATGCAAATGGGTTTCATTCTCCACATTTACAAGCTATAATAAAAAAATCTTGTCGGTGGGGGAATGAGAATTGAAATCCTTTTATCATTATTTGATGAAATACCGTCATCCAAAACCAAAAGATGACATGGCACATTTTGCAAATGAAGCATATCTAGATCATAGTTTCCCGAAAGATTCTGATAATTATCATCAGATAAGTTCGTATCTTGAAATGAACGTGGATTATTTAAAAAGTATGTCCGTATTTGATGAGGCATGGAATCATTATCAACATGAGATTCTAAAACGTATATAAAAATAGACATCAAAGACATAACTAGCTTTTTACAGCTGTTTATGTCTTTTTTCATGAGAAGCTACTCTGAAGTTTTTTAAGTTAGACTTCATCTCTTTAAATTTCTCTTAAAACTGTCAATGGCGAATTTAAAAATGTAACATATACTATCATATCCTTCATATTCACGACAAGGGAGAGATGGTTGATGAAAGGTAAAAATAGTCCAAAGTATAAAATAGGAGATATTGTCGTGATTATTATGTATGGTACAGTTGGTACAATCACTAAACTTCACCAGGTGGAGCAACATTTTGTCTATGAAGTAAATCATAGTGACGTGTTATTTTTTGAGAAAGCTCTTCAATTATTTTCAGATTATGAAGGAGCATTGATTGAAACAGAAAAAATCACAATAAATGTTCAATATCAAATTGGGGATATTGTGTTAGTAAAAGGGTACGGCGATTCTTTGTTTCGAATAGTTGGTGTTAGAACTGAAGTATGGAGATATGATAATGATGGTTGGGAAGAATTAACTTATGAGTTAACAAGTGTTGCGGCAGGTGAATGGCTAGAAGCAACTGAAGAAGAAATGAGCCTAATGATTAGTAATCAAGAGGCGGAGAGTTTTATACAGCAACTTCATATTAATCATACAATAATCGATGAAAATCTCTATTATTCATCTATGATTAGTAATCATATCAGTTCGGAATCAATATCAACAGCTAATGAGCTTCAGGATCAGAATAAAATGGTAGATGAATTACTAGATATTTATAATGATTATAAGACCTTGTATCAGATGTTCAATGAGCCTGAGTATAAAGAAATGATGATCATTATATTAAAAAGTCTCCATAGGTACAGAGATAACAGTTAAATTAAAAAATATAGGTAACCAACATGAAGAAGAAATAGGGTATGCAGAATAAGACTATCGCTGAATATAGGCCACGAAGTAAAAACTGCAATAAACCGTCATAGCCCGTACCATCTAAAAACTGAAGTAAGCGTTTATTTATGGTTTTACCTATATTTATCGAATTCTTCTTACCAGTAACCTCAATGATCATGTTTATCACTCCTTTAGTCAATATGCTTGTCCACTTAAATCTATCTATATGATTGCCCCTCATTTTTATTCCACCATTTACGTGGAAGTCTTTTGTTTTGATTGCAATAACAACAATCTTTCCAATCGATTTTTAATGAATATCACAAGCTATTTTAATTAAGGTCATACTATAAAAGTCAAAATATGTACGAGTAACAACAATTAATAATAAATTTGTATTCACTAAATTTTTTTACTATCGATGACATATGTCCTTTTATAAGGACATAAACAATAAGAGGGGGGCGATATTGTGAAGGAAATTGAAGTAATTATTGACACAGAGGAAATTGCTGAGTTCTTTTACAATGAGCTCACAAAAAGAGGGTATGTACCAGCTGAAAAAGAGCTTGAGGAACTAGCTGATATTACATTTGATTACCTTCTGAACAAATGTATTATTGACGAGGATTTGGATTTCGATAATGAGGAATAAAGCTAATGATTTGAGGTTGCCTATTATGATAGTGAATAGTAAGACTGTCAGGCGGAATTTAAATGGACTATTAGAAGTGATAATTATATAAAGAATATGAAATAAGTAAGCTCACAGATAAAGATAACCCTATTTGGTCTTTCGAAGCATCTAAAGATCATGCCGGTTACTAGTATCTTAGCTATGTTCATAAAAATTTGCCTCATTTATAGTATGAGCTTCGTTATCCTTATGAGATACTAGTTATCTCATTTTTTATTTTCCCAAGAGTTAACAACAGGGTCATGTCACGTTTTATACCTTTCGTTAGGTCAGTGTGTGATCCTGTTAGTTCGATTTCAAACCCATTTATTTGATTTATTTGTGTAAACCAATCTTGTCTTGAAGTAAAATGATGTGTTTCTTGATTCCATACATGAAGTAACGGTGGGCTAAAAACTTTTTCGTTTTCCCGTTTGTTATGAGTGAAAATATGAGGCCAATAATCACTTCTTGAGCCAGAATGACTGACCGTAAGAGCGAAATGGTAGATTGATCCGAAATGTGGCTTTGAAAATAGAATTGAATAAAGTTTTTTACCAATAATTATCCGCTCATTTACAGATGAAAATTCATGAATCTTAATTCCCGTTAATGAATAAGAACGTAAAAATGGATAACGTTTAAATGGGAAAGCCACATATGTTAAACCCATTCCCTCCTGTAAAATATAGGTTAACGTATGGAAGATAGATTCCTTTGTTGTTTTCTTGGACATCAATTGCTTTTCAACATAATGTTGTTCGTTTGTAATAAGCGCTAAAGTTAACATTTTTGAATTAAAATGAACAAGGAAATGTTCCCATATCGGTATCATAAATCTTGAAATCTGAAATGCTGGTAATAAGTGAAAGAAAGATTTATTTACTTTTCTGCTTTCCTCATATAATAAAAGCTGAGGATATGCATCTTGAAAAATTAGTGCATTAGCTCTTTCTAAGAAATGAAATAAGATTTTCCCCTTTTCATTATCAATTAGATCACCAATCAATGCTCCTTTTAAATCCGTCATATTGTATCCCCCATTTCGAGAGACCATATGAGCTAAGAATGCCCAATGAATTTCACGATGATTAATAAAAAAATCAAGATATGCTTTTGTCCGAGTAATATTATTAAGGTTGTGTCGAATTGTTTCTTTCTTGATTTTATTTATTAACATGTGCTCATCTTGTGAAGTAATAACTGGAGTATGCTCCTTTAATAAAGCATTTAACTGGTTATACAGGTTAACCTGTTCACTTTCTTTTATTGATGAATATCCCTTTTTATTTTGAAGAGATTGTTTGAGGAGTCCTAACATACATATCCATCCTTTTGATCATTTGCTTATAAGGTTTTGTCTAACCATCAATTTCTTAATTGGAGTTATACTAATAGTATGATTAAAGTGAAACTTTTGTTCTTCTGGGTCGTATATATAATTATTAAACCGAAAAGAGGGATTACATATGTTCAGAAAACTTCTAAAATCATTAATGTCAAATAAAAAGCAGCATTCACGACGTCATTACAGTTCAAGTGATTTTAAAAGACGAAATTCTGGATACAACCACCCATCTAAATATGGGCACCAACATTATAAGAAAAAACACAGATCAAGTGGTTTCTTTAGTTCCTATAGTAGTTAATGAATAAAATTTTTAAAAAACTAGTTGAATATAGTGAAAGACCATTAAGGACGAATGATGTTATTGGAGGAAAATACCTTATTGAAAGAATGTTAGGTAAGGGAAGTTATGGTCTTACTTATCTAGTGAAGGATAAAAACCAAAACGCTTTTGTTTTGAAGCAACTAAGAAAATATAAGATGTTAGATGAGACAGGTAAGAATGCTTTTATGCGTGAGGCAGAGGCACTAAAAGCATTTAATTACCGAGCATTTCCAACTCTTTTTGACCAATTTGAGGATGGAAATAAACAATTTATTATAATGGAATACAAGCGAGGGAGAACGTATGAAGAATTAATCTTTCATGATAAACGTTCATTTAGTGAACTTGAAGCGCTTGCGCAATTGAATCATCTTTTACAATTAGTAAAAATCATCCATGAGCAGGGATTTGTGCATAGAGATTTAAGAATACCTAATATTTTAAAAGATAAAAAAGAGTATTATATAATTGACTTTGGACTTTGTAGAAAAGTAACAGATAAAACTAATTCAGATGACATAGGGAATAATCCTGAAAAAAAATTCTATCGTGAAATTGCTTATAAAAGTGACTTTTACGCTTTAGGTCACTTTTTATTATTTTTACTTTATTCTTCCTACGAACCAACATCAAAAAAAAAGCAAGGATGGGAAGAAGAGCTTTCAATTTCACCAATAACAAAGAAAATACTACGTAAAATGCTACAATTAGATCAAGCGTATGATGATGTAAATCTCTTAATAGATGATGTGAGAGATTGTATTAGAGAGGAATGAGAACAATGTCATTTTTTAATAAAATCTTAGGTAGTATTGGTATTGGATCAGCTAGTGTTGATACGCTATTATCACATTCCGCTTTTAAAGTAGGAGAAACGATAAATGGAATCGTTGAAGTAAAAGGCGGAAACATTAAACAAAATATAGATGAAATCTACCTTACAATCAATACAAACTATGAAAAAGAAGAAGATGGTTTGATTACGAATAAATCAGTCGTCATATCAACATTAAAGATAAATGAACCGTTTGTTATTATGCCAGAGGAAATAAAAACAGTTCCATTTACTGTTCAAGTCCCATTAGATACACCTATAAGTACAGGTTCATCGAAAGTATGGATTCAAACAAGTGCAGATATTAAAGGTTCAAAGGATCCAACGGACAAAGATATGATTAAAATCTTACCGAATGATTTAGTAGAGAAATCAATTGAAGTATTTACACAACTAGGCTTTAAGCTACACCGAGTTAAGAATGAGGCAGCCTCTTATAAAGTACGGAAAAGACTTCCGTTTATCCAGGAGTATCAATTTATCCCAACTGGGGGATTGTTTTACCAAAAGATTGATGAAGTTGAAGTGGTATTCTTTCCAATAGAAGAAAATAAAATAGAAATGATATTCGAAGTTGATCGTCGTGGAAAGGGTTTATTTGGTTTATTTTCAGAAGCATTAGATATAGATGAAACAGTTGTTCGTCTAACACTTGATGCTACTGATCTTCCAACTATTCGCAAAGAGATAGAAGCAGTTATAGAGAAACACATTTAATCCAGCTCAGTTCGGGTAACCAATAATCAATGCAAAAAAGACCTTTGAAACAAAGTAGATAAATATGTAAAATAGAAATTGTTGAGAAACTAAATTTCAATAAAGAGGATGGGATGAGAGAATGTTCAAAAAGATTGCTGCAGATGCATTAGGATTATCAGATATCGGTATGATTATTGGGCCAACTGATTATGATAAAACGGATGCTGATGATTATGTTATGCATGAAGATAATGAAAAAATCTATTTTCTAATCAAAACAAAAGCTGATGAATATTGCTTTACAAATCTTGCAATTATCCATGTAGATGGAATGAGTGCTACATCTTCTAAAAGAACATTAAAACGTTACCCATATTCTCAACATAAAGTATCCGGAGTTGTGCTTGAAACAGCAGGTAAAATTGATATGGATGTAGAAATTAAATTTCAGATTGGCAATGTAACGATTGATGTTGATGTTCGTAAGGATCAAATTGAACAATTAAAGGACCTATATAAGGCACTACTACGTATATCAGAAATCAGTTATGAAAACGAGATCATTCACAGTATTGCAGCTCAAAGCTTGGATAAGGCAGTTGCTGTTCTGCAAAATTCTAGAACGGATGATAACAATCTTGCTGAAACATACAAAACGTTAACAGAAAATGGTTTCAACTGGTTGCTTTCAGCTCGTGAACAATACCATGAAAAAGACTTTGGTTCTGTATATGAAAAATATATTAATAACTAACAAGAATGATCATTGTAAAGTATGATCTAAATTCATGAGGAACAAGAAACGAATTGCAAACCTGATAGATTCAATTGTAAAAACTGGAAGTTTTATCCTTCTAGTTTTTTTTCAGTTGTTTTATAAAATACGTTGATAATATATATAAAAGATGAATATTAAAATTCAATAACTGAACATCTGAAGATTTGATTAGCACATATAGATCGATTAGTATGGGGATATAGGCAGACCAATATCGTATCAGCTTCTTTTTTATGTATAGGAGACTATTCTTGTACTCTAGATAAATGCTAAGATATCAACTACACCAGTCCGGCCTTGCAAAAGTTTTGATAGATATGGAAAAAATAAAGCCTATTTTTCTAGCAAAAAGTAAAATCCTTCTTGTAGGTGCTAGTCAATGCTCTTGCACTTTTTGGCATGTGTTTTGATTGTTTAATAGCCAATAGAATTTTTCGAGATTTGTATTAGAAATATCCCTTGGATGCTAGATGAATTTTTGATGGTAGTAGTGAATTGTCATACAATGTTCAATCTCAATAATAGTAGTTTAGTTAAGATTCCTATACAATAACTATATAACTATGTGAAATACTTCACTAATTTAGATTGTGACTAATTCATAATATACAAAGTTAGGAGTCTTGATTCAAATATGGATGAATTAAAAAACATGTCAAAGAACCATCGGGTAATAAGGCTTCTGTTAATTATTACATCTATTCTAATGGGAGTCACTGTCATTGCTCAGGCCTATCTTTTTGTAACAAGTGTGGACCGAGTTTTTCTACAAGGACAATCAGTTAGTGAAATCATCCCATTTTTAGTTGGGTTGCTCTTAGTATTAATTTTGAGGGCTATTCTTTCATTTGTAAGCGGTAAGGCTGGAATAAAGATGGCTTCAAGGGTAAAAAGTGATTTAAGGAATCGGCTATTATCAAAATTTTCCAGAAATGCTGTTTTAGATTCTATGGAAGGACAGTCAGGGCAAAAAGTAAGTGTGATGATGGATGCTGTTGATGAGATTGATAGCTATTTCAGTAAATATATTCCGCAGGTCATCCAAACTTCGATTATACCGGTTATGATTTTGGTTGTTGTATTTACAGAACATGTTTATTCGGGACTAATTATGGTGATTACTGCTCCCTTTATTCCAATTTTTATGGCTGTTGTTGGGATTAAAACGAAAAAAAAATCAGAAGAACAAATGGATAAACTTTCAGCATTTTCAGCAAGTTTTCTAGATATTTTACAGGGCTTAACAACGTTAAAACTATTCGGTCAGTCCGCCCAACAAAAAGGATTAATACAAAAGAGTAGTATAGGGTTTAGAGATGTCACGATGGAAGTGTTGAAAATCGCCTTTTTATCCTCTTTGATGTTGGAATTCATTTCCATGTTAAGTATTGGATTAATTGCCCTAGAAATCGGACTAAGAATGGTCGTTTTTAAAGGAATGAGCTTTTTCACAGGTTTCTTAATTCTAGTACTTGCACCAGAATTTTATTTGTCATTAAAAGAATTAGGAAGTGCCTTTCATGTCGGTAGGGGGAGTATGGGGGCTGCTAAAAAAGTATCAGATGCTTTAAATGAGAAAGAGGCGACTGCTCAGTGGGGTGAAAAGAGCTTGCAGAGTAACACACATCCACCGGCAATTGAACTAATTAACTTAGATTTCCAATATGGAGAAGGCGGATTTTCCTTACGGAATATTAACACAGAAATTTCACCATATAGTCAAATAGCGATTGTCGGAAGAAGTGGGTCTGGTAAAACAACCTTATTACATGTGATTGCAGGTTTGGTGGGTCAATTTGAAGGGGAGATCTTAATAAATGGTCAGACACGATCAAGCTATAGTGAAAAGGGGTGGTTGCAACAGTTAAGTTATATTTCACAAAACCCTTATCTTTTTTCTGGCTCACTTGCTGATAATATATCGATTGGTGGAGGGCGAAATACTAGTCAAAGGGAAATCGAATTGGCTGCAGAAAGGGCAGGAATTGCTGAGGTAATCAAGGAGATGGACCATGGTTATGAAACACGTGTAGGTGAAGCAGGAAGAGGTCTTTCTGGTGGAGAGAAGCAAAGAATAGCACTAGCTAGGGCTTTTTTAAAGAAGCCATCGATTATTTTATTTGATGAGCCGACAACAGGATTAGACCTTCAAACAGAGAAAATTTTACAGTCTTCCATTCAAGAATTAGCTAAGAATTCTACAATCATTACAGTTGCACATCGTCTACATACAATAAAAAATGCTGACAAAATCCTATTTTTAGATGATGGAAAGCTTGTAGCAGCTGGAACACATGAAGAGTTAATAGAGTCAGCCTCAGTATATCGCAATATGGTCAAGGCACAGAGAGGAGGATGAAAAGATGGCTGATTTAAAAGTTGTGATCAAGCTAATTATGCTTGAAAAGAAAGATGTTTTTTAT
Organism: Metabacillus sp. GQ13; assembly: GCF_059758525.1. Classification (NCBI taxonomy): domain Bacteria; kingdom Bacillati; phylum Bacillota; class Bacilli; order Caryophanales; family Bacillaceae; genus Metabacillus; species Metabacillus sp. GQ13. The sequence continues at coordinate 74,549 of NZ_JCAXET010000017.1, forward strand.
TCAATTATATTTGGTTTTTTAGCAGGCATCTCAGCAGTTGGTCTATTTGCAGCGAGCGGGTATTTAATTTCAAAATCAGCACTAGTTCCTCCTTTATATGCACTAACTGTCATGATTGCCCTTTTGAAATTATTTGGCTTTGCAAGGGCATTGAGCCGATATGCTGAAAGATACTATTCACATAAGGCCACTTTCACCATTTTAAGTAATCTTCGAGTTTCGTTTTTTACGAAATTAGAGCCGTTGGCACCACAAATCTTTCAAAAATATCGAAGTGGTGATCTTCTTGCACGTATTGTCGGGGATGTCGAGAGTTTACAACACTTCTTTTTACGTGTGTATTATCCACCAATAGTTCTTGTCATTGTCTTTTTAATGACGATCCTATTTACATCCTTTTACTCAATTTATATAGCTGTTGTTATGTTTATAGGGTTGATTGCAACCGGCTTTATTGTGCCTTTATACTTTGCAGTTAAGCAAAAGAAAATAGACCAAACGATCAGAGCAGGTCGTGGTGCATTATCTACAGACATAACCGAGCTACTGTTTGGTTATCGTGATTTAAAAATCTATCAACAACTTGAAACGAAGGAACAACAACTTACAGAATCTGCAAATGCATATGTGAAGGAACAGGAAAGAGAAGGAACACAAGCTATCTTTAATCATTCAATTAATACAATGGTTTCACTAATCATTTCTTGGTGTGTATTACTACTTGGAGCAATTTTAATAAGCCAAGGTAAAATGGATGGTTTATTTTTAGCAATGTTAGTAATGATTTCTCTGACAGTATTTGAAAATACGACAGCTATGGCGATTCTGCCAGGGTATTTAGAAGACAATAGGCAAGCTGCTACACGACTTTATTCTGTTGTGAACGACAATCAAGCAAAATTTCATATGCCTTCTAAAGTAAAAATTGATCAGCAACATGCTATTTCTTTGAGGGTGGAAAATGTTTCCTTTACATTTTCAGATCAAAAAAAGGTAGCACTGCACAATATAAATCTAACCTTACCTGCTGGATCTAAAACAGCAATTGTAGGTCCTAGTGGTTCTGGTAAATCGACATTAGTACAGTTGTTATTAAAAATTCACCAACTAAATCAAGGAGAAATCTTTATAAATGATGATTCGCTTAAATCATTAGCTCAAGAAGATATATGGAAACGAACAAACATTATCCTCCAGGAAAATCACTTTTTCTATGGGACAATTCGTGAAAACCTACAAATTGCAAAAGATAATTTGACTGATAAAGAGATGGAGTACAGCCTTGCAAGAGTGAATCTTAATCAGTTTTCTTTAATGGACCAAGTACTAGAAAAGGGTGAAAACCTATCTGGTGGTGAGAGGCAAAGATTAGCAATTGCTAGAACGTTATTAAGAGATGGGCGCTTGTGGTTATTAGATGAACCAACTTCATCTGTAGACTCATTGACAGAGAAAGCTATTTTTGATGAGTTACTCCTTCAAGCAAAAGACGATACACTCGTACTAATATCTCATCGATTAACAGGACTAGAAAATATGGATCAAATCATTGTCATGGAAACAGGAACAATTGTCGAAGCAGGTACTTTTGTAGAGCTTATCAATAAGAAAGGGTACTTCTATGAAATGAAACAGATTGAAAAAAGCATATTAATGTAATAAATAATTATTTACTGGTTGAGTGTTGGTTTCGAATCACTTTTCCTGTCCGATTTGTTATTTTCAAAAAGGCTTAATCAAAAGAAGCAGACCCTATTATGGTTTTGCTTCTTTTTTCAGGCTAACCCTTTAGAAGGTGATGTGCATTAACTTGAACAATACTTCTAATTAGATTTATTCAATTTAATACAATGAATAAATGAAGAAAGCGGTCGTTCACTTTTTATGTTTGGACCAATAATGATATAATTTTAGTAGTGTAAATTGCGAAGGTGTTGATTTTATATTTTTATATTAGTGGGTTTGTTAATAGGGATACTTTCCGGATTTTTTGGTGTAGGTGGTGGATTTATTTTAACACCTACGTTGCTACTATCAGGCTATGATCCAGTTATGGCAATAATCATTAGCTTATTATATACAACTGGTACATCAATCAGTGGAGTAATCGCACATTTTAGACTTAAAAATATCATTTGGAAAGATGCGATGATCATTGCTGGAAGTGGTATAGTTGCCACTCAAATAGCACATCCTTTTATTCTTTATATACAGGAAAAAAATGTTGATGAATTTTTTATCCCATTATTTTATATACTGCTTTTGTTTTATTTCGCCTTTAAAATGTTGAAGGATAATAAAAAAATAGCTCAAATGAAGCCGATAAAATCTAGTAAGACTATTTATAAGCCTTTTATTTTAATTTTAACTGGTTTCGCGGCCGGGTTTCTTTCAACAACTTTGGGTGTAGGTGGAGGGTTTATCATAGTCCCACTTCTTGTGTCAATTGCAGGATTTCAAACTAAAAAAGCCGTAGGAACATCCTTAATGGGCGTATTGTTTATTGTTATAGTAGGTTTTCTTAGTTACACAACTACAACTTCTATTGATTATCAATTTGGAGGTATACTGGTTATAGGAGGGCTGTTAGGTGCACAAATTGGTGTCTTTATGTCCACTATCTTTGATCATCTTCAAGTGAGGAAGTTGTTAGGGTTATTGTACGTATTTACTGGCATTAGTATGATCTTAAAGCTTCTTGCACTTAATCTCTTTGGGTTGATTGTTTTAACATGTTTTCTAATTTTCTTATATGCACATATGATACGGAAATACTATATTCACAAAAAATCCGTACAAGCAAAATTGTGGTGAATGGAATGGGATCCGAGGATCTTAAGTACAACTCAATAAGTAAAGCATAATAAGGTAGAGGGTGAATAGAGATACTATTGATTTAAGGCACTTATGAAAGTCCGGTATTTAAGTCACTTTAAAGAAGTTATGGAGGAATGAAATTGGTAAGGTGGTTAGTCTTTGGATTACTTTTATTTTTAGCTTGTGCAATACTCTATCCATTGGAATTAATCTCTCAAATTGACGTAAGTGTAACGCTTTTTTTTGAAACGATTCGTTCTTCTGGTCTGACGAAGTTGGCTATTTTTCTTTCGGATATGGGATCGATAAAATACTACCTACCATTATGTATCATCGCCTCTGTTTTACTTTTAATTAAACATAAATTTTTTGATATCATTTTTTTATTTATCATCCTATTTAGTGTGAGGTTGCTGAATAATCAACTCAAAGATATCTTCATAAGGGAAAGACCAAACTTTAATGCTATTTACGAAGCAACTTATTATAGCTTTCCTAGTGGGCATTCTATGAATTCCATGGCTATATATAGCTTTCTTTATTATGTTCTGAGCAGTCAGATTCTAAAAACGGATAACCAACGATATGTTTTTATGATTATAACAATAATTTCAATCATTCTTATCGGAATAAGTAGGGTTTATTTAGGTGTTCATTATTTAACAGATGTAATAGCGGGATTTGGCGCTGGTATTGTCTGGTTCATAATAATAAAATGGCTATTCGCCAAAATTAGGTTGTATTTCGACAAAAATAGAACGAATTAGATAAAGGTATTTTCCACAGTTTTCGCTAATTAAGTAGTAATGAAGAAAACACTACATAATTGGAGGGATATTTGTGGTTTATTCTCTATTAGTTAAGAAGCGGTTACAAGTATATGATATTACACTCTTTCAAACACCTAATTTCGGAGAAAAAAAAGGGTATCAGGATGTTTATCGATGCTTTCTTGAAGGGAATAGTCATAAAGACATTATCGAAAAAGTATTTCAGACATTTAATGTAGCAGATCGGTTGCCAACTGATTATGATGCTAGATATTTAAGTACTGGAGATATTATTTTAATTGATGAGGGTAAGAAGGGTCAAACATATTATAAACTTTACTCTCAAGGTTGGAGAAGTATAAATCGAATCAATGTTAGGTAATGGACTGACAATCTTCACTTGTCAGTCTTTTTGTTATCTATAATAATCGATTTTGTAAATAGTAAGTGGAGGTATCTCCACAAATCAAAAAATAGCTTGAAATATGAAAATCCTTAATTCTCCTAACTCTTAATTAGATCATATCGATTTCTTATATATAGTCAATTTATAAGATACTTTAAATTAATTGTAAGCTTATGTTATAGTTAGTTTGCTCTTTTAAGAAAGAATTGGAGGGAATTGAAAAATGAGTGTACATATTGGTGCAAAAGAAGATGAAATAGCGGAAACGGTATTACTACCAGGTGATCCATTGCGAGCTAAATATATTGCAGAAACATTTCTAGAAGATGTCTCCTGCTATAACGAAGTAAGAGGTATGCTTGGCTTTACAGGGACGTATCAAGGTGAACGGATTTCTGTACAAGGAACTGGTATGGGGGTTCCGTCAATTTCAATCTACGTAAATGAGTTAATAAAAAGTTATGGTGTTCAACAACTTATTAGGGTTGGAACATGTGGAGCAATTCAAAAGGATGTTAAAGTTAGAGATGTTATCTTAGCAATGAGCGCATCCACAGATTCTCAAATGAACCGTTTAACTTTTGGGGGAGTTGATTATGCACCAACTGCAAATTTTGAACTTCTTAAAAAGGCTTATGACACGGGAATTGAAAAAGGACTAAATTTAAAAGTAGGGAATGTTTTTACAGCAGATATGTTTTACAATGATAATTCTGAACTTGAAAAATGGGCTCAATATGGTATTCTTGCCATTGAAATGGAATCGGCAGCACTTTATACGATTGCTTCCAAATTCGATCGTAAGGCATTATCCGTTTTAACTGTAAGTGATCATATATTAACTGGTGAAGAAACAACCTCAGAGGAAAGACAAACAACGTTTAATGATATGATTGTTGTTGCACTTGATGCAGCAATTAAGAAGGACTGACGTGTGCTATTAGCATACGTTTTTTTATTTTGAATACCCCAAACAGATTATCCTCAAAAACCTCTTCTTGTTTAATGGTTCATACCATATCAATCAAACTCAATTCCTAGATTGTTTGTTATCTTAAAGGATATATGCAGTCAAAACATTTAATAAGGCATATCTTGCAGTTTTTGTCGATATGATTTTTACAAAATATAGAAAAATAGAGTTTTATCTTATAGGAGAAAAGGTAAAGATAGTGGTAGGTGCTTTTAATCATTTATTTTCTATGTCGTTTAGTGATAAAATTGAAGGATGAATGAATTAGATAGGGTGGTAATATGTATTATTATGTAAAATTAAGTATTATCGTGTTTTTAACTGTTTCATTAACAGCTTGCACGACCTTTTCGCTTCCTAAAGGAATACCTTTTAGTGGAGATCAAGAAGGAAATGGCATAAAACAATCAGGGAATAAAAGTGAGATAGAAACAAATTTAATCATTCCAAATGATTCAGAAGATCAGATTGACAGTGACTTTTTATTAGAAGCACAATATTTTAATATTGTTAAACCAATAAACGGCAAACAAGAAATCGAAAATCCAACAAACATACTAGCGATGGTAAATAAGGAGTATACATTGCCCGAGAATTATGAGCCTGCTGATTTAGTTATTCCAAATGTAGCGTTTTCTTTTGGAGAACAGGATATTCCACAGCGATACCTTAGAAAAAATGCTGCACAAGCTTTAGAGGAGTTATTTAGTCTTGCCGAAAAAGATGATATTGAATTGCTTGCTGTTTCTGGTTTCAGATCATACAGCAGACAACAAGGTATATTTAATGTCGAAGTGGATCAAAAAGGTGAAGAACAAGCAAAACAATCTGTTGCACTGCCAGGACAGAGCGAACATCAAACCGGTTTAGCGATGGATGTAACAAGTAGAAGTGTAAATCTTGAAATAACAGAAGAATTTGGTCAATCAATAGAAGGTAAATGGGTTGAAGAAAATGCACATCGAGCAGGTTTCATTATTCGTTATCCTAATGGGAAGGATAATCTGACCGGTTATCAATATGAACCCTGGCATTTACGTTATATTGGAAAAGAACATGCTGAAATTATATACAATAAAAAGATAACGCTAGAGGAATTTTTTGAAAATGTTAAAAAAATATAGGGTGTTTTACCATGGATATAATAAAAGGAAATTTAACGATTCTATTTATTGGCTTTAACCCAAGTCTGGTGTCAGGTGAAGTAGGACATCATTATGCACATAAAAACAATCGGTTTTGGAAAATTCTATATGAAGCTGGTATTACTGAGCGTAAATATGGACCTGATGAGGATGTTACTTTATTGGACAGAGGCATTGGGTTCACAAATATTGTTTCAAGACCCACTAAAGCTGCGGATGAAATTACTGCTGAAGAATTTAAACAAGGTAGGGAAATACTGAAGCAAAAGATCTCAACATATAAACCTAAGGTTGCATTTTTTGTTGGTAAAGGTGTCTACCTGCACTATAGTCAAAGAAAGTCCGCGTTATGGGGTATTCAAGAGAAAAATGTCATCGAAGGAGTTATTGATTTTGTTGCCCCATCATCAAGTGGTCTAGTAAGGATGAAGGTGTGTGACATTGTTTCCATATACAAAGAAGTAAATGAATTGATCTTGGAAGGGAAGGCATAAAAGCCTTCCCAGTTTGCATTAAAGATACAGATTAAATTACCAGAAAAATAGTCCAGCTAATGCAATTCCAGCAATGAATCCTAATCCTATTCCATACGGATAACCATAGCCATATCCATAGTATCCGAAACTATATCCACCTTTTTGTGTCATTGGTTCAATATATACTTTATTTCTTGTAACTCTATTAATTCTCCCAACATGCATCCGACCTCTTGTATCATTAATTCTTACAACCTTTCCTTGATAACGACAGCACAAATCGTAATAATTCTGTGACATTCTATTCCCTCCCTTACATTCATTCACAACATCTTATGTGAATAATTGCATGGGAGATTGTACGAAAAACCTAGCATTCATATTATTTTATGGTTTTTTCATTTTGTTGAGAAAAAAACACACTAAACGAAAGCTTGTTAGCATATTTAATCGTTAGTCTCTCATGTTCAGATAGAAGGGAAAAAGCATGTTCCGGAATTGATTCTAAAGGAGTAAATTCTGTAGTAGGATCATCGTTGCCCTCAAGATAAAGTTCAATAGGTGTTAAAACTTTATATACATTTAAGCCACTTATAGAAAATTGTTCTTTCCATTCACTAGTTGAAAAGATATGTTCACACCCATAAAAAGTTGTGATTTCCTTCTCTTCCGTTTCAGAAAGTGTTGTCGTTTTCGTCATTTCTATGGCGATTAAGATTCCATTCGGTTTTAATATTCGTGATATTTCAGCTAATGTATGATCTAAAGATGTAAAATTTAAAACAGATTCACATAAAACAAGATCAAACGTATCGTTAGCAAAAGTAGTATTTGAAAGGTCTTCGTGAATATATGGAATTTCACTATTATTTGTTTTGTTTCTATTTTTAGCATGTATAAGCATCTTAGAGTCAATATCTAATCCGCTTATATCATAGCCTAATTGATATAAAAAACTAGATGTTTGTCCGGTACCACATCCAGCGTCAAGAATTTTAGCATCAAATGGAATCTGAGCATGTTCAAAGATTTTTTTAGTTAATAATATACCACCAGGGTGTGCACCCCCGACTCCTAGTATTGATAACAAGTCGATATAATTCATTTTCACCCTCCATTCATTTCCCATAGATAAGTTATGCGGGAACAAAAGTGAAGGTGATTAAACACATGTAAAGAGTTGATATTTCTGATAAATTTGCTTTAATTTCAATTTAATTAGTTGATGTATTTCAGCCTTATAGACGGTTTGAAGAGATGTTTTCACATGTAATGATGTAAGGAAATGATCAACGCATTCATTTACATAGTGTGAAATTTGATTCTTATAAAAAAACGTTTTACTTTTTATTTTTTCGTCCACTTCTTTAATCAACGAGAAAGAAAAGTGAATCATTTTCAACTCGTTTAATTCAATGTAGTTCACTAGTTGCATAAGGTACCTCCTGAATTTACATTTGTGTAATAAACTTTACATTAAATTAAAAGAAAAGTATCGTACATTTTGTCGAACGAGAAAAAACGTTGTTTTTGTACGAAAAATTCTCTCTTTTACTAATTTCTCCAACTGGTTAATAGCAGATGGACTAGCGTTGTTGATCTTTTATGAGTTAAACTAAATAAGATGAGACATAATATTTTTGACGATCTTTAGTTTAAATGGTTATTTTATATATATTTCCCATTTGTAAGGGTAAGCAATCCGATTATATTCTATGTCAATTAGGTGATTATTGTTGACGTATTAATTTAGCTTATACATAATAGTAAGATAAATAAAGGTGGTGCAGTTTTACAGTGAAGAATAGTAAATTAATTTTAACAATAATTATTACAGTAATAATTACAGCAAGTATAACTTACGGTATTATACAAACGACTGGTGTAAGTACTGCAATACCCACTAGTAATGAGGATCCCTTTCAAAAATTAAGATCCACTTATGACATTTTAGAAAAAGGCTATTACAAGGATGTAGAAACAGACAAGTTAGTTGAAGGGGCAATAAAAGGAATGGTGGAATCCCTTGAAGACCCATATTCAGTATATATGGATGTTGAGGAAGCAAAGAGTTTTAATGACAGTATCTCCTCTTCCTTTGAAGGAATTGGTGCTGAAGTTCAGGAAAGTAATGGTAGTATAATGATTGTTTCACCTATTAAAGGATCACCAGCAGAAGAGGTTGGTTTAAAACCAAAAGATGTCATCTTAAAAGTCGATGATAAATCTGTTGAAGGTCTTTCTGTCAATGAGGCAGTATTGAAAATTAGAGGTGAAAAGGGAACAAAAGTCAATCTCGTTGTTAATCGTGCAGGGGCAGGGGAATTAACATTCACGATTACTCGTGACACAATCCCATTGGAAACTGTTTATTATGAAGTGATTGACAACAATATCGGTAAAATTCAAATTACCAAATTCTCTGAATCAACGAATAATGAGTTAACCAAAGCATTAACAGAACTACAAGATAAAAAAGTGAAAGGCCTTATTATCGACCTTAGACAAAACCCAGGTGGATTAATGGACCAAGCATTAGCAATGACAGACCTTTTCTTACCGAAGGGAAAAACTATTCTTCAAGTAGAAAATAATAATGGCGATAAGGAAGTATATAAGTCTGAAAATGAAGCAGCAACTGATTTACCGATAACCGTACTAATAGACGGTGGAACAGCAAGTGCAGGAGAAATAATGGCAGCTGCCTTAAACCAATCGGCAGGAATACCACTAGTTGGTGAAAAAACATTCGGTAAAGGAACTGTGCAAACAGCGCAACAGTTTAAAGATAATTCTTCTGTGAAATTCACGACAGCAAAATGGCTGACACCTGATGGAACTTGGATACATGAAAAGGGGATCGAACCACAAATAAAAGCAGCGTTACCTGACTATGCTAAATTACCTTTTATTAATCCAGAAAATGTTCTTAAAATAGGTGATGCATCAACAGAAGTAAATACCGCTCAACAAATGTTAAAGGTATTAGGACATGATGAAATGGAAGGTAACGACTATTTTGATGCTGAGATGGAGAAAGCTGTAAAGGATTTTCAAAAACAACATGATTTAAAAGTAGATGGTAAAATTACCGCTGATACTACGATTAAGTTAATGGAGCAAATTTCTACTAAATTACAAGAGAATGATACACAGTTAGATAAAGCAATATCTATATTAAAAGAGAAAATGTAAATTGAAGGCAGTAACTCAAATTATTTGCATAAACGATGCAAATAATTTGAGTGCTGCTTTTTTAGTTAAGAATCAATATAATAAAAGAAGTTCAAAGGTAACTAAATTACGGATAAGATTCCTTCTTAGTTGAAATTACCTTAGGTTTCTCTTATACTAAAAGTAATAGACTTACTTTTAGTAAGCTATTTGTTTAATGTCCGTTAAAGCAAATCAAACATCATGAAAGAATTTATTTCAAGGGGAGATAATTATGAAGATCAATCTTTGTCCAAAAATGGAAACTGCTTTTCGTCTATTAGGAAAACGTTGGAACGGAATTATTATTCACGTTTTATTAGATGGTCCTAAGCGATTTAAAGATCTGACAGAGATTATCCCTAATATTAGTCAGAAAATGCTTTCTGAAAGACTGAAAGAGCTAGAAAATGAGGGACTATTAGATCGGAAAGTCATTGATGATACTCCTATAAAAGTTTTTTATCAATTAACAGATAAGGGTAAAAAATTAGATGGTGTAATGAAAGAAGTCGGTGCATGGGCTAACATATATTGTATTCCAGAAAGTGAGATATCAGAATGACTAAAACCGTAATCGTTACTGGAGGATCGAATGGAATAGGCAGAGAAATTGTTGTTCAATTTGCTCAAAAGGGTTATAACGTTGTTATAGCAGATATTGATGAAAAGTCAGGAGGAGAACTTGTAAAAAAATGTCATTTGAATTCATTACAAGTAATCTTTGTAAAGACAGATGTTTCTCAGATTAATGATATTAAGGTGCTTATGAAGGAAACGGTAGATCGTTACCATTCTATCGATATTCTTATAAATAATGCAGGAGTTTCAAAGTGGCAATCCCCTTATGATATAACAACAGAAGAATGGGATTCCATCATATCAACAAATCTAAAGAGCGTAATGTTTGCCTCACGAGAAGCAGCAAAAGTTATGAGAAATAACCTGACTGGAGGCAAAATTATTAATCTTGCCTCAACTAGAGCATTTATGTCCGAAAAGAATTCAGAGGCCTACGCTGCATCAAAAGGTGGAATCGTGGCACTTACACATGCTCTAGCTGTATCATTAGGTGATGATAATATCCAAGTTAATGCAATTTCGCCAGGTTGGATTGAGACAGGCGATTATCAATCATTGAGAGAAATTGATCATAAACAACACATCTCAAAAAGAGTAGGTAAACCAACGGATATTGCGAAAGCTTGTCTATATTTAACGATGGAAGATAATGATTTTATAACAGGTATTAACCTGACAATAGATGGTGGTATAACTAAAAAAATGATGTATGAAGAGTAAAGTATATCTTAGTTTTAATTTAAATAAAGCTAGGAGAGAATGTTATTCTATGTGGAAACGTTAAATACAACAAGATGAAATCATTAAATATGGCTGTTTTCACAAAGGTTTTTCTTTGTAATAAGTAGTTCTTTATCCTGAATATAAACTAATTACCTAAATACAAGTTATTAGCCCACTCCATTTACTACTTTCATGAATACTTTTTAGGGTAGGTAAATATTAGAGGAGGTAGTAAATTGGGACCTTATATGATGCGTAATCAATTATCGCGACCACATCCGAATGAACGTTTCTTTTTTGGTGGTCCGTTTGTTGGAGGGTTACTAGGTGGGTTAGTAGGCACTGCCATTTTCAGACCTAGGCCTAGACCACCGTATTACCCTTATGGTGGAGGTTATCCCTATGGGTACGGTTATGGCGGCGGTGGATACGGTGGATACCCGTACGGCGCAGGCGGCTATGGTTATCCGTACAGTGGCGGCTATCGATATTATTAATGAAAAGGAACAATGGTAGTAATATATAACTTAAACAAATATAGAATGTTAGAACAAAAGCGCAGGAGCCCGTACAGCGATTTATGAATTGGATCACTCCGCAATGAGATAAAGGAAACACGAAGAGCGCAAGCGATTCGATGTTGACATATCTTATGTAGGATGGTGAAGTTCACTAGACGCTGGGCTCTGAAGCTGGATGTAACAAAAGTGCAAGAGAATACCCACAGTACAAAAATATTATAGTTTCCTAAAAGATGAAAAAAATGCCGAACATTTTCGGCATTTTTTTCATCTGTAAAATTTGTTAGCTAATAAGTAATATCAACTTCAGATATGCTATGTTCTTTTAATTTTATCAATTGGATTTCAAGAAAGCCATCAACATATCTTGCTTTTGTCCCCTTTCTTTTTACTGGTGAGGGTAGTGTATATTTAGCTGTTTTGTCCGTTTTTTTTGAATCGTTATTGATGATTAATTGATTATTTGTATGTTGGATTTTTATTGATCCCACATTTTTCTCTGAGATTGGCAGTTTTACATAGACAAACTCATTTGTTTCAAAAAGTTCAGGTGGAGTTTGTTTAGGAGAGTTTTCGGTTTGAACTTGTTTCGAAAGTTCTCCTTGAAAGGGAAAACTCTGAGTGAAATCTCCACCAAATACATTCTTCATTACGGACTGTATATAATTTTCAACTTCCTTTGGATTCATTTTATTTAGTTGAGTAGTAAAATCGGTTTGGTTAAATGGAAATTGTTTATTCCAAGGAAACATTTTTTCACATCCTTCAGTGCAGAGTTAGTTTTTGATATTATATGCGCTTAATGAAAAACGGTTAGCAATGCTTATATCTTGTAGAAAGTGAACCTTCACGTTTATAATTGTCATTACATAAGCATTGTGACAAGATGACTTAGCAAAAAATGTGCAACAAAACAAACAAATGAAATAGTGGTATGGACGAATCGAGGGAATAGAATGACAACATCAGATGATAATACTTATAAACAGGGACTTATGTATACAGCAGGTTCTTATTTTCTTTGGGGTATTTTACCTTTATATTGGAAAATGATCGATAATGTTTCAGCAGAAGAAATTTTAGCTCACAGGATATTTTGGTCATTTTTATTTATGCTTGTTTTATTAACCATTAATAAAGATTGGAAAAATGTTATTGATTCAAGTATGCGGATGGTGAAAAAACCACTCTTAATTGTATCTTTAATTATTTCTTCCTTGTTAATAAGTACGAATTGGTTTGTATATATTTGGTCGGTTAATAATGATCATATGATAGAGGCAAGCTTAGGATATTACATAAATCCATTGATTAGTGTTCTATTAGGTATGATCTTCTTTAAAGAAAAGTTGAATTTATGGCAGAAGGTATCGATGTGTGTAGCTGCAATAGGTGTTATCATAATGACACTGTATTATGGAAATGTTCCATGGGTAGCTATCACTTTAGCATTGAGCTTTGGTCTATATGGATTAACCAAAAAAATGACAAAATTCAGTTCAGCTATTGGATTAACATTTGAAACACTTGTTGTAACACCAATCGCCGCTTACTATTTATTGATGATTGCAAGTAATGGTGAATCAGAGTTTTTTGTCTTTGATCTTACAACTAATGCATTATTAATAGGTGCAGGTATTGCAACAGCTATACCTTTATTGTTATTTGCTAGCGGTGCACAACGTATACCGTTATTTATGATAGGTGTTCTTCAATATATTGCTCCAACAATTACTTTATTAATAGGGATTCTATTATATAAAGAGCCATTTACTAGTATAGAAATGGTTACTTTTATGTTTATATGGGCAGCATTAATTTTATTTACATTGTCCAATTCTAAATATTTTCGAAGTGTAGAAATTAAGTTATTGAAAAAAAGTTCGGTTGAGTTGTAAAAATGAAGAAATTGAGGGGAAAACTTTGGATGCGACGGAATTATTAGATGCTTATCGACAACTCTGGACCAAACGTGCATTACCTGTTGAAAATGGAGAGTTGAAAACATTAAAGTCTGCAATTGAAAAAGATCTTAGGGATGAGATGACCCACCCCAGACTTCGGAAAAACAAATACGAGAAATTCCACTTGGCTATTAAAAGAATTGTTTTTTCTTCACTAAATGATAGTGAAAAGGTGGGACTAATTGCTTTCCATAACAATGTGCTTGAAAAATTAGAAGCTAAGAATCTTGAGGAGGAATAAAGATGAACTCAATAACAAAACAGGAAGTACAAGCGTATTTAGATCAGTTCTTAAACAAAACAGTCTATATCCATTTAGAAACAACAACAGGTGCATATAATGCCCATAAAAACGAGGGGAATATGACGGTTGTTGCGTTTATTCGAAATCCAAAGGTGATATATAATCAAGCTAAAATAACAGGGAATGGCCCATTTCGAGTGGGTTTAAAAATGGATGAAGGTTGGATTTATGCGGAAGGGTTGACTGATTGGGTTTATAACGATGAAAATCAATTGTTAATGGCTGGTCATAACTCAGAAGGACAGTTAGCTATTGCTCTGCAAATAAGTGAAAAGCCTTTTCACTATTAAAAGTCGTTCGAATGCTTTGATAAGAACTTTATCCAAATAAATGGTACAGAGGAGAATGAAGATGAGAGAACATGTTCTAGTTATATTACCGCATCCGGATGATGAATCTTTCGGTGTTGCAGGACTAATAGCTCAAAAGAGAAAAGCAGGAATTCCTGTAACGTATGCATGTGGTACGTTAGGTGAAATGGGAAGAAATATGGGAAGTCCCCTTTTCGCAAATCGAGAATCACTTCCACTTATTCGTAAAAAGGAATTAGAGGATGCCTGTAAGGCGATGGATATCCAAGATTTAAGAATGCTTGGACTGCGAGATAAAACGCTTGAATTTGAAAATGATGAAGAATTAGCAGATGTGATGGAAAAGCTGATTGATGAATTGGAACCGACACTTATTGTAACGTTTTATCCTGGTCATGGTGTACATCCAGATCATGATGCGTGCGGTGCAGCGGTTATTAGGGCATTGCAACGTCGTCCAATTGAAAAACGACCATTGACTTATTGTATGGGAATTACAAAAAATCGTGTTGAAATCATTGGCGAACCTGATGTTTTGATTAATATTACTGATGTAGCTGACATAAAATTAAAAGCATTAAAGGCCCACCGTTCCCAAACGGAAGGAATGCTTAAACAAATGGAAGAAAAGTTATTAAATAAGGTACCCGAAGCGCTGAATTGGTTTGAGAAAGAAGTATATTATACGTATAAATGGAATGATTAACATCAATTTAAAAAATAAGGCCCATTTTAAATAATCAAGTTCTAGAACATTATAATAGGAGATACGATCCCCTTTTCTCCACCAAAAAAGCTAATTCACTGAGTGAATTAGCTTTTTTGGTATATCATTCTTTCATTTCTGAGCTGAATAACACGTAATCTTATTGATAAGCATATTGCTCCAGCTGCGAGTCCTGAAATCAAACCGATCCAATAACCAAAAGCATCTAACGTTGTATAACTGGCAAGTAGATAACCAACAGGTAATCCGATAATCCAATAGGAAACTAAAGCCATAATAAATGTAACATTAACATCTTTGTATCCTCGTAATGCTCCTTGAATTGGAGCTGCTATTGCATCTGACAACTGAAAGAAAATCGCATAGATTAAAAAGTCTTGGGTTAGCTGAAGAACAGATGCATTAGATGTATAAATTGATGCGATTTCAGGACGGAAAAAATAGATCAATCCGGCAGAAAGCACAGAGAGGAAAAGTGCCATGCCAATTCCTAAATAACTGTATAACTTGGCATCTTTAAAACGTTTCGCACCAATTTCATGGCCGACAACAATTGTTAGAGCCATTGATATACTAAGTGGAAGCATATAAAGAAACGAAGCAAAGTTAATAGCTGCCTGGTGTGAAGCAATTGTAATCGTATTATATTGACTCATTAACAAGGTAACTGCTGCAAATATACTTGTTTCAAAAAAGATTGCTAGTCCGATAGGTACACCGATTTTTAATATTTCAGACCAAGATTTGATAGATATAGAATAGAAAGTTTTAAATACTTTGTAGTCTTTAAAAGGTATTTGTTTCATAACGATGAAAACGGCTATACCTGTAATACACCAATATGTTATGGCAGAAGCAATACCTGCCCCTATCCCACCAAGCCTAGGAAATCCAAACTTTCCAAAGATAAATAAATAATTAAGTGCAAAATTAATCGGCAATGACGAAAGTGTAATAAACATCGTGACTCTAGTAAAGCCTAGTGCATCAATAAAACATCTGATAACAGCATAAAAAAACAATGGAAGAATTCCAAAAGACAATGCTATTAAATATTGTTTAGCAATATGTTTGACTTCTTGTTCCAAACCCATGTTGTTTAGCAAAGGATCTAATGCAAAATAACCTAGAATGATAACGATAACTGAAATAACGACACTTAAATATAAGCCCTGGACAACCATTTTCGGTACTTCTTGCTTGTTTTTTGAACCTATTAATTGAGCCACTATTGGTGTAATTGATAGAAGAATTCCACTTAATCCCGTATATACAGGGACCCAGATGCTAGAACCAATTGCAACCCCAGCTAGGTCATTTGGATGAACTTTTCCAGACATAGTCGTATCAAAAAAGTTCATAGAGTACAAACCAAGCTGAGTTACTAGGATTGGAAATAAGATGCTTGAAAATAGAATGATTTTATCTCTTTTTGTTGCAGTTCTTTTCAATTGAAATACCTCGTTTCTTCATGTTGGACTAAGAGATTATAACATGATAGAAACAAAATGATATCTATTTTGATTTTTTATCGTCGTTGCGAGATTCTCCTTTAAACATTTGATAATAAAAGAAGCCTAAAGATAAAACCCCAAATATACTAAATGTATATTGAAGCACTTTTTGTGTAATCATTTAACAAAACCTCCATTAATAGTATGGAGAAAAAATTGGAAAGAATACATGAGAAAATGTAAATTGTTTTACATTTTTGCTTAATCGGTACAAAACTTAAGCTATCACGGAAAAAACGAATCATACGTTTATAGAAAAAATCATCATACATTTCATCAAGTCAGATATTGAACAAATTGAAATGATGAAGAGATTGCTAGATGATAGGGGATATTTCCACTTAGTAATCTCCATGGAATAAAACTAGCTTTCGAAAATCGTTCTTTCGTAAAAAATTATTTAAAGTTACTAACCATATACTGAAGTGGGAGTGCTATCAAAAAGTCGAAAATCAATCATCTAGTTAAACAGAACTAGAATCCATTAATGAAAATTTCCTACTAACAACAATTAGGTCTATTCGAGGACAGAATTTTAATAGATTCTGTTTTTTTTTCATTTCTCACTATCTATCTTGAAGAAATGATTGTCATTTCATGTAAGGTTATGTATGATTATAATGATAAAGTTATGTATCTATTTACCTATTTTTGGCTGTTTTGGACCTTTTTCCTCATATTTTTGTAGTTTTTATTCTAATAATCTATTAAACTAATTTTTGTATAGAAACCTAGGAGGTACTGTTTATAATGAAACAAAAATTGATTGGATTGACAGCAACTGCTGTAGTAGGATCATCCTTGTTTACATCCTTTGCGGCTGCAGAGGAAGTGAAAGTGAAAAGTGGGGATACTCTTTGGGGATTATCTCGGGATTACAATACCTCTGTTCAAACATTAAAAAGTATCAATAGCTTATCATCGGATTTATTAAGGATTGGACAAGTATTAGAAATACCAGGCGAAACGAGTAACAATACGTCTGTAAAGGCTCCAACAGTTAGTAAACCAACTAACACAACGACATCAAAAACAATAACATATAAAGTGAAATCTGGAGATTCATTATCGGTTATTGCTAGGTCTTATAGCACAACAGTAAATGAATTAAAAAAACTTAATGGCTTAAAAAGTGATCTGATTCTAATAGGTCAAACTCTAAAAGTGAAAAGTGAAGTAGTTAAGAGCCCGGTAAACGATGGATCATCAGTAAGTGCCCCTGCGAAGACAGGGTCAATTAGTAATGTTACGTATACTGTAAAGCCAGGTGATTCACTTTGGAAAATTGCCAATCAATATAAGTTAACAGTAGCAGAAATAAAAGTTGCAAATAACTTAAAGTCAGATTTAATAAAGATAGGTCAGGTTCTAAAGCTGTCGGGCAAAGAAATAATAAAGCCTGATACTAACAATACAGTCACTCCTTCTACCCCTAGTTCATCAGCTAAAATTGATAAAATGATTAGTGAAGCAAAATCTTTAATGGGAGTACCATATCGCTGGGCTGGGAATACGCCTTCAGGTTTTGATTGTAGTGGGTATATTTATTATGTGCTAAATAAAGTTACATCTGTTTCACGCTTAAGTACTGCGGGATATTGGGATATGATGAAGTCTATTAGTTCGCCTTCTGTAGGTGATTTTGTCTATTTTACAACCTATAAAGCAGGTCCCTCACATATGGGAATTTATTTAGGAAATAATGAATTTATTCATGCGAGCAGTTCGGGTGTGACAATCTCGAATTTAAATAATTCGTATTGGAAAGAGCGGTACTTAGGTGCTAAGCGATTCACAAATTAATTGAGTTTAACCTCAAAAAGACCTACCTTAGGTTCTTTTTGAGGTTTTTTATTTGGAGTCTAATTTCGCGTAAATTGTTGTTTTCCGTACAAAGTACTAGTGAACACGTTGTTAGTATATTATCGTACTCTTTACGCTAAATTACTCTGGAAATCGCTCAGTTTAAGAATTTATATTGAAGTTAAAAGTATTTATTAAGTTCATCGGTTACCCTCTAATTCCTTCCGTTTTCTTTGAATACTACTCTTATTTCTAGTATACTCATGCTTGGTTAGAATTTTTTAGTGTAATATATCAAAGCTTTATAATGATTCATAAGTAATGCAGATAGCAGATGAAAGTAGGATTATATATGGATAATTTACAATCTTTTAATTTACCAGATGAAATAAGAGCCTTAATAAGTGATCGTTATTCGAGATCGGTAAATCAAGATGATACTTTGTTGATTGGGAAGGGTGGATTTACTCCATCAAATGAATCGATTTTAATAGATGCAATGATTGCTTTATCAATAGGTAAAAATATACTGCTGAAAGGACCAACAGGTTCTGGCAAAACAAAGCTTGCAGAAACATTATCTTACTTGTTTCACCAGCCAATGCATAGTATTAATTGTTCGATTGATATGGATGCAGAAGCTTTATTAGGTTTTAAAACAATTGAAAACAATAATGGGTCTACCACAATAGAATTTATTAATGGACCAGTTGTAAAAGCGATGAAGAGTGGTCATTTACTTTATATTGATGAAATCAATATGGCAAAACCCGAGACATTACCAATATTAAATGGAGTGTTAGATTATCGTAGAAGGATTACAAATCCTTTTACAGGTGAAGTTATTAACTCTGATGAATCATTCGGAGTCATTGCAGCTATAAATGAAGGGTATGTTGGAACTGTTCCATTAAATGAAGCATTAAAGAACCGCTTTGTGGTTATTGATGTTCCTTACATTCAAGGTCCAGAATTAAAAAAAGTCTTACAACAACAGTCTAAGCTTAAAGAGGAGTCCTTATTAGATTCATTTACAAAATTGTCAGCTGATTTACTCGTACTTGTATATAACGGACAAGTATCAGAGGAAGCAGCATCGATACGTGCGTTAATAGATACCTGTGATTTAGCTAGATATTTACCACCACTTCGTGCAATCGAACGAAGCATAGTTGATAAGCTCGAGGATGAGAGAGAGAAAGCTGCTATTCGAAATCTAGCAGAAACTTTATTCGAGTGAGGTTCTTACGATGAGATTTATTAAATTTAATGATCAACAGGTTGATTCCTTCCTATTCATGGAACTTTCAGATCTTGCAAAAGCACTTACAAAACGTAAAGATATAGAAGTTGACTATAGTGTTCAGTCCTATCTAGATCCTATAGATAGAAAAATTTATGTAAGTCATTTTTGGGACCATCGTGAAAAGAGTGAATCTGTTCTGGCGTTAAAGAGTGACATTTTTTTAAGGAGTATTGGCAATTTTTATTACACCGATTATACAGAAATTGGTTTGTTTATCGAAAAGGCTAAGAAGCAAAAGCTATTAAGTTTTTCAAAACAATTATGTATATTGCTTGAGGATATTCGTATTGAAGAGTTATGTAAAAAAGAGCGACCTGGTACAACAAAAGCTTTTGAAATAAGAAGAAGCTTATATAGAAAATATTTTGAAAGTCAGCTTACTATTCATTTAGAACGGAATATTATGACAGATGCTCTTTTTAATTTACTTTATTTACGCCTAACAGCACAATCTCCATTAGAACGACATCCTGATTTACCGATTGCTTTAGATCGTGTATTACCATTTATAGAATCTAAAATAGTCCAAGTATATGAAGCTAAACAAACTAAGGAAGTTTTAGAGATCGTTTTAGCTATTTGTGATGTTTTAATCGAAATATTGGAAAAGGATATGCTAAATACGTATTTTTATCTACCAGATTTACCATATGATTCTATTCAAAATAAAAATATTTTTGATGAAATAAAACGGAAATCAAAGTTAAAAAACAAAGATGTACTACAGGATGCCAAAAAAGGTGATGAAGATGTACATGAGGATAAACTACCGACTTGGCATAGTGAGACAAGTAAACCTACAAAAAGTTTTTTACAGTTTGATTTAGAACAAGGAACCAACACGACAATTAATGGCGATGGGATAGTCCGTGAAGGTGATGATGGTGATCAAGCTCTAGCAATGATACAAGGGACTTCGAAAAAGGCAAAGAAGAACGATTATTCAAAGCTAGAGGCACTTGAAAATAAAAGTGATGAGCGAGAAGTCGCAGGGAATTTTGAATATGGGAAAGAAAATAAATATGCTTTTCCTATATTCATTTCAGCTAGACCACCTATAGCAAGTGAAATCGAAAACTATAATCGCGACCGTAATCATGTTTTGTTATTTCAGAATAAACTAAAACTGATGATCCAGAAAACATTAGAGCATAAAAGAACACTTCCAAGGACTGATCTTCATATTGGAAGACTTAATAATAAGCTTTTAAGGTTATTAACAGATGATAATCCGAAACTTTTTTATAAAAAGCAAGAGAAGTCCCCACAAATTGATGCAGTATTTACTTTATTAGTAGATTGCTCTGCATCAATGTTCGATAAGATTGAACAAACGAAAATGGGGATTATCCTATTTCATGAAACACTTAAGTCCGTTTCGGTTTCTCATCAAATTGTTGGATTTTGGGAAGATACGAATGAAGCTTCTAAAACAAAACAACCAAATCACTTTCATACGGTCATTTCTTATGAAGATTCCATCAAACAGAAATCAGGACCTGAGATTATGCAACTTTCACCTGAGGAAGACAATCGTGATGGCTATGCAATTAGACATATGACAAAACAGATAATGAAACGAAATGAAAAACAAAAATTTCTCCTAGTATTTTCTGACGGTGAACCGGCAGCAATGGGTTATGAAAGAAATGGTATTATCGATACACATGAAGCAGTGCTAGAAGCCAGAAAGCTTGGTATAGAAGTTATGAACGTTTTTCTATCCAAGGGTGAAATTGATGAGGCAACAAAAAAAACAATTCAAAATATATATGGTAAGTATAGTGTTTTTGTTGATAAAATCGAAGAGCTACCTGATAAGCTATTCCCTTTGTTGAAACGACTATTATTAAAGACGATATAATCTATTAATTGCCTCTAGATCTATACAAGATACTAGAGGCATTATTTGGTAAATGGGTTGTTTGAAAGTAATAGAACTCGTTAACGCAGATCTATCTGTAAAATCACAAATATATATACTTTAATATAATAAATATTGTGCTTTTTTTAGACAATTTGGTGTATGATGGAATTAAGTAATAGCAAGTTTTTAGTTTGACAATTCTGATAATTCAAAACAGTTTCATCTTAGGTCAGAGGTTGGGTAAAAAGATTATATTTTTTGACTTTTTTTATTGAAACTTGCTTGGAATGTAGACTTAGCAATGTTAAAATAGTCTTGGAAGCGTTTTAATATCATGCTACTATACTTGCAACAACAAATAATATTGTAGGATAATATTTATCCTTCCTAAGCATCAGAAGAATTTCTGATCATTTAAAGAATAGTTGGGGGTAATGTTAGATGTCAGAAGGCACACTTAAGCGGAAATTCCCTTGGGAAGAATTCCATGGTCCAAACCTCGGCTATGTCATGGAGCAATTTGATCGTTATAAAGTAGATCCAAACTCTATTGACATAGAATTAAAAGAAATTTTTGATGATTGGGGTTCTCCTTCTATACAGACTAATCAAATGACAACATCAGCAGAGCATGAATCTATTAATGCTGATAAAATGACTAAAGTTGCAGAAGCAGTCAATTTAGCGACGAATATTCGCCGTTATGGACATCTAAATGCATCAATCTATCCGTTAGAAGAAAATACTGAAAAAAATGAATTTCTATTACTAGAAGAATACGATTTAACAGAGGAAGACCTTAAAGAAATACCTGTAAACCTTTTATGTAAAGATGCACCAGAACATGTAACAAATGGGTTAGAAGCCTACCAATACTTAAAAGAAGTATATAAAAGTTCGATTGCATTTGAATTTGCTCATGTACATAACTATGAAGAAAAAACATGGTTAGTAAAAATGGTAGAATCAGGCACAATCTTTCATGAACTATCAAACGCTAAGCGTACAGCTATACTAAAGAGATTGTCAGAGGTTGAAGGTTTTGAACAATATCTCCATCGTACATTTGTAGGACAAAAACGCTTTTCGATCGAAGGATTGGACATGCTAGTTCCAATTTTAGACGAATTGATTTCTAGCGGTGTTCAAGTAGGAACCAATACGATAAATATTGGAATGGCTCATCGTGGTCGTTTAAATGTGTTAGCCCATGTACTTGGAAAACCATATGAAATTATTTTCTCTGAATTTCGTCATGCACCAAATAAAGAATTAGTTCCATCCGAAGGTTCAATAGGTATTAATTATGGTTGGAGCGGTGATGTTAAATATCATTTAGGTGCGAATAAACAAATAAAGGATGATAATACAGTTCGGGCAAAAATAACGTTAGGTAACAATCCGAGCCATTTAGAATTCATTGATCCGATTATTGAAGGTTATACTCGTGCTGCACAAGAAGTACGGACTGAAAAAGGATACCCTAAGCAAGATGTTAATGCATCTATGTCAATTTTAATTCATGGGGACGCTGCATTTCCTGGAGAAGGAATAGTCGCTGAAACTCTTAACATGAATAAGTTGACAGGTTACCAAACAGGTGGAACGATACATATCATCGCAAATAATATGATCGGTTTTACAACGGAAAGTCGTGATTCGCGTTCTACTAAGTATGCAAGTGACTTAGCAAAAGGCTATGAAATACCGATTGTCCACGTTAATGCTGATGATCCTGAGGCTTGCTTAGCAGCTGTTTATATTGCCATGGAATACAGAAATAAATTCAAAAGCGATTTCCTTATTGATTTAATAGGTTATAGACGTTTTGGTCACAACGAAATGGATGAACCAGCAATGACTCAGCCAAAGCTTTATGAAAAGGTTAGAAAACATCCAACAGTTCGTGAAATCTATGGAGATAGACTAAAAGATGAAGGTGTTTTAAAGTCAGCAGATATTGAGAAAATAAATGAAGATATCCAATCAACATTTGAAAAAGCCTTTCAAAAAGTTCCAGATAAAAAAGTAGCACAGGTTCACGAAATTAAATTGCCTAAATTTGTTAACAGTGGCTTACCAGACTTAAAAACATCTGTAAATAAATCACAGTTACTGAAATTAAATGATGAACTTGTGAAATGGCCGGAAGATTTTAATGTGTTTTCTAAGCTTCAAAGAATATTAGAAAAACGAGCAAAGTCGCTATCTGAAGATAGCAAAGTAGAATGGGCATTAGGTGAAGCTTTAGCATTTGCATCCATTTTAGAAGATGGCACACCTATCCGATTATCAGGACAAGATTCACAACGTGGTACTTTTGCACAGAGACATATCGTTTTACATGATGTTGAAACGGGAGATTTTTACTCGCCGCTTCATCGTTTACCAAATGCCAAAGCTTCATTTGCTGTTCACAACAGTCCACTTTCAGAAGGATCTGTCATCGGTTTTGAATATGGATACAATGTGTATGCACCTGAAACATTGGTATTATGGGAAGCACAATATGGAGACTTTGCAAACGCTGCCCAAGTATTTTTTGACCAATTTATTGCTGCAGGTAGAGCTAAATGGGGACAAAAATCTGGGTTAGTCATGCTATTACCACATGGTTTTGAAGGGCAAGGTCCAGAGCATTCAAGTGGACGTTTAGAACGCTTTTTACAGTTAGCTGCAGAAGATAGCTGGCAGGTTGCAAATCTGACTAGTGCTGCTCAATATTTTCATATTTTACGCCGTCAGGCTGATTTATTAAAACGTGAAGAAGTAAGACCATTAGTTATTATGACACCTAAGAGCTTATTACGAAATCCACAAACGATCTCATCACTTCAAGAGCTAAGTGAAGGAGAATTTAGACCAATAATAGAACAACCAGGGCTAGGGAAATCTCCTGAAAAAGTTAAAAGATTGGTGTTATGTAGTGGGAAAGTATCAATTGATTTGACAGATAAATTAAATTCTCTTGAAGGTGAGCAAGACAGTGTTCATATCTTGCGGGTGGAAGAGCTATATCCATTCCCTAAAAAGATTATTTTATCCATTCTCGATCGTTTAGTAAATCTTGAGGAAATTGCTTGGGTTCAAGAAGAGCCACAGAACATGGGTGCTTGGTTGTTTATTGATCCTAGATTGCGTGATATTGCACCAGAAGGCGTCCCTGTAAAATATATAGGGAGACGAAGAAGACAAAGTCCTGCAGAAGGTGATCCAAATATCCACAAAAAAGACCAAGACCGAATTGTAACAGAAGCATTAACATGGAATAAGTAACTGACCATTTGCTATATAACAAAGTGAAAAATAAGGACTTGCTTTCAATCATTATTCGCTGTTAATGACTTACAATACATTAACAGCGAGAGCTACTAGTAAGCAAGTGCTCTAGGGGGAACCAAAATGGCTGAGATTATAGTACCAGAACTGGCAGAATCTATTACTGAAGGAACAATTGCTCAATGGCTTAAGAATCCAGGCGATGCAGTTGAAAAAGGTGAGTATCTATTAGAAGTTGAAACAGATAAAGTGAATGTAGAATTAACTGCTGAATTTTCAGGAGTCTTAAAGGAATTACACAAAGAATCTGGAGATACGGTTCAAGTTGGAGAAATAATAGGGGTTATAGATGAAAGTGGTAAAGCTTCATCTGAGTCTACAAAAACAGAACAGGAAACAGCATCTGTAAAAGAGAATAAAGAAGAAACACCTGAAAAAATGGTTGTTGCTGAAAAAGATGAAGATAACAAACAACGGACAATTGCCTCACCAGCAGCTAGAAAGCTAGCTCGTGAACGAGGGATCGATTTAAAACAAGTTCAGGTGAATGATCCACTTGGCCGTGTTCGTAAACATGATGTTGAAGCACATTCAGAAAAGCCTGTTTCAACGGAGCAAGCACCTTCAACTCCAAAGGCGCCTGTGAAACAAGTTGTTGCTCAAGAACAACCGGGTAAACCTGTAGAGCGTGAAAAACTATCAAGACGTAGACAAACTATTGCTAATCGCTTAGTTGAAGTACAACAAACAGCTGCAATGTTAACGACATTTAATGAAATTGATATGACTGCTGTTATGGATCTTCGTAAGCGTCGTAAAGATAAATTTTTCGAACAGCATGATGTCCGTTTAGGATTTATGTCATTCTTTACAAAAGCTGTTGTAGCAGCATTAAAACAATTCCCATTATTAAATGCTGAAATCCAAGGCAATGAAGTCTTAAAGAAAAAGTTTTATGATATTGGAATTGCTGTATCAGCACCAGAAGGTCTAGTTGTACCAGTAGTACGTGATGCAGATCGTTTAAACTTTGCTGGTATCGAAGAAGAGATATTAAATCTTGCTTTAAAGGCTCGTGATAATAAACTAGCTTTAGGTGATTTACAAGGTGGTACATTTACGATAACAAATGGTGGAGTATTCGGTTCATTGTTATCAACACCAATTTTAAATGGCCCGCAAGTTGGTATCCTTGGAATGCATAAAATCCAACTGCGTCCAGTTGCTATTGATGCAGAACGAATGGAAAATCGACCTATGATGTATATCGCTCTTTCGTACGATCATCGTATTGTTGACGGAAAAGAAGCTGTTAGCTTTTTAGCTACAGTTAAAGAACTTCTTGAAGATCCAGAATCTTTATTATTAGAGGGCTAATAGAAAAAAACAGGCTTTTATCCAAGGCATCCTACTTATTCAAAGTCTGACTACTGGAGCAGAATGTTGAAGTGGTTATCCAAAGTATAAGGATTTTATAATTTCCTAGACAGGAAAAAAGGAATGGTGGTTCCCATCATTCCTTTTTTTTGAACTTTTTTACTAGCCTGATAGTTTGTGGTGGGAATAACCAAATTCGATTATTGATAAATGAATTTTATTTGTTTTTATCATGGAGATATATTCTTAAAAAATTAGCAATTTAAATTATAGTGGTAAAATGTTAAAATGATAACCTATATATTTGTTTGTGAGGTATTGGTTATTAGATTGATTTATACAAAATCATGACTAATCTAACTAGCATACAGGAAAAAACATCGAGGTGATTTTGTGGGGAACAATGTAGAGCAATGGTCTTCAAAGGTAGCTTTTATTCTAGCTGCTGCAGGCTCCGCAATAGGTCTAGGAGCTATATGGAAATTCCCATATGTTGCGGGTACTAGTGGGGGTGGTGTTTTTTTATTAATCTTTATATTATTCACTTTATTGGTAGGTTTGCCACTATTAGTAGGTGAATTTATAATTGGAAGAAGCACTCAAAAGGATGCAATTCAATCTTATAAACAAATTGTCCCAAATTCTTCATGGCATGTGATTGGTCGATTAGGGATTGTTACTTGTTTTATCTTACTATCATTTTATAGTGTGGTAGGTGGATGGGTCTTAATTTATCTATTTAAGGGGTTAACTGGAGGGTTAAGTGGACTCACAGATAAAGAATACGGTGACTTATTTGGACAAAGTATCTCTAATCCAGGATTAACTGTTTTTGCCCAGCTATTATTTTTATTGATAACGATATTTGTTGTTTCTAAGGGAGTTTCAAATGGTATTGAGAAGGCGAGTCGCTTGATGATGCCTGCCCTTTTTATTATATTTTTAATCTTAATAGTTCGATCCATCACATTAGATGGAGCTATGGAAGGTATTATATTTTTCCTTAAACCAGACTTTACAAAATTAACATCTGAGACGATCTTATATGCGATGGGTCAATCGTTTTTTGCTTTAAGTGTTGGGGTATCTGTAATGGTTACGTACAGTTCTTACCTATCGAAAAAGGAGAATCTTCCACAAGCTGCTATTTCTATTGTCGGCTTAAATTTATTAGTAGCTCTATTAGCAGGATTAGCTATTTTTCCAGCAGTATTCTCATTTGGTTTAGCACCTGATGCAGGACCAGTATTGTTATTTAATGTACTGCCAATTGTATTTAACCAAATGCCGTTTGGTGTTTTCTTTTTAATAGCCTTTTTACTATTGTTTTTATTTGCAACATTAACATCAGCTTTCTCTATGCTTGAAATTATCGTGGCTCCACTGGCAAAAGGTGTTGAATCGAAACGGAAGAAGTTTTCCTGGCTGATAGGAATTTGCATTTTTATTGTTGGTATTCCTTCAGCATTATCTTATGGTATTTTAAGTCATGTGACGATTTTTGATGAATCAATCTTTGACGCAGCTGACTTTTTAGTTAGTAATATTTTGATGCCTCTGGGTGCACTACTAATTTCAATTTTTGTACCACTTAAACTATCTAAGGGAACTCTTTTTAATGAGTTATCTCAAGGATCTTCGATTAGTAAAAAACTTTTTGTTATTTGGTATGTATTATTAAAATATCTAGCGCCAATTATCATCATTTTAGTATTTTTAGATAGTTTAGGTATTATATAAAACGACGTTACAACTGAATCCTAAAAAAAGGGAGATGACTTAATTTTGTCATCTCCCTTTTTTATACTACTCTCGAATTTTAATGCGCTCATTACGTATAGGATTGGTGTATAGCTGCAAACTCTAGGCGACTAATGACCTTCACATGCCTTATTCAATAAGAGTTAACATCGAATTGTTTTCGCTTTCGCTTTTCGAACTTCCTGTTTATCTTATACGTCGCTAAACTAGCGCCGGCACTTTTCTAGGAAGACCCTGTTAAAAAGGTTGCCATTTTAATTGTTGTGCTTCATGAAAACGTCTTTCTACCTCTCGCCAATTTACAATATTCCACCAATTATCTACGTATTTTTTCCGATCATTTTTATACTGAAGGTAATACGCATGTTCCCAGACATCTAAAACAAGTATTGGGACCACATCCCATTGACTTAGATTTTGATGTTTCTCAGCTTGAAGAATTTCTAATCGTCTGGAGCGAGGAGACCAAACTAAAATAGCCCACCCAACTGCCTCTACATTTTTTGCTGCTTCTGTAAAATGCTGCTTAAATTTTTCATAGCTACCAAAAGATTGAATAATCTCCCTCATTAATATTCCTGAAGGCTGACCTCCACCATTAGGACTCATGATATTCCAAAAAATTGTATGAAGGTAATGTCCTGCACCTTGGAATGCAGCTTCTCTTTCCCAGTGTTTAATTAGGCTATAATTATTACTCAAACGGGCTTGTTGCATCTGTTTTTCTGCTTTGTTTAAACCTTCTACATAGCCCTTATGATGTTGATCATGATGAAGTCTCATAATTTCCTTATCAATATAAGGTTCTAATGCATCATAATCGTAAGGCAGTGGTGGAAGTGTATGTTCACCAATTGGAACCGTACCGGCTTGAATACGTAGACTTTCATTTGTTTCACTTTCATTTTGAATATCGAGGTAAGCATCAAATTGTAAGTATAATTTGTTTGCGCGATCATAAATCTCCATAAAGGGTAGAGTATTTTCCGCCATTAAATCTTCTTTAAATACGGTTACTTGTTGTTTCCATTCTTCTAATTCATTTCTATCCACGTATTCACGTAATTCGTTAAATGAACGATCATAACTCTCTAACATTTCCTCACACCAGTGTCTCATTTTACTATTGTAATCTTCCGACAAGCCAATCCCTCCTTAAATACAGTCGTTGACAATATATGCTTGTGATTCAAAAGGTTGATTTTTTAGGGAATCAACAAATAAGATTTTTTTAAGAAAAGGTGAGAATTGTTAAACTTTTGTCTAGTAGCGTCAATATAGATAAAGTTTTATAAGCTTATACAATTAATATCTAAAAACTAGGAAGCTATTAAACAGCCCTGATATTTTCATTCTTAAATAAAATTCCATTCTTTTATCAGTGATTTCGTCCATTCATATTCATAGAATTTGAATATAGTACTAGTAAGACAATGAAAGGAGGAATAAATTATGAGTAACTTATGGTTCCCAGGAAGAAGTAATAGTGACGATAGCAACAAAAGTGGTGATTCTAGAGCGAAAGCGAAAGCGAAAGCAAAAGCAAATTCTGGTGATTCAAAAGCAAAATCGGGTGATTCGAAAAGTAAGAGTCGTTCAGATGTAGATTTTGAAAATGATAATTGGTTAAAAAATGATACAGACGTTGACAACGAAAACGATATTAAAACAGTTGATAAAAATACAAATAATGCAAATGTATATAATTCGGGTAATGCAAAAGTTAACGTAGATGTAAATGTAGATTCAAACTCTGATTCTACTTCACGCGTTCGATCAAGAGCAACAGCTGATTCTGAACAGGATCAGGATAACGATCAGGATAACGAACAAAATAACGATCAAGATAATAATAATGACTAAGAATAGTTATTAAATAAAGTAATTTTAATATGATGGTGGGGAATGGATATACCGTTCCCACCTCTTTTATTCAAAGAAGGTGGATAGCTATTTATATGCAAAAAGGAAACAATGGTGATAGTTCTATACACTCATTTAATAGAGTAGCGAATAAAGATCCAGATAATAATCATTCAACTATTGGCGGAAGTGGAAATTCAGATGTTGATATTTATATAAATATAGAAGTAGACACAAGACCAATCGGATACGCTATGTTATGTTCTTTACTAGCAACAAAACAAATATCGAATGAAGATTTTGAACATGCCGTTTCAAAATGGGAACATCTTTCATACAAGAAGGAAAAAGGAAGCACTCTTCCTTCTGAAAGAGATAAACACTCTAATGTACCTGGTTTACGGCTCTTTGGACCAACTAGAAGTTAATGGAATGTCATTAACTTCCTTACATACATAAAATCAGATTTACCGATTGTTAAGAAAGTGTGCTAGTGTTAACAGAGGGAAAAGTTGATTATAACTATGATAATTTATATAAAATTGTCCTGGTAAGCCAATTCCAGTTGGATACGTTAATGAATTTTTTTGCTTAGATTCCTGGAGTAACCATGTAAGTCCTTTTTTTACGGAATCTCTCTTCTTACCTCCTGATTGAATAATCGCATCCAATGCCCATGATGTTTGTGCAGGTGTACTAAACTGTAGTGGGATATACTGTTTTTCGACACTACTTTCGCATGATTCCCCCCAGCCACCATCAGAAAGCTGGATAGCTTCTAACCATTTTATTGCCCTTTTTATTGTAGGGGAGTTTACTGGCACCCCAACGGAAATGAGACCTGTTATTGCTGCCCATGTACCATATATATAGCAAACACCCCAACGACCGTACCATGAACCATTACCCTCTTGATTGTTTACCAACCAACGTACACCTGCTTTAATGCTAGGATGATCTAATGTAAGGTTCGCATAATTACCAAAAAACTCAAGTGTTCGACCGGTTAAATCAGCTGTTGAAGGATCAATTGCAGCATCTCCTGAATTGTCCAAAGGAAGGTATGTTAGAAGCTCAAAATCAGTATTTTTCTCAAAAGCTGCCCAGCCTCCATCTGCATTTTGCATCGAAAGTAAGTATATCACTCCTTTATACCAAGCATGACTTAGCTTTCTATTTGTCATTGATTCTCTTGTTATTGCTCTTAACGCTGCAGAAGTGTCATCATTATCTGGGTTAATTGTATTATTATGAGAAAAGCCCCAGCAACCAGGATGGATTGATGGGTTGTGGATCTTCCAATCCCCTTTTTTTGAATGTTGTTTCGATAGAATATATTTGGTAGCCTTTTTTATCGTGGGTGTTTGAACCGCAACGTTAGCTTCTTGTAATACATAGGAAATTAACGCGGTATCCCAAACGGTCGAGGTTGAGTTCTCTAAATGAATCCCATCACATTCTTCTGTGACCAGTTTTTTTAAACCATTTATTGCTGTTTTTATGATGGGGGAATCCTTCTTATAACCTAATGCTAATAGACCATAGATCATAAAGAATGTAGCACTTGCATAGCTATAAAGCGTTCCATCTTGTTCAATTCTTTTAAGGATATATCTTTCTGCACGCTCATAGCCTAATCGATGAAGATATTTCGGAAGGTGATAGAGTTTATACATTTCATGGACAAACCCCTTGTTAAAACGAACGTGATCAAATACATCCCATTCATTCATATCAGCAGTAGATGTGGAACGATTAGTAAGATGATCAAGGTTCGGAGTGTTTTTCGAATGAAGTGTAAATTTTTTATTTGCAGCAATCATCATTGGAATAAAGTGAATTCTTGCATAGGAACTAAACTGAAAAAAATTAATTGGAAAAGCTGTAGGTAGAAGAAGAAATGTCATAGGTATATAGAAGAATGTAGGCCACTGATATAAGCCATGAACAGCTAGCATCCATTTCGTCATAAAGTGAGTTTTGGAAATACCGCCATTATTATTTATGAAAATTTCTGCCTTTTTTAAAAAAGGATGGTCTTGATAATAATCACCAGAAAAGAGCAATGCTGTATATGCTTGGACAGTTGAAGATAGATTACCACCCAATTCATCAGGATATGCCTTCCAAGTTCCCTCTTCAGATTGTAAGTGTATAATCCTATCCGTTAATTTCTTTATTAAAACCTCTTCGTTTTTAATTTGTAACGATCTTAATGTAATAATCATAAATGCATCAGTCATCAGACCACCTTCGAAACAAAATTTCCAGGATCCATTATTTAATTGTAAATTGGTTAACTTCTCTATTCTAGTTTCAATTTCTCGGATTATCATCTCTTTTGAAACCATAGGATTATTCACCTCATACTATGAGTATGCATGCTGTTTTCGTGATATGTTAAAGGAAAAAAAACGAATTAACTATCACTATTATTCATTAGGGCGGGCGAGATAAGAGGTTGTAACATGATTGCACTCCTTTTAAGAAATAGTTTTTCTCGATTTTCAGAATGAACATGCAATTTGCATTTTCTTAATTATCATATAAAATAAGAAGAAAGAAGAGAGGAATGATTCATTTGATACATAAAACATGGCAGTCGACATCACCAATTATGAAAGTAACCTGTGTACATACAAATGCAAAAAAATATATGGTGAACAATGCACTAACTACTGGTAAACAGTATGATGTACAAAATGAAACTGAAGAATTTTTCTTTGTAATAGATAATACCGGTAAAGTTGGCGGTTATTATAAAGAATATTTTGAGGTGCAATCTTAATAAGAGGCTGTTTTCATTGATGAACAAAGAGCCTATTAAAATGTAGAGGTGGCCAAGGGGTCATCTTTCTTCGTATGTTAAGAATTAGACTACTCAGTCTTAGCATAAACAAAAAAAGTTAAGGGAATAATTCGTAACTTTAAAATAAAGAATGCTAGTTATCGTTATCAAGAAAGAGGAGAGGGATATGGGTGAGATGAGTATAAACATTAGGGATGCCGGGTTTGCAGATCTCGAGAAAATTATCGAGATTTATAATACTTCTATACCTGGAAAGCTCGCAACAGCTGATTTATCTGAAATAACGGTTGAAAGTAGGATATCATGGTTTCATGATCACAATTCGCATCATCGTCCATTATGGGTAATTGAAGAAAATAAATTGATTGTGGGTTGGCTAAGCTTCCAATCATTTTATGGGAGACCAGCTTATAATGGCACCGCAGAAGTCAGTATTTATCTAGATCCCCTTGTACATGGGAAAGGCTATGCTCGTATATTACTTGAAAAGGCAATATCACAGAGTGCTACATTAGAGATCAAAACATTATTAGCATTTGTGTTTGGACATAATAAACCGAGTATTAAATTATTTGAAAAGTATTTTTTTGAAAAGTGGGCACACCTGCCAAAAATTGCTAATATGGACGGTGTTGAAAGGGATCTACTTATTCTTGGTAGGCGAATGAACGAATAAATTGATGGAACACTAGATATAATTCCTTTGCGGTTGAATAGTATCTATAAGGTATAACAAATACTTAATAAAGTGAAATTCAAAATAAGTTGAAATTAGAAGGTGAATCCATGCAAGATCAATTATTTACGCATAATGATTTAGACGGTGTGAGCTGTGGAATTCTAGCCAAATACGCTTTTAAAGACAACATAGATGTACAGTACCATTCAGTCAACAGTCTTGACTATCAAGTTGAAAAATTCATTAATGAACATGGAAATCAGACAAGTCACCAACTTTACATAACTGATTTATCCGTAAACAAAGAGAATGAAATAGGATTAAATGAATATTCTGCAAAAGGTGGAAAAATAAAATTAATTGATCATCATAAGACAGCCCTTCATTTTAACCAATATGAATGGGGAGACGTAAAGGTCGAAGAGTCCGAAGGAAGGCTAGCTTCTGCAACATCCCTTTTTTACAGTTATTTGGTTAATCAAAATTTAATACATTCAACCACAGCATTGGATGAATATGTTGAGCTAGTAAGACAATACGATACGTGGGAATGGGAAAAGAAAGAAAATATAAAGGCAAAAAGACTAAATGATCTTTTATATATGCAATCTATTAATGAATTTGAGGAAAATATGCTGGAACGACTTAAACAAGATGAACATTTTTCATTTGATGAATTTGAAGAAAAATTACTTGATATAGAAGAGAAAAAAACCGAACGTTATATTCGTCGAAAAAGAAGAGAATTAGTTCAATCCTATATAGGTGACATTTGTGTTGGTATTGTCCATGCTGAATCTTATCACTCTGAGTTAGGTAATGCACTTGGTAAGGAGTATCCTCATTTAGATTGTATCTCAATTTTGAATATGGGTAGTAAAAAAATTAGCTTCCGTACGATTCATGATGATATAGATGTCTCTAATTTTGCCTCAAAGTACGGTGGTGGTGGACATGCTAAAGCAGCTGGTTGCCAATTAACCAAGGAAGCGTATAAGGTGTTTATCGAAAAACCATTTAGTATCAAGCCACTAAAAGAAGATGCAAGGCATAATCATTATAATAACAAGCAGAGGTGCGCTCTTTATGAAAATAAGGCTGATGAACAATATCTCCTTTACAAAGATGCGAAAGAGCAATGGGTGATTGAAAAGAATCATGTCTTGCTGAAAGAGGCATATCAATCGTATGACATGGCAGAAAGATTCTTAAAAAGGTCATATTCAGTGGGTCTTGCCAAGGATGACCAATTAATTAACTATTTGAAACAATCTTATAAGCAGAAAAAGTAAAAAAAGAGAATGACTCAGTCATTCTCTTTTCCGTTAGCAATTGCAAAGGGAGTCTCTTTGTTTATTCGCATCCTTTTTTTCAATACGTTTAATTGTACTATTAATTACTGCTTACTCATCTACTTAATGGTTTCTATTAGAGTTATTTCTGATCGATGAACTAATATTACATCACTGTTTCCAGAGTCAGCACTTTTTAGTTCGTAATATCCACTAGAGTATGAATAAATGACCTCATATAATTCCTCATTATAAATAACCTGCAATAGTAAACCACCTTTGTTAATAAATTTTATAGAGTCCAATACCCTGATTTTTAATGACTTAAACCATTTTTTACTCCGATAAGAAATTTTTTTATAATCAAAGCTGTTTTTACAACAAAAGGTCTGCTTTATATATATCGTTATTTGCTATAAAAATCCATTGGGCGATTTTTATAAGTCATGAGAAAAAACCTTATTAGGAAAGTACTTTAATCAACTACAATATTAGCAGTCATAGGAACACCGTGACCTTCATGTGTATGAATATCACATATTAACTGGTATGTGCCTTCTTCTTCAAAATATAAAGGTACGATTGTTTCCTCACCCTTTTTGACAGTTCCTTTTATGTTTGTTCCTTTAATGTAAAATGGGTGTTCTTCTCCATTTACTCCAAAAATACTTAAAGAAACATCTGTATCTTTCGGAATTACAATTGTACCAGGGTCCCATCGATATGCTTCAATTTTCTTTCCATCAGCAGTTGTGGTTTTGAATTCCCCAGTTACCATATTAACGATCAGTTTTTGACTTTGTTTCTGATCAGGTTTAAAGGTAGGAACTGTTTCATTAGTGTAATAAAACGCACCACCGACAAAGATAGCTGCAAAAACAATTAGCACCCATTTTTTTTTAATAATTAATAATTTCATCAGAGACCCTCCTCTTAAAACATGTCTACCCTATCTATATGACAAAATGATCGAGAACTTGTCTAAAAGATTTTCTTTTCATAGAAGAATCTAGCTAACTATCGAGGTATTTAGTCATATTCTCCTGGCTTTAGACAGAAGTGTTTGAAGTATGTAATAGGTGGTATATGAACAAGTGTACAATATCAAAACCTAAAGAAGGATTTCAAAATAAATAACGAGAACAGCAGAATGAGTAGGGAAAAAGCTGGTCGTCAAGGTGGTAACACGAATGCTCAAGACCATGATTCGGAGTTTTTTGAAGATATCGGACGAAAAGGTGGAGAAAAAACGTCGTGTGATCATGATAAAGAATGTTATCAAGAAATTGGAACGAGGTGGCAATAACACTCGCTCTAATAGATAGATTGTTTATTTTCAAAAGGAAACTATTTTATTATGTCAATGAAAATAGAACATTTATCAAAAAGTGGTTACAAGCTAACACAAATTAAGGGAAAAACAAGGTTAACAATCAATAGAATTGACCTTCTCCAAAAAAACAACAATCTTTGCGAAACCATTCTTTTATTTAAATTAATTTTGTGATATAATAATATAGCGATGAGCTGAATTGTGTAAGCCGACGGACATGCCAACTGGCAAAATGCACGATGTGGCGTGCAGTCTTTCGCCTCAATACGCAAAAAAGACGTCTTTATGACGTCTTTTTTTTATGTAATAAGATAAAAATAATAAGAGGTGGTTTTATGAGAAAGCCTTCCATATTATTTATTGGAGCGGGCCGTATGGCTGAGGCGATTATTTCTGGTTTACATAATAAAAGTAGTGATCAAATAAATAATGTGTTCATAACCAATCATTCTAATCCTGAAAGATTGCAAAAACTATCTGAATTGTATGGTGCTATTCAAATCCAGGATTGGATAGGGGCAATTAGGGAAGTAGAGATGATTGTTCTCGCTATGCCTCCAGAAGCGCATGAATCAGTTCTAGGTCAATTAAAGGGCGTTGTAACAAACCAATTTATCATAACAATCGCAGCAGGTATTGATCCAACATTTTTAGAGGAGAGACTTCCTTCTGACACTGCTGTAGGGTGGATTATGCCTAATACAGCTGCTCAAGTAGGACACTCCATTTCTCTATATACCTTTGGGAAAACAGTCACAGAAAAAAACAAACAACAAATGGATCTTATCGTAAATTCGATTGGAAGTTCACAACTTTGTTCAGAAGCGGATATTCATAACCTTACAGCAGTTACAGGAAGTGCACCAGCATTTATTTATCAATTTGTTGAATCACTTATTGGCATAACAGAAAAGCTCGGAGTCTCAAACGAAATTTCACACAAATTAGTAACCGAAATGGTAATTGGTTCATCTGAAATGTTGAAAATAGGAAAATCACCATTAGAACTAAGGGATCAAGTTACAACTCCTGGTGGTGCAACTGCAGCAGGACTTGATGTTCTGAGGGCGAGTGGGTTGGATTCAATGATTCAAAACGCTATTATCGCAACTAATAAAAAAGCAAGGGGATCAAATTTTACTGAGTAATTTTTTAGGACCTTGTAAATATGAAAAGGAAAAATCCTCGTTAATAAGTTCCTTAACGAGGATTTTTCTAGAGCTCACTTTCGATTATATGATTCTTGTTTTTTTCTATAGCCACTAAGAAGTAAATAAGACTGATAGCCTTTTCTAATCCTCTCCAGAAACCAATAAGGAAGAGAGAGGTGTATCTTCTTAAATAAAGGAAAATAAAAATAATAATATACTTTTTTAAAATGGTTCCATTTTGGGCAAGAGTAAGGCTTTAAAAAATCAGATACATCGACAATATATCCTCTACCACCATTCATTATGATATTCTTGCCATGTATATCTGTAGGATTTAATCCTTGGGATTTAGCATATGAAATGGCATTGTCTACATCGGCTATCACAGTTTGTGGGACATAAATGCCATCTTTAAACGCTTGATAAAGGGTGATACCAACTAACTTTTTTAGTACAAGGTATCTATCACCATAGTCTTCGAGATTTGAAAAAGAGGCGTGTTCTCTTAGTTGTCTGTATACACTTATTTCTTCTTCGATTCCTTTTCGATTTTCAGCATAAACTTTTACAACTTTACCAACAAGTGAAGGGTGTGTAAAAACTGCTGCGAAATTACCTCTTCCAATCAGACTCCAGTCCTCGGGGATGTTTTCCACAAGGACAGGATCATAAGGATTAATACTAATGATTGATATGTTATTAACTAAATTGTTATTTATCCAATACATGTTACACCTCTATGTCAATAACCGTAAAATGTCTCTCAAAAGTTATTGGTTTATAAAATAAGCTACTGTTATAAATAAGATTATTTTTATAGTTCTACTTGGTAAAGCGGTATGAAACAAATCAAAAATAACTTAGCGAACTAGTCATAATGAATAATAGCTCGTAGGTAAGCTCTATCTAAAAAACGAAAAACCACCAAATAATCATATGGTGGTTTTTGTCTGTGAACTCATATCAAGTGAGTCTCATCTAATCAATAGTGAAAAAACACTAATTGAAAAATTAAATTTCATTATAATATTATTCTTTTTTTAGACTTACTGCTGAAAAATTCTCTAACACTGGTAAAGTACGTTCTTCTTCAACCATAGTGTGTCCACAAAGAGGACAGTTAGGCTTTTCGTCAGATTTAAAGTTGTCTCGCATCCAACCATTACAATCATCAGATCCACAAGCCCATATCTTTAATGTTACCTCGGGTGGTTTTTCGACTTGCTGTTGAAATCTCATTTAGACACATCCTTTAGTAAGGAGATTTTGTACTACATACATTATACACTTTTTTCCTTACAATATGTATAATAGTTAAGAATTTCCTCTCAATATGTTAGATAGTAGTTCTATTTTAGAGATTAGGTTTTTAAGATATGACAAAAACGAAGAGTAATGATTCAAATGAAAGGATGGTATCAGTTAAAGAAATGAATCTTTTTTTATGGCTGTTTTCCAAAGATTGTTGATTACCGTACAAAGGACATATTTTAAGTATATCTTCTTGCACTTTTCGCTAAATTACTCTGATATTCTATGGAGATTGCATTAATTTAGATCATAAAAATCCAAATTTTTATAAGTACTAGAGCAACAATCTTTTAGAAAAGAGCCTTTATTCACTGAAGAAGTCTATTGAATAGTAACCTCTTCACACAGAAGTAATGAGATTATAAGTCTGACTCCCTTTAGCGGAATACAAAGTAGTCAGACTTCTATTAATTCTTATTCTTCAATTAGTTCTGATATAGCAACTTGAGTTCTTTCCTCAAGTGGTCCTCTTAAATGACACGTAACCTTCTCTTGGTCTTCATGCAACTCATCAATCCAAATGGAACTGCCATTATACAAAACTCTTACATCTGCTGATGATGATAGTATTTGTTTCACACGATTTATATCCACATAAAAACCTCCTCTGATCATTTCCTCTATTTTTTCCGAATATCATATATTTTATCCTTCCCTTTTATAGGGCGACTTATTTCTTTTCTGTTTTTTAAAGGGAAGATATTTTCCGTAGGTTAAAGAACGCCATAACCACTCCATTGGGCCATTGAGAAACTTGGTTAGCCACAAATAACTAATGATAAATTGTGCGTAAAATAGTAGAAGGCTAATGATAGTACCACTAAAGAGTCCAATTTTTCCATACATATTAAAAAAACGAACAAGACAAATAGAGATTATTGTTTGGAACAAATAATTTGTCAAAGCCATCCTTCCTATGTAGCTAAACGGGTGTAATAAGCTAGCAATTTTCTTATATTCGGTAAGTAAAAAAAGTGAAGACATATAAAAAATACTCAGTGTGATTCCACTTAAACTTGTAAGGAACACTACAAGGTTCTTCCCATTAGATCCACCATCAAAATATGAAGTTATAATCAGTCCATTAATTAGAATTAGTGGCATTGATATCACAAAACTAATTTTCCACAACTTCCGTATAAACATGTGGTTTGTATTGTTATGGGTATATAATTTCTTCCTACCAGCATACAAGCCAAGTAAAAACATTCCTAAGATGGGAATCATTGCAATAGGAAGCTGATATAGAATAGGTAGTACTTCAACTTTTAATCGATAAAGAACCATGTCGAGATATGGAGCATCAGAATAAACGCTAAAATAACTAGACACGTTTTGTCTTTGCTGGTGAGAGACTGTTGAATCATCAACAGATATAAAGATAGATGCCCCAAGTAATATATGATAAAAAGCTAGTAAAGAGAAAGCCCAGTAGATAAGATGCCTGTCAGGAAGTTTATGAAAAGCGATAAGAAATAATCCAGTTATCGCATAGAGATGTAAAATATCACCATACCAAAGAAAAATAAGATGTAAAAGTCCAAAAATTAAAAGGAAAGCCATTCTTTTCACAAAGAGTGTAATACCATTATTTTTTGAAATGAATAAGTAAAACCCTAATCCAAATAGGAAAGAAAAAATCGGATAAAATTTCATTTGAATAAATAGTTGAAAAAAAAACGAAAGCCATTCTTCTAAACCATGATAACTAATTGTTATATCATAATATATTTTTTTGAAATGGGGGGAATGAAAACTTTGCATATTTACTAATAAAATACCAAAAAGAGCAACTCCACGGATAATATCTAATAGGGGAATCCTTCTGTTGTTTTGTATCATATAATTATTACTCCTTTACGCATAAACGGCTATGTTTAACTAAACCTATAAAAAATGCGGGTAATTTAAGGTGGTAAATATAATGGACTTACACCTTTTGTGGAAGGCAGTCATCATTGTACTCGGTGGTACAATTTTATTAAGAATCGCAGGTAGAAAATCAATCTCGCAAATGACTCTTGCTCAAGTTGTCATTATGGTTGGTATTGGATCATTATTAGTTCAACCATTAGTTGGTAAAGACATCTGGAATACATTGTTTGTTGGTCTCATATTGGTTTTGACCCTTGTGCTAGTAGAAATTGGTCAATTAAAATCAGATAAAATTGAAACGTTTATTACCGGCAAATCTAAGATAGTAATAAAAAATGGTGAAATACAAGAAAACCAACTGAAAAAACTTAGATTAACAGTAGATCAGCTTGAAATGAAATTAAGACAATTAAGTATAATGAGTATTGATGATGTTATGTTTGCTACGTTGGAGCCGAATGGTCAATTGGGAGCTCTTTTAAAAGAGGTCAAGCAGCCAGCTACAAAAGGAGATATATTAAAAATCTTAAATGAAATTGACCTGTTAAAACAAGCAATAATTCCTTTGTCAACATCGATAAAGATTGACGGAAATGACAAGGATACTAAACATGCTACAACATTTTCAGAAGTATGTAAAAATCAACATCAAACAGAATACCCAAAAAGACTTCAATAAAAGGTTTTGTTTCGTTAGAAGCGTACAATAGTTTCTATATATATATATTTTTTCAATCCGTGCATTCAATTTGAAAAAATAGCCAAACTAGAATGGTGGAAAAACTATTAATAAGGAGGAAGATTATGTTTAAAAAATTATTTTTGGCGATGGCGATTTTTTTATTGGTCATCCCGACTGTTACGCACGGAGCAATTAAAACATTTAATGAACCGCCTTTCGAGTTTTATAAAGTGTCCAAAGGGGATACATTTTGGTACATAGCACAACGCTATGGATTGGATTACAAAAAATTAATGGCTTTAAACCCATCAATTGAACCGAGAAATATGCAAATTGGGGAAGTTATTCGCTTAAAACCTAGTGCACCAAGTCCTAGCGGGTTTGAAGAACAAGTCGTCCAACTAGTAAATCAAGAAAGAGCAAAAGCAGGATTAAAACCGCTTACTCATCGTGCTGATGTGAAAAATGTCGCACAGAAAAAGGCTGAAGATATGATTAATTCTAATTATTTTTCACATACAAGTCCTAACTACGGTTCTCCATTTGATATGTTAAAGACTTTTGGAATTAGCTATTCCAGTGCAGGTGAAAATATTGCAAAGGGTCAAAAAACACCTCAGGAAGTAATGAATGCTTGGATGAATTCTTCAGGCCATCGTGCAAATATATTAAAACCTGAATATGATAGCATTGGTGTTGGGTTTTACCAAGGGGCATGGGTGCAGATGTTTATTAAGGGAAGGTAAACGAAGATAGCAAATGAGGAATATTATTTCTAATAATATTCCTCATTTTTTTATGGTTAATGATGACTACACAATAACATAAAACATATCAAAAACTTTAAATAAGCCAGTAATTTTGAGCTGAAATAACCAGTTCCAACAATTGATCTTATCAGATATTATCTGAATGGAGATGGTGTAAGAGAATGGAAGACTGAATGCCATTTGTAATAAAACAGGAAAAGATCCTAAACCTTTATCTAAGCTATTAGAAGCTTAAACAAACAATACATTACACTAAACTTTGTTCATCACACTTCCCGTATTATCTAAAGCTCCGATCTCTTGATGCAACCTCCCTCCTGATACCTCAAAATAGTTTCGAAGCTGCAGAACCCGTTATAACAATTTTCCTAGAAATGTGTTCAGATCCAATAAAAACTGCAACGAATGAAAAGACTGTAATTGTTTAGCTTACTAACTTCAAACTAGACTTAAAGAATTTGTATTAACAGAGGGTTCTCAAGTGACATAATAAGATAAATCGAACAAATTGTTGACATTATCATTCAATTGTTTATTGCCGTTACTTACAAAAGACACGGTTTAATTTTTTCCGTATCCTTTTAAAATTGAAATTCATCAAACATGTTGCCTCTCTAATAGGGGTGCATGAAATAAAATACAGGATATCTTGACCTGTCAATCATTCCTTTTGAATAAGCAAAGCAATTTTAGGATCATTAAAACGAGCACCTGCAGGTATATCCTTAACATTCGCAGGTATAAGGCCTATTCATTTATGGTTGCTCGTTTTCTATCTGAGTTAGAAGTAAAGGGGTGTGAGATTTAAGAAGTTTAGAGATTGTCTATTTCTGTCTTATTATTATCATAATTAAAACGTATTGCAGAAGGGATTTTACAAAATAATAATCCATTAATTGGTCCTTTTTTAAAAGTTAGGTATATTGTAGTATTATTTAAGTCGCAGCAAATGAAACTTTAAATTATATATTTTATTTATATGATTTTTATTATCTTAGAAAAGTTATTGACAGTTTGTTTTTATCATGTTAAATTATAAACCTAGCATTAAT
>NZ_JCAXET010000018.1:0-114635 GCF_059758525.1 Metabacillus sp. GQ13
TCTTATGCTTGTCGGGTCTGAACAAGGCTCTTGCGCTTTTGTACTTTATTTGCTATAATTTCTATTCGTGAGTAATTTATTTTTAATTGCTCCTTGCCCTTAGATGGGCCGTTTAGACCAAAAGGAGGTGTAAGTGATGAGAAAGTACGAAGTTATGTACATCATCCGCCCAAGTATTGAAGATGAAGCTAAGAAAGCTCTAGTTGAGCGTTTCAATAACGTTTTATCTACTAATGGTGCGGAAGTAACTGAAGCAAAAGAGTGGGGCAAACGTCGCCTAGCATACGAAATCAATGATTTACGTGATGGCTACTATATGCTTCTTCAAGTTAACTCTGAAGCAGAAGCTATTCAAGAATTCGACCGTTTAGCGAAAATCAGCGAAGATATCATTCGCCATATCGTTGTTAAAAAAGAAGATAAATAATCATTAATGTAGAAAAGATATTCGAAAAAGGATGGTTCTGATGTTGAATCGTGTTGTATTAGTCGGAAGACTAACAAAAGATCCAGAGCTGCGTTACACACCAAGTGGAGTAGCTGTTGCCACATTTACATTAGCTGTAAACCGTACGTTCACGAACAGCCAAGGTGAAAGAGAAGCTGATTTTATTAACTGTGTGATATGGCGTAAGCAGGCAGAAAACGTGGCGAACTTCCTTAAAAAAGGTAGTTTAGCAGGCGTTGATGGCCGTTTACAATCACGTAGTTATGAGGATCAATCTGGGAAACGTGTTTATGTAACAGAAGTTGTTGCAGAAAGTGTTCAGTTCCTTGAGCCTAAAGGAAGTAGCGGTGGCGGCAACAACAACAATAGCAACAATAATAATAACTTTGGTGGTGGACAACCAGGTAATTCTGGTAATCAAAATCCATTCGGTTCAGATCAAAACCAAAATCAACGTAATCAAAGCCGTACAAGCTTTGATAACGACCCATTTGCTAATGATGGAAAACCTATAGATATCTCTGATGATGACTTACCTTTTTGATCGTTAATATATAATTAAATCAAAACAGAAGGGAGGAAATAGACAATGGCAGGTGGACGTAAAGGTGGACGTGCAAAACGTCGTAAGGTGTGTTTTTTCACATCTAACGGTATCACACACATCGATTTTAAAGATGTTGACTTACTAAAAAAATTCGTATCTGAGCGTGGTAAAATTTTACCTCGTCGTGTAACTGGTACGAGTGCAAAATACCAACGTAAATTGACTGTAGCTATCAAAAGAGCTCGTCAAATGGC
Source organism: Metabacillus sp. GQ13 (assembly GCF_059758525.1). NCBI lineage: Bacteria > Bacillati > Bacillota > Bacilli > Caryophanales > Bacillaceae > Metabacillus > Metabacillus sp. GQ13. Next base: position 1,250 of record NZ_JCAXET010000018.1, read on the forward strand.
ATTATTACCATACGTTTCTGGTGAATAATATCAAATTATAAGCACAGACGGGATCATGTCCTCTCTGTGCTTTTTATTTTGCAATCTTTGGTTTGTTAATCAAGTGAGTTAAGGTAGTAACATATAGTAAAAGAGTAAGATCCTCACTGTCTAATACCAATTTGAGGGTTATCATTTAGTTATTTTTAATAAGGGTACTACTATACGTATTTTGCATTAGTTTCTCGTTAGATTCTTTTCGTTTCATTCCTTCGGTATTTCCCTATAAATTAGGCTTTAATAAGTGTCTAACAATAAACTTTTTTGAAAAGAGCTTTGGTGGTTTGATTGCTGAGATTAGGTAGTTTAAAATAAGTAAGGATAAGTTAAATTAAATAGGTAATGACAACTTATTGTTTATAGCTATATTCTCTTTTCTATTGAAAAACGTAAGTTATTTGATTTAAGCCTTCTTCTCCGTGGTAAAATATATAAAACATAGATAGGTTTCACTGGTTGAGAGGGGTTGATAAGGAATAATGCCGAGTTTTTATAAAAAACCATTAATACGTTATCCTATATACGGTTTAATCGGGATAGCTGTGATCGCGGTACTCTTTCTCTTTTTCTATAACTGGATAGTAGGAATATTCATTACTATCTGTTTTTGCTTATCTCTTTTCTTTTTAAGAAAGTCTTTTTTAGATTTTCAAAATGAAATGGAGGGGTATATCACCACGCTTTCTTATCGTCTGAAAAAAGTAGGCGAAGAAGCCCTTATGGAGATGCCTATAGGAATTATGCTTTTCAATGATCAATATCAAATAGAGTGGACAAACCCCTTTCTAGCTTCTTGTTTCCATGAGGATACCATTGTTGGAAGATCACTTCTGGATGTAGCTGATCAATTAGTTCCTTTAATTAAACAAGAAATAGACTCAGAAACGATCACGCTACATGAGCGGGAATTTAAGGTTATAATAAAGCGTGAGGAACGGTTATTATATTTCTTTGATGTTACTGAGCAAATAGAAATTGAAAAGCAATATGAGGATGAGCGAACTGTATTAGCACTAATATTTTTGGATAATTATGATGAAGTGACACAAGGACTGGATGATCAGACAAGAAGCGCTATTAATAGTCAAGTAACGTCGTTGTTAAATAAATGGGCTAAAGACTATGGTGTATTTCTAAAAAGAGTATCTTCAGAACGTTTTCTAGCTGTTTTGAATGAACATATATTAATTAAGTTAGAAAAAGAAAAATTCACGATTTTAGATGAAGTTAGAGAGAAGACAACGATGCAAAATGTATCGTTAACATTAAGCATTGGAATAGGCACTGGTGTATCTTCATTACAAGAACTTGGAGACCTAGCCCAATCTGGATTAGACCTAGCACTAGGACGTGGTGGGGATCAGGTTGCCATTAAACAAACGAGCGGTAAGGTAAAGTTCTTTGGTGGTAAGACAAACCCGATGGAAAAAAGAACGAGGGTACGTGCTCGAGTGATTTCACATGCACTAAAGGAGATTGTTTCTGAAAGTGACATGGTCATGGTAATGGGTCATAAGTTCCCTGATATGGATGCAATTGGTTCATCCATTGGTATCTTGAAGGTAGCGCAAGTGAATGAAAAAGATGCTTATATCATATTAGACCCTGAAGCGCTTGATTCGGGTGTTGAACAATTGCTAATTGAAGTTAGAAAATATCCTGAACTTTGGTCGAAATTCATTACACCAGACCAAGCATTAGAGATTATGACTGATGAAACACTCCTTATCGTTGTTGATACACATAAACCTTCATTGGTAATTGATGATAGGCTGCTTGGTAGAAGTGAAAATGTGATTGTGATTGATCATCATAGACGTGGAGAGGAATTTATAAAAGACCCAATCCTCGTTTATATGGAGCCTTACGCTTCATCAACAGCTGAATTGGTTACAGAGTTATTAGAATACCAACCAAAACATCTAAAAATGAATATGATTGAGGCAACATCATTATTAGCAGGTATAATTGTTGATACAAAGAGCTTTACCCTACGAACAGGATCAAGAACTTTTGATGCAGCCTCTTATTTAAGGTCAAAAGGCGCTGATACCGTCCTTGTTCAAAAGTTTATGAAGGAAGATATTGAGAATTATGTGAAGAGGGCTAAACTAATTCAAAATGCTTCTATCCATAAAGAAGGTATTGCGATAACCATCGCTGAAGACAATGAAGTTTATGAACAGGTGATTATTGCTCAAGCTGCAGATACTCTTTTAACAATGAATGGCGTAAATGCTTCATTCGTTATTGCAAAAAGAAGCGCTGATATAATAAGCATTAGCGCAAGGTCACTTGGAGAAACCAATGTCCAAATTATCATGGAAACTCTAGGTGGTGGAGGTCATTTAACAAATGCAGCGACCCAGTTGCAAGAAATGACACTAGCGGAAGCAATAGAAAAGTTGAAAATAGCAATTGATGATTATCTTGAGGGAGGAACCAAATCATGAAAGTAATATTTCTAAAGGATGTTAAAGGTAAAGGTAAAAAAGGAGAAGTTAAGAATGTGGCTGATGGCTATGCACAGAACTTCCTATTAAAACAAGGGCTAGCAGTTGAAGCTTCGAATGCAAATGTAAGTTCTTTAAATGCTAAAAAGAAAAAAGAAGAACAAGAAGCAATTGTTGAATTAGAACAAATGCAGCAACTGAAAAAGAATTTAGAGGAGTTAACTGTTGAATTAAGTGCTAAATCTGGTGAAGGTGGTCGCTTATTCGGTTCAATCACTAGTAAACAAATTGCAGATGAGTTAAAAAAGACTCATAATATAAAGCTTGATAAGCGAAAAATTGAACTTCCAGATGCTATCAGAGCACTTGGATATACAAATGTACCAGTGAAGTTACACACGGATGTTTCAGCAACATTAAAGGTACTTGTAGCAGAACAGTAAATCTTGGTAAATGATGTGGTTTTGTGGAAAGAGTAAAATATATCTTGAAGCTTAGCCATATTTTTTTTATCCTTAGTACTTAAGAAGTTTTCTATTTTACTAGATATAGACGAATGAGTCATTAAAATATAAAGGACGGTGGTCATCATAAACGAAGTAATTGGTGATCGTATTCCACCACAAAATATCGAGGCAGAACAAGCAGTATTAGGTGCGATTTTTCTACAACCATCTTCTTTAACATTGGCTTCAGAGATATTAATTCCTGATGATTTTTATCGAGCAACACACCAACGGATTTATAATGCTATGCTTGTGCTATCTGATAAAGGGGAACCAGTTGATTTAGTTACTGTCACTTCTGAACTTGCAGATGCTAATTTACTAGAAGAGGTTGGTGGGATAACTTATCTGAGTGATCTTGCAAACTCAGTTCCTACTGCAGCAAACATTGAATACTATGGCAAAATAGTTGAAGAGAAATCTATATTACGTCGCTTGATCCGTACTGCAACAAGTATTGCGCAAGACGGATATAATCGAGAAGATGAAGTAGAAGTTCTTCTGAATGAGGCAGAAAAAACAATTATGGAGGTTGCACAGCGGAAGAATGCTGGTGCCTTTCAAAATATTAAAGATGTTCTCGTCCAAACATACGACAATATCGAATTGCTTCATGATCGCAAAGGTGATGTAACTGGAATACCAACAGGATTTGCTGAATTGGACAAAATGACGGCAGGTTTTCAACGAAATGATCTCATTATCGTAGCTGCTCGTCCTTCTGTAGGTAAAACAGCCTTTGCATTAAATATTGCACAAAATGTTGCAACAAAAACAGATGAAAATGTCGCGATCTTTAGCCTAGAAATGGGAGCAGATCAACTGGTAATGAGGATGTTATGTGCTGAGGGTAATATCGATGCACAACGTCTCAGAACAGGTGCATTGACCCCTGAAGACTGGGGAAAGCTGACAATGGCGATGGGGAGTCTTTCAAACTCGGGTATATATATCGATGACACTCCTGGTATACGCGTTAGTGAAATCAGGGCGAAGTGTAGACGTTTAAAACAGGAAACTGGATTAGGAATGATCTTGATCGATTACTTACAATTGATTCAAGGAAGTGGACGAAGCGACAACCGTCAGCAAGAGGTATCGGAAATCTCTCGTACACTTAAGGAATTAGCTCGTGAATTGAAAGTTCCAGTTATTGCACTATCACAGTTATCTCGTGGAGTTGAGCAACGTCAGGATAAACGACCAATGATGTCTGATATTCGTGAATCTGGAAGTATTGAGCAGGATGCCGATATCGTTGCTTTCTTATACCGTGATGATTATTACGATAAGGAATCTGAGAATAAAAATATCATTGAAATTATTATTGCAAAACAGCGTAATGGTCCTGTTGGTACAGTAGCATTGGCATTCGTGAAAGAATATAACAAGTTCGTTAATCTTGAGCGGCGTTTTGATGATGAAGGAGTGCCAGCAGGTGCTTAGAGGAAGATCGCCTTTTGCGGTCTTTTTTTTTATCTATTTTAAGACCCTTTGCGAAAGGTTTTTGCTTAAAGGGACTAAGTATGAATTGGTTTTTAAGATTTTATTCTGCTATCAGTCATACAACTTTCAAAGTATGCAGTAAGAGCTATTTTCAAAGAATAAAATAAAGAGTAGAATGCATATTACGAAATGACAATCGTTACAAATGCAGCCTTTATTAGATTTTGTTTACATCAGTTGTTATGAAGAAATAATGATTTAACCGGTATCTAACTGGAAACAATAAAAGAGAGGTAGATGAAATCAAAGCAGTAATAGAAATATAATCATCATTATCTTAGATAAGTTAATCAATTTACGAACGAATAGATAACTAATTTTATAATTGTTCGTATTTGGATTGACTTTCCCATACGTGGCTGTTAAAATAAACATGGTTTGAGTAGTGCTAAATTACGGAGGTGCACAGAATGTCTTCAGTAGTAGTTGTTGGAACGCAATGGGGAGATGAAGGTAAAGGGAAGATTACGGATTTCCTTTCTGAAAATGCAGAGGTTATTGCTCGTTATCAAGGCGGAAATAACGCAGGTCATACAATTAAATTTGATGGGGATACATATAAGCTTCACTTAATTCCATCGGGAATATTTTATAAAGATAAAATCTGTGTAATTGGTAACGGCATGGTTGTTGACCCAAAGGCACTTATTGAAGAATTAGCTTACTTACATGAACGTGGAGTTACAACAGATAATTTACGAATTAGTAATCGTGCGCATGTCATTTTACCTTATCATTTAAAATTAGATGAAGTAGAAGAAGAACGTAAAGGCGCGAATAAAATTGGAACAACAAAAAAGGGAATTGGACCTGCTTACATGGATAAAGCAGCTCGAGTAGGGATACGTATCTCAGATTTACTAGAGCGTGATGTTTTTGAAGAAAAGCTTGTTCGTGCTCTAGAAGAGAAAAATCGTATGCTAGAGAAGTTTTATGAAGTAGAAGGATTCACAGTAGAAGAAATTTTAGAAGAGTACTATGAATATGGCCAACAATTTAAAAAATATGTTTTAGATACATCTGTTGTCTTAAACGATGCTTTAGATGAGGGTCGTCGTGTTCTATTTGAGGGTGCTCAGGGTGTTATGCTTGATATTGATCAAGGTACATATCCATTTGTAACATCATCAAATCCCGTTGCTGGAGGGGTTACAATTGGTTCTGGTGTAGGCCCAACAAAGATTAACCATGTTGTAGGTGTTTCGAAAGCTTATACAACTCGTGTTGGAGATGGACCTTTCCCAACTGAATTGAATAACAGTATCGGTGAACAGATTCGTGAAGTTGGCCGTGAGTATGGTACGACAACAGGACGAGCTCGTCGCGTTGGATGGTTTGATAGTGTAGTTGTTCGTCATGCTAGACGTGTAAGTGGCTTAACAGACCTTTCACTTAACTCTATCGATGTACTAACAGGCATTGAGTCATTGAAAATTTGTGTAGCATATAAACATAAAGGTGAATTAATAAACGAATACCCAGCTAGTTTAAAGGTTCTTGCTGAGTGTGAACCAGTATATGAAGAACTACCAGGTTGGAAAGAAGATATTACGGGTGTTCGAAACTTAAGTGAATTACCTGAAAATGCAAGACATTATATTGAGCGTATTTCACAATTAACAGGTATTCCATTATCGATCTTCTCAGTAGGACCAGATCGATCTCAAACAAATGTTATTCGTAGTGTTTATAGTTAATCTAAAAGCTAATCCAATAATAAACGAAAGAGAATCGATGATTTTCGATTCTCTTTCTCATTACTACTGGTAGATCTGCAAAAAAATATAAAAAAGTGTTGTTTATTTGATTGATGTTATGTTATGATAGATCACGTCCTGTTAAAGGAAATAACTACTCATTTATAAAATGAGCCATTAGCTCAGTTGGTAGAGCATCTGACTTTTAATCAGAGGGTCGAAGGTTCGAATCCTTCATGGCTCACCATTTTTTCTAATTAGTTTTACAATATGGCCCGTTGGTCAAGCGGTTAAGACACCGCCCTTTCACGGCGGTATCACGGGTTCGATTCCCGTACGGGTCACTTTAGTAGTTACATAGATTGGGTCCGGTAGTTCAGTTGGTTAGAATGCCTGCCTGTCACGCAGGAGGTCGCGGGTTCGAGTCCCGTCCGGACCGCCATTTAAACCTTAAATCTGCTAAGAGATAACACTAAAAAATTACATACGGCTCAGTAGCTCAGTTGGTAGAGCAATGGACTGAAAATCCATGTGTCGGCGGTTCGATTCCGTCCTGAGCCACTTAAAAGACATGATTCATTTTGAATCATGTCTTTCTTTATATTATGGAATGTTCGGTTCATATGGGGCTGGAGGAGGCTCTTGCGCTTTTCGGTTTGTCTAGCTTCAGAGCCTAGCCCCTCGAGGGAAAAGGAAATTCACTTTTTCCTAGGTCATCAGCCACTGGTGAATTGAAGGAAAGGGCACCTTCATTTCACCAGCGTCTTATGCTTGTCGGGGCTGAGCAAGGCTCTTGCGCTTTTCGTGGTTAACAGTTTATGACAAAATAAACTAAATAATGTATCGAATGATACAATACGATTACAATTCGTCATAATAAACGGTGGATGATGAATTCTATGTTAAATTAGTAGAGTGGATAATAGCGAGAAATTCGTCGTTCTTAAAGACATTCACTATGTAAAAGACTTCCTTTCGTATTTAGGGAGTGGAAATATAGGGGGATATACCATTGTTTATCGGTTCTACCAGATTAGTAGGTTATCAACAAATACAAAAAAAGTATTCATTCATAAAAAAACTCACAATTGGTGCTGCAATAGCCGCTTCCTTCACTTTTGGAGTGCAAAGTGCTTCCGCTGAAGAAACTCTATCTACTGTTTATCATATATATGTAGGAGAAGAACATATAGGTACCGTTGATAATCAAGGCTTAATAGATGAGTTGATTGACTCAAAGATAACAGAGAAACAGCCTTCTTATGAACATTTAAACTTAACGGTTGAAGATATAGAGGTTTTACCTGAAAAAATGTTCCACCCGGTTTTTGATAATAAAGAGGCAATAGAAAAGCTAGAAAAAGAGCTTGATGTTGTTGTTGACTCAGCAGAATTAGTGATTGGTGACCATAGTGTTGCTAGTTTTTCTAGTAATGAGGATGCAGAAGCTGTTTTAAAAGCGTATAAGCTTCAATATGTTTCTGAGGATCTACTAAATGAATTAGATACAAGACAGAAAGCTAATATTCCTATGGGGCCCTTATTAGAAGGTGACTCACGTATCATAGATATTTCATTGTCTGAGGCAGTAGCATTGGAGAAAAATAAGGTTCATCCAGACAAGGTATTATCTGTTGAACAAGGTGTAAACCTACTAAAAAAAGGTCAAAAAAAGGAACAAATATATAAAGTTCAGGAACGAGATGTATTAGGTGGAATTGCATCTAAACATGATTTATCACTTAAGGATCTCTTGAATCTTAATCCGGGGATAAGCGAGGATTCTCTAATAAAACCTGGTGATGAACTGAACGTGACAGTATTAAAGCCGTTTTTTGACGTTATAGTAAAACATGAAGTATCTAAAAAGGAACATATATCCTATGAAACAGAGATAAAAGAAGACTCGTCAATTCCTAAGGGAGAGCAAAAGATTACTCAGGATGGTCAAAATGGTGAGAGACTTGCTAATTATCTTATTTATAAGGAAAATGGTAAAGAAGTAAAACGTGAAACAGTCAGTGAAAAAGTAATAAAAGAACCTGTTAAAGAACAGATTATAAAAGGAACAAAGGTTATCCCTTCTAGGGGGTCTGGAAAACTATCTTGGCCAGCTGTAGATGGCTATATTTCAAGTGGATTAGGTCAACGGTGGGGGAAGCTTCATAAAGGGATAGACATAGCTAGACCAAGTGACCGTACGATAAAAGCCGCTGATAATGGGAAAGTGGAATCAGCAGGTTTTAATGGTGGATATGGTAATAAAGTCGTTATCAATCATAATAATGGTTTAAAAACAATTTATGCACACTTGGATTCCATTTCTGTGTCAGTAGGACAGGTTGTTTCACAAGGCCAAAAAATTGGTGTTATGGGAACCACAGGTAACTCAACAGGTGTACATCTTCACTTTGAGGTATATGATAATGGAAATTTAGAAAATCCAATGGATTATCTAAAATAATCAAGCGGAAGGGTCTGACAGATAGTAATTATTGGTCAGGCCCTTTTTTCGTTAAGTTCCAAACTAGTATGCATTCTAAACTAATGTAACTAGTGAATGAAATTTCCAAAAATGACACGAATGAAATCAGTAAATGAATTAGTTGAATAAATAACCAATATATACAAAAGTGTTTATAGTTAAAACTTGTAAAAAAGGTGAATCTATTCTTTGAACATGATACATTTAAACTATAGAGTAGATGGAATTTAAAAGGGGCGAGAGCATTGGAAAAGAAGATTTTAGTAGTCGATGATGAAAAGCCAATTGCAGATATATTGCAATTTAACTTAAAAAAAGAAGGTTATACTGTTTATTGCGCTTATGATGGCGATCAAGCTGTAGAAATGGTTGATGAAGTAAAACCGGATCTCATTTTATTAGATATTATGTTACCTAGCCGAGACGGTATGGAGGTATGTCGAGAGGTGCGAAAGAAATATGACATGCCAATCATCATGTTAACAGCAAAGGATTCAGAGATCGATAAAGTTCTAGGTCTAGAATTAGGTGCAGATGATTATGTAACAAAACCATTTAGTACACGAGAATTGCTAGCACGAGTAAAGGCTAATTTACGTCGTCAACAAACAATTGATAACACTGACTCAAAAGGTGCAACAAATGAGATTAAGATTGGATCACTTACGATTCATCCTGATGCCTATGTTGTTTCAAAACGTGGCGAGACAATTGAATTAACACATCGTGAGTTTGAACTGCTTCATTATTTAGCACAGCATTCAGGACAAGTCATGACGAGAGAACATTTGCTTCAGACCGTTTGGGGCTATGATTACTTTGGTGATGTTCGTACTGTAGATGTCACAGTCAGACGTTTAAGGGAAAAAATTGAAGATAATCCAAGTCATCCAACATGGATTGTCACAAGACGTGGAGTAGGCTATTATTTACGCAACTCTGAGGAGTAATTAGAAATGAAAAAGGTTGGTTTTTTTCGTTCTGTACAATTTAAGTTTGTCTTGATCTATGTGTTGTTAATTATGTTAGCCATGCAAATCATTGGCATTTACTTTGTTAAGGAATTAGATACATCATTGAAGAAAAATTTTGAAGATTCATTATCAAAACGTGGGAGTCTTCTTGTCTATAACATAGAACAAGAAATGTCTAAAGATCTAAAGGAATATGAAGATGGAAAAACGGTAGCCGGAGAAATAAACACGATTATTAGGGATTTTGTTGCGGGTGAAGCAATTGAAGTTCGGGTAATTGATAAAACGAAAACAATTCTCTCTACTTCACATAACCAAGATATTGTAGGAAAGAAAACAACAGATCCTACTGTACTCAGATTTTTATTAGGATGGGAAGAAAAAGAAAGTAAACTTTTCAATGATAATGGCCAGCGAGTCATTGTAATGACTTTGCCTGTTAAGAAAAATAACTTTAGTGATGAAATAATTGGTGTTGTTTCTATTGTAGCTTCAATGGAAGAAGTTTTCTCTCAAATGAGAATTATAAATAGAATCTTTGTAACCGGTATTGTCATCTCTTTATGTTTAACGGCAGTATTAGGTATCTTTATTGCTAGAACAATTACTAGACCAATGACTGATATGAGAAAACAGGCAATTGAATTAGCAAATGGAAACTTCTCACGTAAAGTTAAAGTATATGGAGAAGATGAAATTGGTCAATTGGCGATTACCTTTAATTACTTGACGGAAAAATTAGAAGAAGCTCAAGCTATGACAGATGGCGAACGGAAAAAGCTTGCATCAGTTATTGCCCATATGACAGATGGAGTCATTGCAACAAATCATAGCGGGCAAGTTATCTTAGTAAATAATCCTGCTTTAGAAATGCTGAATGTTTCACGTGGAACAATAAAAAATGCGAGTATTACTGAATTACTTGGGATTGAAGACCGATATACATTTGAGAGTATAAAAGATGAACAAGAATCCCTTATTTTAGATACGGGTACAGATGAAAATCCATTTATTTTACGGGTCAGCTTTTCTGTTATCCAAAAGGAACCAGGGAAAACAGAGGGAATCATTGCTGTTTTATACGACATTACTGAACAGGAAAAGATCGATTCGGAAAGAAGAGAGTTTGTTGCGAATGTCTCCCATGAATTGCGAACGCCCCTAACAACGATGAGAAGTTACCTTGAAGCGTTGGTGGATGGTGTGTGGCAGGACAAAGAAATTGCACCACAATTTTTGAATGTCACCCAGACCGAAACAGAACGAATGATTAGACTAGTAAATGACTTGCTCCAATTATCGAAACTCGATAGTACCGATTATCGTCTAAATAAGAATTGGATCAACTTTACTGATTTTTACAATAAAATCATCGATCGATTTGAAATGACGAAATCACAACATGTATCTTTTGTAAGGAACATACCGGATGAAGCTCTTTATGTTGATATTGATACAGATAAGATCACACAGGTTTTAGATAATATTATTTCGAATGCCTTAAAGTATTCGCCTGAAGGTGGTCGTGTAACCTTTGCAATTGATCAACTACCGTCAGATATTCAAGTTCGGGTAAGAGACGAAGGGGTAGGGATCCCTCAAGACAGTATTAATAAGATCTTCGATCGTTTTTACCGTGTTGATAAAGCGAGAACACGGAAGCTTGGAGGGACAGGTTTAGGGTTAGCGATAGCGAAGGAAATGGTTTATGCTCATGGTGGGAATATATGGGCACAAAGTAGGGAAGGGAAAGGTACTATTGTTTACTTTACGATACCTTATACCCCAGAACAAGAGGATGAGTGGGAATGAACAAAGAATCTATTAAAACAGCCACTTTAACCGTGCTAATCATCATTAGTTTGTTTTTTACTTGGAATATGTGGACGATGCTGCCTTCATATGACGAACTTCAAAATGGGGGTATTTCTAAAAGTAAGCCGCTTAGCCAAGAAACTAGACAATTATACGAGGTTATTAAACCCCAACAAATTGCTTTTCATTCGGGAGAGAATCATTATAGTACGATAAAAGCGGATTATTTGAATAGCCTTTGGACAGAAATGCAAAGGTGGGAGTATACTGAAGGTAATAAGCAATCAAGAACTTTTACGAAGGAAGAGTTTCAGTCATGGTTACATGGAAAAGAAGGAGCTAATGTAGAACTGAGATTCTCAGTTGCAATCCCGATGGCAACTATCCAGTCGATGATCAAATGGGATACGGATACAATTGAGAATTTATCTTTTGATAGAATCATATTGAAGGTGGACAATAATAGCGAATTACAAAAGGTTACCTTTGTTTCATTTGATAAGATGAAAATGGTTGAAGCCTATGTCAATCGCTCTGAAGCAAGTCACTCTGTTTCCGCTCTTTATGAAAATCGAAGTGATTTTATGGAGTATTTCCCATTTGTAACAGAACAAGGTGAAGAAATATTACTTCCTGAAAATAAGGTTCAATTAAATAGCTATCAATATCTTACTGAGGAATTACAAGGAGAAAAATTCAAAAATGCGCTATTCAGTAAACCAGGCAGAGTAAAACAGGATGTGAGTAGTTCTAAAAATAGATACACTGATGCGACAAAAGAACTGAGTATTTATTCGAATAATCATCGGGTCATATATGTAAATCCTGCACTTCGTAATACAAACCCAGTAGAAGCAAACCAACTTATCGAACAGAGTATTCTTTTTTTAAATGAACATGGCGGTTGGACAGACCAGTACAATTTATTTGCGACAAATAATACAGCTCAGGAAACTAGCTTCATAATGTCAATAGATTCTATACCAGTCATGAGTTCAAATGAGAAACCCTTTGGTCCTACAATGATTGATCAAAGATGGGGTCAAAATGAAATTGCAAGTTATGAGCGGCCTTCCTATCAACTGAATGTGCAAGTACGTACTGATTCCTCTAGTTTGATCTCGGGGAGAAGAGTTGTAGAACTTATTACTTCCACTGATCAATTAGATGCAATCGATAATATCTTTGTAGCTTATGAACTAAGCGGGTTGGATAATCAAACAATCATTAAAGTTACACCTGTCTGGTGTATACAAATGAATGATGGTAGATTAATAAACATTACTGATTACCTTGAACTATCTGGGGGGGATGAAAATGGAATGGAGTAAAACGAAGACCATTTTTATTCTTGCATTTTTGATTTTGGATATTTACTTGGCAATTGAATTCTTTCAATTTCGTGTCGAGTCAAACCTGAAAAACATACCTAGTTCTACTATTGAAGAACAAATTAAAGCAGAGGGCATTGAAATTAGTAACCTTCCGAAAAATAGGGATAAGGGATTTTATATTACAGCTAAAAGTAAGAACTTTGCTTTAGATGAGATTAGCAAGCTGAAAAATCAATCTCAAGTTTTAACGAATAATGGTACAAGCACGGGACCTTTTCAAACATTATCTATGGAGCTAAAGGAACCTTTCCCATTACCTGATGTAAACCTAGAAAGTAAAATAAATCAGTTTCTAACTGAAAATGTCATTTCAGGTGAACTTTATCATTATTGGTATACGGATGAGCAAACAAACTCTATTATCTGTATACAACAATTTAAAGGTGATAATATTTTCCAAACAAAAGAAGATCATATCGCAATGATCATTTTCAATGTGAATGAGAATAATGAAATTTTCGCTTATGAACAATCAATGCTAGAGGATATAACAGAGGTTGAGGAGAAAGAAACAACTATACCTGCATTTAAAGCAATCGAAGCGTTATTCATCGAAAACTATCTAGGAACAAAAGATAAAGTTATCCAAACTAAATATGGATATTACACACATATTCCACTTTCAAACCAACAAATCTTAGCACCAACTTGGTATATTACGATAGAATCGGAAAAAGGCGAACAAGAAGATTATTATGTTAATGCCTTAGACGGAGACGTATTACAATCAGTGGAATAAAGGATAGGAGTGACAGATTATGAGCTTGCAGTTTAGTGTACTTGCAAGCGGCAGTACGGGGAATGCGATCTATGTTGAAACTGACAATCAATCCTTTTTAGTTGATGCAGGTTTAAGTGGAAAGCAAATGCAAAACCTATTTGAGCAAATAGGGCGAGACATAAAGAAGCTATCAGGCATATTAGTTACTCATGAACATAGTGACCATGTGAAAGGTTTAGGTGTACTTGCAAGAAAGCATAAGTTACCTATTTACGCTAATGAAAAAACATGGAAGGCTATGGATGGGTTAATCGGAGAAATTGCTACAGAGCAAAAGTTCGTCTTTCCAACTGGAACAGTCAAAACATTTGGTGGGTTGGATATAGAATCCTTCGGAGTCTCACATGATGCAGCAGAGCCAATGTTTTTTTCCTTTCATCATCAAGATAAGAAGCTAGCATTGATTACAGATACTGGCTATGTAAGTGATAAAATGAAAGGGATTATTCGAAATGCAGATGCCTTTGTATTTGAAAGCAACCATGATGTTTCCATGCTTCAGATGGGCCGTTACCCTTGGAGTATAAAAAGACGTATACTAAGTGACGTTGGCCATGTGTCTAATGAAGATGCAGCATATGCGATGATGGATGTCATCGGTGATCAAACAAAGCGAATTTATTTAGCTCATTTAAGTAAAGATAACAATATGAAGGACCTAGCTCGAATGTCTGTTCAACAAACCCTAGCAAGCAAAGGGTTTATGACAGGAGACCAATTCGATTTATTCGATACAGATCCTCAAACCCCTACACCGCTTGTGGCAATATAAGAGGAAAAATAACAGCCCCTAAATAGGAGAAAAACACTCATGATTTAGAGGACATTCTCTATTAAATCATGAGTGTTTGACCCTAATGGAAAAGATATTAAACAAGGTCTAGATACATAATGAAATAAAAATGGATACCTATTCAATTGCTACTGTCTAATTTTTAGAGAAAAATTAACACTTCTTGGTTAATTTTTATTAGACAAGAGAATAATGTTGATTAGGTATACACACTATTCGTGCAGTAGTATGGAAAGGGATGGTGAAGGTATTGGGTTATTATGATCAAGATTATGAAAATAATAAGGTGAAAAAACAAAAGGGCAATCGTGGTGGTTGGTTTTTAGCAGGGTTGGTGGGAGCCATTTTAGGTGGTTTACTTGTGTTGTTTGCGATACCAACCCTTTCAAATCTCGATTTTCTACCATATGACATGGATTTAGGTGGAGAAGTTACCCAGGGAAATGATGATAATACAACAAATGGTTCAATTAAGAACGTCTCAGTCGATGTAAATACGGCGATTACAGAAATTGTAGACGATGTTTCTGAAGCTGTAGTGGGTGTTGTTAACCTTCAAGATGCAGGCTTTTGGAACGAAACGGGTGAGGCAGGAACAGGTTCTGGTGTCATCTATAAAAAAGAAGGTAAAAATGCCTTTATCGTTACGAATCACCATGTTATTGCTGGTGCAACTCAGGTAGAGATTAGCTTAAGTGATGGTACGAGAATACCAGCTGAAATTCTAGGAAGTGATGAATTAACGGACTTAGCTGTACTACGAGTTGAAAGTACAAAGGTTGGTAAAGTTGCGCAATTTGGTGATTCTGACAAGGTTAAACCTGGTGAGCCAGTCATTGCAATTGGGAATCCATTAGGATTACAATTTTCTGGGTCTGTTACACAAGGAATTATTTCTGGAACAGAAAGAGCGATTCCAATTGATGAAAATGGGGATGGACAGGTAGACTGGAATGCAGAGGTTTTGCAAACAGATGCGGCCATAAACCCTGGTAATAGCGGTGGTGCACTCATCAATATGGATGGAAAAGTCATTGGGATTAATTCGATGAAGATTGCTGAATCAGCAGTAGAGGGAATAGGCTTATCGATTCCATCTAACCATGTTATACCAATCATAGAGGATCTAGAAAAGTATAGTGAAGTAAGACGGCCTTATATGGGAATCGGTATGAGATCTTTAAACGAAGTGTCTAGCTATCATATAGAGCAAACGCTCAAGCTACCTAAAGAGATTGAATCAGGGATTGTGGTCATGAGTGTGGATTCACTTTCACCTTCAGGGCAAGCCGGATTACAGGAACTTGATGTGATCACTGAATTAGCTGGTCAGGAAGTAAAGGATATTATTGAGCTAAGAAAAGTCCTCTATAAACAAGCAATTGGTGACACTGTTGAATTCACCTATTATCGAGGTGGAGAAAAGAAAACTGGAAAAATGAAATTAGGAGAACAAGATCTGTTTGGGAGCTAGTTTTTAGCTCTCTTTTTTTATGAAGGAAAAGGAAAGTAGTTTAGTTAATACAAAAGAGACCTTGTGGATAAATTAAACTTATAAAAAACGAAAAGAATATCCACATGTGGATAAGGAGGATTATAATATGTACTGTTGTGAAGAACATATTGAACTTGCAATTGATATGTACGTTGATGAAAAAGAACTAGCTCCAGAGATCGAAAAAATTGAAGAAGGTGAAAAGTTATCCACAAATTGTGAATTGTGCAAAAACCAAGCAATATATGTAGTAGGGAACTAATATTCGGTTGAGTTTGTGGATAACACCGGTAATATTGTGGATAACATTCCAAGGATTATTTTTGTTTGAAATGGGGATAAAACATGAACATCTCAATCGTAACAATTGGAAAATTAAAAGAAAAATATCTAAAACAAGGTATCGATGAATACTTAAAAAGACTAACACTTTACGCAAAAGTGGAAATAGTCGAACTCGCTGACGAAAAGGCACCAGAAAACTTAAGTGAAACTGAAATGGTCCAAGTAAAGGATAAAGAGGGAGAACGGATCTTAAATAAAATTAGCGATGACACCTTTGTGATTGCCCTTGCAATAGAAGGTAAGATGAAGTCATCAGAACAGCTTGCCAAAGATTTAGATCAACTCGCAACATATGGGAAAAGCAAAATTGCCTTTGTCATTGGGGGCTCACTAGGATTGAGCAATGCCGTGTTAAAGAGAGCAAATGATACGTTGTCATTTTCAAAGATGACCTTTCCGCATCAGTTGATGAGGTTGATTTTGGTGGAGCAGGTTTATCGGGCTTTTCGGATTAATCGGGGGGAACCGTACCACAAGTAAATGAGGTTACTATATCCAAATCTCTAATAAAAAGGGGTATGCTCTTTAGAAATGAATAGCTATCACTTGTGATTGGAATTCGTTAGGTGCGACAACCCCCTTTATGTGAGGCTAGATTGAAAAGAGGGATATTCATGAGATATTTAGACAAATCCTTGGCACAGGAAATTGTGAATCGAACAATGAAGATTATGAACCTAAATATAAATGTCATGAATGAGAAAGGAGTTATTATTGGTTCAGGCGATAAAAAAAGGATTGATTCTATCCATGAAGGCGCAATAAGGGTGATAGAGACCCAAAGTGGTTTTGAAATTAGTGATACGGAAGTGGAACAACTGCATGGAGTTAAGCCTGGAATTAATCTGCCCATTTACTTTGGAGATAAAACCGTTGGAGTCATTGGGATAACGGGGGTACCTGCAGAGATTCGAAACTACGGGGAATTAGTAAAAATGGCGGCAGAAATGATTCTTCAGCAAGCTGTTCTACTAGATGAAATGCAGTGGGATGAACGATTAAAAGAGGAATTGACAAGCCAGCTGCTACATGAAACGAAAAATTTAAATCCATTCTATTTTGAAAGGGTAAAACGACTAGGTATCAATTTAGAGATTCCGAGAGTTGCAATTGTCCTAACAGTCGATCAGTCGAATGGCTATAAAAGGATTCGTGATAAACTGGAAAAAGACGATTTATATGTGATGGATCCCGATCATATTGTTCTCTTGAAAAAAGTGGATATGCCAGAATCGGGATGGGATTATTCCCAAACTTTAAACCAAATGGAAAAGTGGGCACTTGGATTGGAGAAATATCAACGGATACATTGTAAAATTGCAGTTGGGAGTTTCCATCCAACTTTAGAAGGACTTGCCGAGTCTTACCGAGAAGCCATTTATACTTTGAATGTGGGGCAGAAACTAGATCCTTATAAAACGATTTATTCTTATAACGAGTATAAGTTACCTATTTTTCTTACGCGGGCTAATCAGCTTGGGATTGGTGAAGATATTGGTCCCTATTATCAACAACTAAAGCGCCAAGATAAAAAAGGTGAACTATTGGAAACCTTGGCAGTATACGTTGAGGAAAATGGTGACGTCAATAAAGTCGCTAGCAGACTCTTTATTCACCGAAACACTCTAAGATACCGTTTGGAAAGGATTGCTGAATTGACAAATAAGGACCCACGTAAGGTAAAAGATTTACTTGAACTCTATCTTTCTATTTTGCAAAATCAAATTAAATAACTTGTGCAAATGCACAAAAGGGCTTGGTTTTCCTAAGCCTTTTTTTGATGGACTGAACAATGCATCCAGTATAGAAACCGCTTACAATAAAAGTATAAACAACAAGGAGGTAACACAAATGGATGCACATATTCAAGTAAGCGCTTTAGGTGCAGTGGTTGCACTCGTTATTGCAATTGTACTAATTTTAAAGAAAGTACCTCCTGCTTTCGGAATGATTGCCGGTGCGTTAATTGGCGGTCTAATTGGCGGAGTCGATATAACCAATACAGTTAATTTAATGATGGAGGGTGCCAAAGGCATTATTCCAGCAGTATTAAGAATTTTGGCGGCCGGTGTTTTAGCGGGAGTTCTCATTGAATCAGGCGCTGCTTCCGTTATTGCGGAAACGATTGTAAAAAAACTCGGTGAAACGAGAGCATTGCTTGCTTTGGCGATTGCGACGATGATTTTAACAGCAGTAGGTGTTTTCGTTGATGTTGCCGTTATTACAGTTTCCCCAATTGCCCTTGCGATTGCCAAAAGAGCCGGTATTTCCAAAACAGCCATTTTGCTTGCGATGATTGGCGGAGGTAAATCCGGTAACATTATGTCACCAAACCCAAATGCCATTGCTGCTTCTGATGCGTTTAACATTCCTTTAACATCCGTAATGGCTGCAGGAATCATTCCTGCGATTTTCGGAATTGTTGTCACTTATATTATTGCTAAAAAACTAGTAAAAAGAGGGTCTGCTGTTCAAGAACAAGAAATTCAAGCCCATAATGGCGGGTCCCTTCCTTCTTTCTTACCTGCTTTGATTGCTCCAATTGTAACGATTATTTTGTTGGCTCTAAGACCGTTGTTCCAAATCAACATTGATCCTATGATTGCTTTACCTGTTGGAGGTATTATCGGAGCACTTGTCATGGGCAGAGGGAGAAAAGTAAACGATTATGCGATTTCGGGACTTGGAAAAATGTCTGGTGTAGCAATTATGTTACTGGGAACAGGTACACTGGCTGGAATTATTGCGAATTCGGGATTAAAAGATGTTTTGATAAATGGACTAGATGCACTTGGTCTTCCAGCTTTTGTTCTTGCACCTGTATCCGGTATCTTTATGTCAGCGGCAACGGCTTCTACCACTGCAGGAACAGCTGTAGCCAGCCAAGTATTTAGTTCAACGATTTTAGGAATGGGTGTTTCCGCTATTGCCGGTGCTGCGATGATTCATTCGGGTGCTACTGTTCTCGACCACTTACCACATGGAAGTTTTTTCCACTCAACAGGCGGAAGTGTCAACATGCAAATCAAAGAACGCTTAAAAGTTATTCCGTACGAAACACTTGTTGGTTTAACGTTAGTGATTGTTTCTACTTTAATTTATGGTGTATTTCATATTTTTGGATAATAGTTCCCTTTAGGAAGGAGAAGGAAAAAGATGAAGATTGTTATTGCTCCGGATTCATTTAAAGAAAGTTTATCAGCTCTAGAAGTAGCGGAGGCTATTGAGAAGGGCTTCAAACGGGTGATTCCTGCTGCTGAATATGTAAAAGTACCAATGGCCGACGGTGGAGAAGGTACCGTTCAGTCTTTAGTGGATGCAACTGGTGGTGAGATTATTTTCAAAACCGTTACGGGACCGTTGGGCGAACCAGTAGATGCTTTCTTTGGAATCCTTGGAAACAAAACAACCGCTGTCATTGAGATGGCTGCTGCTTCAGGTCTACACCTAGTACCAGCTGGAAAACGGAATCCTCTTGTAACAACAACTAGGGGGACCGGCGAGTTAATGACTGCCGCTCTTAATTATGGAGTCAACCATATTATTATTGGGATAGGTGGAAGTGCAACAAATGACGGCGGTGCAGGAATGGCCAAAGCTTTAGGGGCACATCTGCTTGATAAGGATGGAAAGGAAATAGGAGAGGGCGGCGGCTCCCTTTCTGACTTAGCCTCTATCAATCTATCGGATTTTGACCCGGGATTAGCCAACATTAAAATTGAGGTAGCATGTGATGTCGATAATCCGTTGACGGGGGAAAAAGGTGCTTCCGCAATCTTTGGGCCACAAAAAGGGGCTACCCCAGAAATGGTGGCCCAACTTGATAAGAATCTTAGCCAATATGCTTCTATTATTGAAAGAGATCTTGGTAAAAACATTAACGATGTTCCTGGTGCTGGAGCAGCAGGCGGCCTTGGTGGAGGGTTATTGGCCTTCTTCCCTTCAGAATTGAAGAGGGGTGTCGAAATTGTAATAGAAGCTACTGGTCTTTCTCAAATCGTAGAGGACGCCGATTTAGTCATTACTGGAGAAGGTAAGATTGACGGACAAACCATCTTTGGGAAAACTCCAATTGGTGTTGCCAAAACGGCAAAAATATTTGGAGTACCTGTTGTGGGGATTGCTGGGAATGTATCTAAAGATAGTAATGTTGTTCATGAGTATGGAATTGATGCAATATTCAGTATTGTCCCTGGAGTAACTTCTTTAGAAGATGCCTTTAAACATGCAAAAGAATATGTGGAGAGAACATCTGCAAATATAGCTGCCGTTTGGAAAATGAAATAAAAGTTAAACGGAGGTTTGACAATGTAATGTCAGACCCTTATGGATTTGAATTAGATCACTATGTCTCTTCGAAAGCGAAATTGCTGATGCCAACTAATCGAAGTTTTCAGTTTTTAGCTTATTAACGATTTCGTAAAATACGTCACCTGTCTCATGACACCTAATGAAGATTCCTACTCCTAAGTGTCGTAATTCAAAAAACAATACCTCATTTTGTTGTGTTACGGTGAACCGTATTATAAGTAAAGGAGGTTTTTTAATAGATGTTTAAAAGGATTCTTCATTATATGCTCGAAATTTCATATACGCTATTCTGTAAAAAGTTGAAATACACAATAGTAAATATATAGGAAATTGTGTATTTCAACTTTTTATATTTATAAGGATTCCTTATGGGTCTTGAAGAATAGATACAGGTTAGATGGTGAAATAGGGAAATAAGTGGTAATATAGCTGTGATATTCCATTTATGAAATGGGGTTATATTATGAAATCCTACTGGTTATGGTTCCTCATAAACGTGGTTGTTTGGCCATTTGCTATTGATTACATGAACCTAAATATAGATCAATTAACTTCAAGTTTATTTGGTATTGCGTTATACTTCCTACTCTTTTTTATTGTTCCCTTAATAGAAAAAAAGATTTTTATATTGTTTTTATTATTATGTATGAATAGTTTTATCGCAGTAATTATCCTATTTCCGATCAATAATGAGTTTAATCCATATCTTATTCTTATTATTTCCCTTCTCATAGCAGAGGGCTTTTATCGTATGCCGCTGAAATATAGTATAGCTAATGGTGCAATTGGGGTATTAGGGCTATCGATAACCGTTTTATATAGTAATCTAGCACCACATATACATTTCCTCATCGTCATATACATCATTCTCCATTTCATTGCCTTAATATTTTTTAAGAAAACAAAAAAACAGTTAACAGATTTAGATGCACGATATCAGGAGATTTTAAGTGAATATCGTGACGTAAAGCGAAGAGTTTTTTCAGATGAGGAGTTGGCAAGACAAGAGGAGAGGGCTATGATTGCCCATGAAATACATGATTCGGTTGGACATAAGTTGACCGCACTAATAATGCAGTTAGAAATGTTTCGCTTACAAATCTCTGAGGATAAAAAGGAAAGGGTACAGTCCTTAAAGGATATAGCTAGTGAAAGTCTTAATGAAACACGTAGGGCGGTAAAATCACTTAAGGCAAATGATAATGGCGGGCTTCCAGGTATTTTACGTTTAATCCGGAAATTAGAACTGGAAAATATGATGCATATTCATTTTTCTGTAAAATATGGTGCCTTTTCTGCCCTTTTAACGGGTGAGCAATCCTTTGTCATTTTTCGTTCTGTACAAGAAGCATTAACGAATATAATGAAACATAGTCATACCAAAGAAGCGAACATTCTTTTTGAAGCACCGGGTGGTAGTATTTTTCGATTTGAAGTTAGTAATCCCGCTTCTCAAACGAGAGCCTATCAAGAAGGATTTGGGCTCCAATCCATGAGAAAGCGATTAGAAAATTATAATGGTGAATTGAAGGTATATCAAACGGAAGGACAGTTTATTGTTAGTGGTTTTATTAAAATAACAAATACAGGTGATAAGCATGATTCGAATACTTCTGGTGGAAGATCAAGTAATGGTGAGACAGGGCTTAAAAATGATGATTGAAACAGAGGATGAGTATAAAGTAACTGGGGAAACAGATAATGGAAAAGAAGCCGTAACTCTATGTGAAAAAAGGCAATTTGATATTGCCATACTTGATATTCGGATGCCTATTATGGATGGGTTGGAAACTGCAAAGGTCATACTATCCCGCTGGCCTAATACAAAGATCTTAATGTTAACAACATTTGATGACGATCATTATGTCATGGAAGCGCTTCGTATAGGAGTAAATGGATACATTTTAAAAAATGGTGATACTGATTCGTTACTTCGTTCAATTCGCAGTGCATTAAAGGGTGGATTAACGCTTGAAGAGCAAGTTGCAGCAAAAGTCGTGCCCCAGTTAATGAAGCAGCAAGATACTAAAGAACCAGACTCATCTTTAACTCCAAGGGAACGTGCCATTTTAAAATGTATTGGGGAAGGGCTTAACAATAATGAAATAGGTAAAAGACTAGCTATTTCTGTAGGTACGGTGAAAAATAATACAAGTCAAATTTTAAATAAACTGGATTTAAGGGATCGCACTCAATTAGCTATTTATGCCATTCGCCACAATCTTGTCTAAACAATATAAACAAAAGTAATGGATAAATACATAAGTCGTGACTAGAGACAGTATTGATACTGTTTCTTTTTTTATATATTGAACCTAACAATTAATAAAGGAGTGAGGGATTCATGCTTGAAACAGTTAAGCTTAGTAAAAGTTTTAAAGGTAAAAAGATTGTAGATGAAATTAATATTTATTTAGAAGCAGGGGAATCAGTTGGATTACTCGGGCCGAATGGTGCTGGGAAATCAACAACTATTTCGATGATATCTTCTCTAATTCGACCTACTTCAGGGGATATAAAACTTGATGGAAAAAGCACAATAAAAGACCCTTCTGAAATTAGAAAAGTGCTTGGAGTTGTTCCACAGGAAATTGCATTATATGAGGAACTTTCGGCATATGAAAATTTAAGTTTTTTCGGAAAAACTTATCAAGTGAAAAAGGAAATTTTAGAAGGTCGGATTCAAGAGGTGCTGGAAATGGTTGGTTTAAAGGATCGACAAAAGGAGCTTATTAAAACATTTTCTGGTGGGATGAAACGAAGAATAAACATAGCTGCTGCTCTATTGCATAATCCCCAAATTCTAATTCTAGATGAACCGACTGTCGGCATTGATCCTCAGTCAAGGAACCATATTTTAGAGACCGTTCGAGAATTAAATAAAACCTCTGGTACAACAGTTCTTTATACAAGTCATTACATGGAAGAAGTGGAGCAATTATGTAAAAGGGTTTACATTATGGATCGTGGAAAAATTATCGCTTCAGGTAGTAAAGGAGAATTGTTAAGTATTTTATCTACTGAGGATACTATCCAAGTTCAGCTTAGTAAGAGAAGTGAAACGTTAATTGACATGATTAAATCCTTTCCAAATGTTTACCAAGTGGAGGAAACAAGTGTAGGACTTCGAATTATTTCTAAAAAGAATAGCAATCTATTAAGTAAGCTAGTACTCGATTCGGAAAAAGAGGGAATTCAAATTGTTAACTATAAAGTAGAAATTCCAAGTTTAGAGGATGTGTTTTTACACCTAACAGGAAAAACATTGCGGGATTAAGGAGAGGTGAAAATGGGCTCATTTATTAAAAAAGATCTACTCATTTTTTGGAGGGACCGCAAAGAGATATTAATGGCTCTATTACTTCCAATTATCCTTATTGTCATATTAAACTTCGCCTTTTCGGGACTTTTTAACGATGAAGAAGATGCCATTCATTTAGATATAGCATTATTGATAGCGGACGATGAGAAGATGGGGAAAGAGCAATTTGAAAATGCTGTGAAAGAAAAGAACCTATCATCTTCTGAAAAAAAGAAATTGCTTGCAGTAGCAACAGATCTTAACCCCGTAGGTATGATCCGTGATTTTTTAAAAAAACCGGATAAACAAGGCTTGGTAACCATAAAAGAAATAAGTGAACAGGAAGCAACTAAAAAAGTCGAAAATGGGGATCTTGATGCGATTATAAAGATTCCTAGAGGATTTACGTATGGTGTTCTTTCTAATGTTTTATTAGGCGCCCCCGCCAGTAATACCCCAGTAAAAATTTTAGCAAAAGAGGAATCTACTGAGGTCGGTACACTTCAAGATATCGTCAATAACTTTGTGAATTCATTAAATATGCAATTTGCCCTTGGAAGTAAAGGGGAATTTGTATCAACTGAACCCATACTACCACAAGGGGGAAAGGAAGTTGTTGAAGGGATTGAAACCTATACGATTTCTCAATATTTTACGATTGCAATTGGCACGTTGTTTGCCCTGTTTTTAGCTCAAACTGTAGCATTAAAAACGGTTACAGAAAAGCGGGAGCGAGTATTTAATAGGATTATATTAACAAATAGTAATCCAATTAATTTTTTATTAGGAAAGACGGTTTCTACCTTTATTTTAGTGGTTGTACAGATGCTTATTACATTTATATCTGTTCAACTGTTATTAAGTGTCTTCCCCGGAAAAACAATAGAATTTTGGATGGGATTAGGTGTAATTATACTTGCCTTTTCCTTAACAGTTGCGGGACTATCAGCCTTATTTACATCGATTTCTCTCCATCTAAGTGACAGTAATACCGCAAGTGGACTTTTTACTCTCATTATTATGGGATTAGGGGTATTTGGTGGTAGCTTCTTTCCACTTGAAGGACTTCCACAGATATTTCAAGAAATTGGGGAATGGACTCCAAATGGTCTAACACAGACAACAATTATAGAATGGATTCAGTTTAGTATTATGAGTGATTTAGCCTTTCCTCTGATTGTTCTATTTGCCACTTTTATCGTTAGTTTTGTCATCAGTTTATCTATCTTTCCAAAAAGGGGGCGTAACTAATGTATCCAGTGCTGTATGCTCAATTTTTAAAGGATAAACGAAAACCACTACTCATTTTTTTATTTATTGCCCTCAGTATTTTAGCAACTCTCATTTTTGGGGATACGTCTCGACAAACGGAAGTAACTGTTGATGTTTTTGCATCTGGTTCCAATGCAGAGGAAATCGAACAACGGTGGGTAAAGTTATTAAATGATAATAGTGATACAAAATTTGTCATTTCAGAAGAAAGTGAAGCTCGTGAACAGGTTAGAGAAGGAAAAAGGGATGTAGCGATTCATATAATGGAAAATGATTATCGCTTAATTCCTGCATCAAATATGCCTAACATCCTGTTGGTAGAGCAAGAGGTTCATCAAATTTTTACAGAAGAAGCACAACTACAAGCGATTGCCGGTTCGGAAAATACAACAAATCTCAGAAAAGAATTCGAAAGCTATTTTGAAAATTCACCGATTACCGTTCAAACGGAAAATGTTAATGGTGGAAAACTTACAAGCTATGATATGGGAACCCAATTATTATTTGGTTTTACATTGTTTCTCACCATGTTTACAATTGGTTTTAAGGTAAATGGTATTAATGAGGATAAGGTAAGCGGAGTTTGGAACCGTCTAATTCTTTCTCCGGTTAGCAAAATAAATATGTATCTCGGTCACTTATTGTATAGCTTTTTCGTTGGTTTTTTCCAATTGTCCGCTGTTTTTCTCATCTTTAAATATGTGATGAATTTTGAAATTGGGCCGCTTCCGCTGATTCTGATGTTAGCTGCTGTATATGCATTGAGCTCGGTAAGTTTGGCAATGCTTATTGCGGGAATTGCAAAAACTCCTGAAAAATTTAATATGATTTATCCATCTGTTGTTCCGATCATTCCGGTTATCAGCGGGGTATACATGCCACAAGGTGCGATGGATAATCCAGTATTAAACGTTATAGCAGATGTTTTCCCATTAGGTTATGCAGTCGATGCAATGATGGATGTCGCTCTCTTTGGTGCAGGGTGGAGTGATATTATGTTACCCATTTCACTTTTGCTTCTAATTTCAGTGATGTATATGGGGATTGGGATTAACTTAGGAGAACGAGGGAAGAGGTAAGAAGTGATACGATTGAAGAGATTCTGACCTTTTGAAATTAATGACTGGATTGTATGTGATATTCAAAAGGATGGGAATAAGTATGAAATTATGTTAGTAAAGTAAAAGTTGAAAACTTAAAAAAGTTTATTTAATTTTAATGAAGTTCTTAATATAATAAACCTTAATTTGTTTATGTATTTCAAAACCAAAAGGATTTGTTGACATTAAGAAGGTTTTTTGGAATAATAAATTTAATTGCATAATGGTACTTTAAATCAGCCCAGAGAGGCTGACAAGGACAGCGGATTTTTTATGATATACGAAGGATAGGTTTATTCATTTATATCGTATTTTGTAATGGAAAAAGAGGCTAATTGTCAGGAAAACTGGCGATTAGCCTTTTTTGTGCTGTGTTATAAGGAAACATTAGATTAGGAGGATTACATTTTATGAAAAATGTAGATTTAGAGTTTTCATGGCGAGCGGTACCAACATCAAGCCGTAATTCTTTTTGGAAGACATTATCGGTAATGTTAGGATTTACATTTTTCTCTGCGAGTATGTTGGCTGGTGGAGAGTTAGGACTTGGCTTAACGTTTACGCAGTTTATTTTAATCGTATTAGCAGGTAACCTAGCACTTGGTATTTATACAGGAGCCCTTGCGTATATTGCAGCAAAAACAGGCTTATCAACACATTTATTAGCAAAGTATGCGTTTGGTAATAAAGGATCATATTTACCTTCATTTTTATTAGGCTTTACACAAGTTGGCTGGTTTGGAGTGGGAGTAGCAATGTTTGCGGTACCTGTTGCAAAGGCAATGTATTGGAATGTATATGCTTTAATTTTTATCTTTGGACTAGCAATGACTGCATCTGCAATTTATGGAATGAAATCGTTAGTCGTTTTAGGCCTTATAGCGGTACCAGCGATTTCTATTCTGGGAGGTTATTCAGCATTTGAAGCTACTCAGACGCTTGGCGGTTTCGACGCATTATTTGATTATGAACCAAAAGAAACGTTGACAATTGCTGCGGCTTTATCAATTTGTATCGGTTCCTTTATTAGTGGTGGTACTTTAACACCTGACTTTGCACGATTTGCAAATAACTCACGTTCTGCCGTAGTGGCAACGGTGATTGCGTTCTTCTTAGGGAACTCATTAATGTTCCTATTCGGTGCACTAGGATCAATGTCTTATGGTTTAGGGGATATTTCAGAAGTAATGTTTTTACAAGGATTAATGATTCCAGCGATTATCGTTTTAGGTTTAAATATTTGGACAACGAATGACAATGCTCTTTATGCATCTGGCTTAGGGTTTGCGAATATCACAAAGATTTCTAAAAAGGTGTTTGTTGTAGTAAACGGCATAGTCGGTACAATGCTGGCAATGTGGATGTACAATAACTTTGTCGGATTTTTAAATGTACTTGGTGCTGCCATTCCTTCAATTGGTGCTATTATTATAGCTGACTATTTCTTTGTAAGACGAGGAAATTATGGTAAATTTGAAGAAATGAAATTTAAAACAGTGAATTGGATATCAATCATAGCATGGGCTATCGGTGTAGTAATAGCTCAGGTTGCACCAGGTATTACTCCGTTAAATGCTTTAATCGGAACAGCTTTAGTTTATATCGTGTTAATGTACATTGCTTTTAACAAAAAATGAATCATAGAAAAGGTGATCACCCATGATAATTCAAAATGCAACATTGCGAGGTAAAGATGGACTTTGGCATATTGCTGTAAGAGATGGTCAATTTGCTGAGATTACAGAAAGTCTTGGCGAAGTAGCGCCGAATGAAGAGATAATTGATGTTAAGGGATCTCTTGTTTTACCACCATTCATTGAGCCACATATTCATTTAGATACGACATTAACTGCTGGAGAGCCGGAATGGAACCAAAGTGGGACATTGTTTGAAGGGATTCAACGTTGGTCACAGCGTAAGGAATCTTTAACACATGAAGATGTCAAAGACCGAGCAAAAACAGCGTTAAAATGGCAAATTTCTCAAGGGATTCAACATGTTCGTACACATGTAGATGTAACAGATCCCGATTTAACAGCTTTAAAAGCAATGCTGGAAGTGAAAGAGGAAATGGCTCAGTTTGTCGATATTCAGCTTGTTGCGTTTCCGCAAGAGGGGATTCTGTCATATCCTAACGGTGCAGAATTGCTTGAAGAATCATTGAAAATGGGTGCTGATGTTGTCGGAGGCATTCCTCATTTTGAATTTACTAGGGAATATGGTGTAGAGTCTTTAAAAATCGCTTTTGATCTTGCTGAAAAATACGATCGTTTAGTAGATATCCATTGTGATGAAATTGATGATGAACAATCTCGATTTGTAGAAGTAGTAGCAAAAGAGGCATACGAACGTGGAATTGGTACTCGTACAACAGCGAGTCATACAACGGCAATGGGCTCTTATAATGATGCCTACACATCCAAACTATTTAGATTATTGAAGCTCTCTTCTATTAATTTTGTATCAAATCCACTTGTGAATATTCACCTTCAGGGAAGATTCGATACATATCCAAAGCGAAGAGGCTTGACTCGGGTAAAAGAGTTACAGGGAGCAGGATTAAACATTTGTTTTGGCCACGATGATATATTTGATCCATGGTATCCACTTGGAACTGGAAATATGCTTCAAGTATTACATATGGGAATCCATGCTTCACAATTAATGGGTTATGAACAGATTGTAAACTCTATCGATTTGATCACTATAAATAGTGCAAAAACATTACATATTGAAGAAGGGTACGGAATCGAAGTAGGGAAGCCAGCAAACTTTATCGTCTTATCTGCAGAAAATGAATATGAGGCAATTCGCAAGCAAGCGACAGTCAGATATTCCGTCAGAAATGGCAAGATTATTGCTGAAACAAAGCCAAGTGAAACATCAATAACATTAGGTGAATCTAAAGAGAAGATTGATTTTAATAGATGATAAAGATTTGGGCACAACTTTATAAGGGTTGTGTCTTTTCTCATAATGGGATGAATTTTAAGGTCTATACATTGTAGTGATTTTAGAAACCGTCAAGGGTGTTCAAGGGTGTCAAAAGGAAGTGAAAAGAGTTTATTTAGCTAGTTCCTTCTATACAGGTAAATGACCTTGCTCGCATAATTGGTAAGACAAACAGCGATTCTAAGTAGCAAAAGTCGGCTCTTGGAGTTTGTGGAACACGACAAACTATACGAAAGGAGCCTTGCTAAACAATAGAATCTATTTCTGAAATCATTTCCGTTTTATTTAATTTAGACAACTCTACGCTAGTTTGCCATAACTGTTTTCTATTCTCATTGTTATACGAAAGAACGGAAGATTTTATTTCTTTAGTGCCTTCGAAATATTTCCCTGTTGTTTGATTATATTTGCTATCTGTTATTAGGGCAGCTAGAGCTCTCCCAGACTGACGTACGGTATTCACATTAGGGTAAAATAACGTAAGAGCAGGCAGCACATACTTCCATATAAATTTCATAAACGGGGTGTAGCTTTGAGCAAGTCCTGTACCTGGCATCATTCCCGGATCGAATGCATTTACATTAGTATTCATTTCTGGTTGTTGATTTATTCGATTTGCCAACTCGTAGGTGAAATATAAATTACATAACTTAGAGGTCGTGTAGCGGCGTCTGCCAATGAAAGATATAGATTCATTTGAACTTTTTTGATTCGGATGAGCTAATAAATAGGGATCCTCGAAAACAGGTGCAGGCATTCCAGTCTTTTTCAATGGATCATGGGTTCCACTGCTGACTAACACGATTTTGCCAGAAGGGGATATCTGATTGAGCATCATATTGGTCAAGAGAAAATGCCCAAGATGATTTACTCCAAAAGTAGCTTCATATCCATCTTTTGTATAATGTGTTTTATCTGTGAATTGTACGCCGGCGTTACATACAAGTGCATATAAAGGAGGAAAATCCATTTTCGAAAACTTGCTTACAAAAGCTCTTATCGATTCTAAAGATGAAAGATCAAGCTCCAATGAGGTTATGTTGATGTTATTAGTTTCTTGTATTAACGAGTTTACTGCTATCTTAGCTTTAGCTGCGTTGCGGCAAGCTAAAACCACATTATTATTTTTGTCATGCTTAGCTATTTGCTTTGCGCATTCATATCCCAATCCCGAGTTTCCTCCTGTTATAATAACCGTTCGTTTCTGAGCATTCATATCCTATATCCTCTCCTTTGTAATATAACCGCCATTTCTAAAAAAACACAGCACGTTGACACTGTCAACTTGAATTGATTATATATCGCGTAGTTGACGCTGTCAACTACTTAATGTAAATTTATAACAAGAACTTTAAATTCATTTTAAAAGAGGATAATTATGAACAATACAAAACAAAGGCTTATTCAAATCACTAGACAAATGATTGATCAACATGGTGTCGACGCCCTCAGTATGCGTGAACTTGGGAAGGAAATGAACATGTCCCGAAGTGCCGTGTACAGACATTTCAAAAATAAGGAGGATTTGCTGGCAGCCATTGTTGTTGAAAACTTTTTACAGCTAAAAAGTAATATTAGCAAATTAGTTGAAGACAATAGTGACCCGCGAAAATTGTTTTATGTCATTTTGTGTACTTACTATGATTATGGTATGAAGAATAAAGAGCACTATCGTTTAATGTTCCAAAAACAATGGGATCAAAATTTATACCCTGACATATCTAATTCTGCTTTTGCAATATTTGATCTTGTAGAAATGCGTTTGGAGAGGGCAGGGAATACTCATAAATCGCCCAAACAATTAACTGCAATCATCTTTTCGTTTATTCATGGTTTGGTTGAATTAAATTCTGCTCAACATTCAGAAATTGAAAAGGGGTTGAATAATCCAGCAGATCTCATTGTTGCCTTTTTGGATCTTATTTTTATTTGAATGGTATCTCTTGTGTTAGATAATCCCGATAGAATTACTTGTAATAAGATAGGGAAAACAAAGGCTTAATGAGATTCTGGGAGTAGAATTTATGATGAAATCTGGGTGAATTATTAAAATAGGGAGAAAAAAGAATATATATGTTCAAGGAATTAAAACCTCATTTAGATACCGTACGGAGAACCGTACCATAAATAGCAGTAAAGCGGAGACTGGAATTGAAAGTTGATGCAACACGAATATATCGTTGAGAATTTACTTGCCCGCTGGAAGTGGAATTCATGGTAACGATGATAATAATCTTGATGAACAAAACGTGAGATATACTATTGAACCGCAGATTAAAAAGGACAGAGGCAGCCGCCCTGTCCTTTCTTAATGGAGAAATTGACCAAGGTTTACAGTTCGACTTTCCAGTTACCCATCATCTTGGCGACTTCCGGATCGCGGTACGACAAGAATAGGCTCTCCTGCGTATCGAGGGTGGCAATGTGCTTCATATCGTCTGCGCTCAACGTGAAATCGAAAATGTCGAAGTTTTCGACGATTCGCTCTTTGCGTACCGATTTAGGAATGACAACAACTTCTCGCTGCACAAGCCAGCGCAATGCGATTTGGGCGATGGATTTGTTGTGTTTTTTTGCGATTGAGGTCAGTACTGCGTTACTAAACAGGTTATTGCGTCCTTCAGCAAAGGGTGCCCATGACTGGTGTTGCATGCCTTGCTCTTTCAAGAAAGCAGCGCTCTCTGTCTGCTGATAGAATGGGTGCGTTTCAATCTGGTTGACGGCGGGCACGATTTCGTTATGAACAATGAGGTCCATCAGACGATCCGGCAGGAAGTTGCTGACCCCGATGGCCTTGGTTTTGCCTTCACGGTACAGCTCTTCCATCGCGCGCCAAGTGCCGTAGTAATCGCCAAAGGGTTGGTGAATCAGGTACAAATCGAGATAGTCGAGCTGCAGCTTCTTCAAGGATTTTGCAAACGCCAGCTTGGCACTCTCGTAGCCGGCATCCTGAATCCAAATCTTGGTCGTGATGAACAGATCCTCACGCGGTACACCGCTTCGCTTAATCGCGCTTCCGACCGCTTCCTCGTTAAGGTAACCGGCCGACAGCGCTTCGTACACCGCTCTCTCGCATTCTTCAGCATCGGGAATTTGATAGACACCGAAGCCTAGTATCGGCATTTTCACACCGTTGTTCAAAGTTACAGTTTGCATGGAAATTCCTCCTATTGTTGGGATGTATAACAGCAACCGGCATGTATCCCACAAAATCAGGACTGTAGCGGGATTCAACCTGCGACCGAATTGCATTACAATAAGCATAATACCTTCGTGTTACACGAAGGCAAGAGGCTGTTACTATTTTTTTTCAAAGGAGGGTTTCATATGTATACGGTCAAAGAAGCCGCTCGGATCACGGGACTCACCGGGCACGCCGTGCGCTATTACACTGATAAAGGCCTGGTGCCAAGCGTACAGCGCAATCAAAACAACATTCGGTTGTTCGACCAAGAATCGATTAACTGGCTGCATGGCATCAAATGCCTCAAGCAATCCGGGATGCCGATCGATGTTATTAAAATGTATATCGATTTATGTCTCGAGGGGGATTCGACCATTCTTCAGCGCTACACACTCATGATGGAGCATAAAGAAGATGCACTCGCTAAGCTCGAAGAAGCCAAACAGCACGTTGCCCATTTGGAAGAGAAGACAGCCCTGTACCAGGACATTCTGGAGAACCGCTCTCCAGACACGACCAATCCCGCCCACTGGGATAGAATTCAGCATATGCATGGAGACGTGTTTTACTCACACTCTGCTGCTCGTAAGGCGTGAGATAGTTATGAGCGTCCCAATAAAATTATTATGGTAAGTATTGACAAAACTACCTCGCTCGAGATATATTGTATATATTCAATAATCACAATTTTTTTGAGGAGGGATTTATGAAGTGCTTGCATTAGACATTCGAAACGTAAATAAGAGTTACCACAATTTTCAACTTAAAAATGTTTCGTTTCAACTGGAGAAAGGCTATATTATGGGTTTTATCGGTGCGAACGGCGCAGGGAAGACTACGACGATAAAATCAATCCTGAATATGACCCGCATGGATAGCGGGGAAATTCACGTATTCGGGCGAAATATGGCTGAGTACGAACTTGAGTTGAAGCAGGATATTGGGTATGCCATGGGTGATGTAGACTTTTATACCCGTTGCAAAATGAAAGCCTTGACAGATGTAATCAAGAAGTTCTATGCCAACTGGGACGATGAAACGTACCGCAATTACCTTCGGAAATTCAAGTTGGATGAAAACAAAAGGATTGCCCAGTTATCGACGGGAATGAAGGTGAAATACAGTATTGCCATTGCCTTGTCCCATGGGGCAAAGCTTCTGATTCTCGACGAACCGACAAGCGGGCTTGACCCAGTTACAAGAGACGAACTGTTGGATATTTTCCAAGGACTCGTCGCTGACAGTGAAATCAGCATTTTGTTCTCGACTCATATTACTTCAGATTTGGAGAAGTGCGCTGATTTTATAACCTTCATTGAAAATGGGCAAATCGTCCGCAGTGGTGAGAAGGAAGAGTTCAAAGAATCCTATCTTCTTCTAAATGGTTCTGTAACTCAACTGAACCAAGTGAAGGACAGATTAATCTCCTATAAGATGAATTCATTTGGATTTACGGGGTTGATACTCTCGAGAGACTTCGATATCTCCTGGAACATAAAGGCTGCTACGCCGAGCCTTGAGGAGATCATGGTCTATTTCGCGAAGAAGGAGGATGAGTATGTATAACCTGGTGATGAAAGATGTTAGGTTGGCTGTGCCTCCCTTTTTTTTCCTGTTTCCTTTCTTGTTTGGTGCTTTAATGCTTATTCCCGGTTGGATTTACTTTATCGTCTTGCTCTATTTCTGTTGGATTACGATCCCGAATTTATTTAACCAATTTAAAGCGCAAAACGATTTGATGTTTACGTCCGTGATGCCTGTCGCCAAACCAGATATGGTAAAGGCAAGGGTGACCGTTATTGTCGGTTTAGAGCTGCTGCATATCGTGACTGCCGCGATCTTTGGTTCCATTTCGCTGATTTTATATCCGAACGTAACCTATTATTTCTTCCCGCCAAATATGGGTTTCTGGGGGTTAAACCTTGGCATGCTTGCGATTTTTAACCTCATCTTTATCCCGATGTTTTATAAGACGGCTTATAAATTCGGCTGGGCACTGTTCGCCGCCGTTACGGCCGCCATGCTGTTCGCCGGTATCTCCCAATGGCTTGGCATTCAAAATCCGGTTTTGAATGATATTTTCTATGGGACCGATGCGCAACAAGTGACGATCCAAACATTCATCCTGATTGCTGGAATTTTGATGTTTGCGACGCTCTCCATCATTGCCTATCGGCTCGCCGTCAAACGATTCATACGAGTGGAAATCTAATGAACATCGCAATCTCGAACGCATCTGACAAACCGATTTACCAGCAGCTTTTTGAGCAAATCAGTGCCCAGATTCTGAAAGGAGAGTTGGAAAATGGCTATTGTCTTCCACCGATCCGACAAGCTGCTCGGGAGCTTAGCATCAGCGTGATTACCGTTAAAAAGGCTTGGGAAGAACTAGAAAGATGCGGGTTGATCCATACCATAAAGGGAAAGGGTTGTTTTGTAGCCGAACTGTCCACCGATCGGAAATTGCAAATTCGTGATGAAATGATCCTTAAGCAAATGCTTCTCGACACATCCTACTACAAATCCTTCGGCCTTACCTTGGATGAAGTGTTGAAGATGTTGAAGAATGTATATTAGGCGGGAGGAGCTGGGCAACAGCTCCTTTCGTTTTTTTGTGATATGCACAATGCGGAGAACTGTATTGTATCTAAGTGAGGTTTGTATATTACCATGGAAATCAGTTTAATTAATGAAAATAAGTAGGCACTTTTTCATCATTTTATTGGATGGATTCATATATAGTTTTTAGTATACGAGAAGGAGTTTGGACGAACCCAGTCTCCTTCATTTTCTATAATGATAATTGTTTAGGATATTTGTGAGATCGTAGGTAGCTACACCAAGGTAGGTTTTAACGTTCGGGTGAGGCTTTGAAGGTTAGCAGGAGGACTGATGCGAGCTAAGTTCGCCTTTTTCGAGGTTAAAATGACTTCATCGACCAGGGAACCAAGGACATTGTGTATTGATCCCTGTCGAGTAGCGTGTTACGATTTTAATAAACACAATACTAGGAGAGTCAAGTATGATGATTAAAACTGCATTGCCATGGAGAGAAGTTCTGAACGGTGACAAGATACATACTATTATCGGTGATGTTAGGGTGATCGAAGCATTTCCTATTCCTCAGTTGCAGACGGAACGTAGAGTTTGGATTTACCTGCCTAGAAGCTATAATGAAGGCGCTCGCAGATATCCCGTACTATATATGCAAGATGGGCAAAATGTGTTTAATCAATCGACATCTTGGGGAAGCGAGTGGGGAGTCGATGAGACGTTGGAGCAAATGACACTTGATGAACCTGCGCTAGAGACTATCGTGGTCGCTATTGATAATGGAGGTGACCAGCGCAACAATGAATATAACTTTACGATTAACGCGGAATATGGCTTCGGAGGCAAAGGAGATGATTACGCCGCGTTCCTCGCGGAGACACTCAAGCCCTATATCGACAGCCACTACCGGACCCTGCCCGAACCGGAGCATACAATGATTGGTGGAAGCTCGTTCGGTGCTTATATATCTCTTTACACCTCCATCCGCTATCCCGCTCAGTTCGGCCGAGTGGGCGGCATTTCGTTCGTTATGTGGCAGGACAACGGCGCGCTCATTCAATTGATCCATCAGTCCGTTATTTCTCCTAAGCTACGCATCTATATGAGTATTGGTGAATTAGAGACTGATAATTCAGACTTTAACCGGATTGCCCATGAGCATGTCCTGTTGGTCCGCCAGACGCTGATCGAAGCAGGGGTAGATGAGAACCTAATCCGATTGGACGTCATACCAGACGGAACGCACCACGAATCCACGTGGGGGCCATTGTTTGCTGAGGTTCATCGTTGGCTGATCCAGCCATGATATAGTGCTTAAAGCGTACAATCGAGGATGCAATTGCAGTTTAGCTTCTTATTTTTAATACCCTATACAAAACAAGCCACAAATTCAATGGATTTGTGGCTTGTTTTGATTGAACGGCAAGAATCCAGACGAGGTGCTGGACGTGAAAAATCATTCCTTGATCTTTCCATTGGATCATACCATCTGTTTTCCAAAGCGCATATGAGAAAATTACTTTGGGTATCCAATCGACTAAAATGGTGCTAGGACTTTTTTACGTCGTATTGGCTGCAACTTGTACTTTAATGGAGTATTTTATTTCTTAGCATTTTCACAGAATGAATCATTTTTAGTATCTTTATTCTAACTGTGTATTGCTCAGAGGATCATTTTTTCAGAGATAGTAGGTGGTTGCCGTAGGACGAAACCTGAGGATATATGAATGCTTGGGTATGTAAATAGTTTAAGTCTGAAATAAAAACATAGAGCAGGAGGATTAAATAAACCTCTGCTCTCTTTTGGTGGGAAAAAGTGGAATAGTAAATTAAAAGTACTTGCGTGTAAATTTTCAACAGTCTAAAATCACTTAATGTAAGTAGAAGTATAAAGACGCTGTTGAAATATGTAAGTAGCCAATTTTGAAGTTCCACTTTCCTTAAGGGACTTTTCACGACCAATGTGTATGATCAATTTACATAGGTATTAAATTCAAGAGGTACGTCTACTTCCTTATTTACGTGGTGACGTCCTATTGGTATAACAAAGGGAGAGCCAGAAACAGGGTCTTCTATTACGGTGCAATGGAGACCAAAAATGTCTTGTATCAGTGTGCTTGTAATAATTTTTGATGGCTCGCCCTCAGCGACAAGCTTTCCATTATGAAGAGCAAAAATATGGTCTGCATAACGTGCGGACAAGTTAATATCATGAAGAACCATGACAATTGTTGTTCCATATTTTCGGTTAAGGTCTGTCAACAAGTCAAGAATTTCGACTTGATAGGTGATATCTAAATAGGTTGTCGGTTCATCGAGAAATAATATCTCTGTTTGTTGTGCTAGAGCCATCGCAATCCATACACGCTGTCGCTGACCGCCTGAAAGCTCATCAATATTTCGATCAGCAAATTCAGTGATTTTCATAATTTCCATTGCCTCAGCAACAGCTTCATAATCCTTTTTTGTCCAACCTTTAAGAAACGTTTGGTGTGGAAATCTTCCTCGTCCAACTAAGTCAGCAACTGTGATCCCCTCTGGAACAATAGGTGATTGTGGAAGTAGTCCTAGAATACGAGCTAGTTTCTTTGGTTGCATTTTGTCAATTGGTTTGCCATATAAAGTTACTTGCCCTGAAGTAGGCTTAATGAGTCTCGCCATTGTTTTCAGTAAGGTAGATTTACCGCAACCATTTGCTCCAATGATGATACTAATTTTATTACTTGGTATGGAAATACTGATATTATTTAAAATCGTTTTATTTTCATATCCGGAAGAAATATTTTCTGCTTTAAAAATATCTGTCGGTTTCATTATAAATCTCCTTTCTGATTCATTCGAATGAGCAAGTAAATCAAGTAAGGTGCGCCAATAATTCCGGTGATTACCCCTACCGGATATCTTGCGGTAAATGCGAATTGCCCAACTAGATCAGATGCAAGAACCAATATGATGCCAACAAGTCCTGCTGGAATAATACTTGAATATCCTGCACCAACTAGTCTTTTTGCTATTGGACCAGCAAGAAAAGCGACGAATGCTATTGGGCCGGTTGTAGCTGTAGCTAGTGATAAAATCAATACAGAACATATTATAAGTAGTATTCTTGTTTTGTTAGTATTTACACCAAGTGAAGTAGCTGCAAATTCACCTAATTCTAATATTTCTAAATGTTTACTAAGTGCTATAATAACAGGCACACAAATAAGAACAGTAATCATTAGTGGAGGAAGCTCTTCCATTTTTGAACCATTTAAACTCCCACTAAGCCATCTCATCGCAGTTGGTACATCATTTTGTTTACTAATAAGCAGTAAATAATTGATTATTGCGGTTAACATGGCTTGAATCCCAATCCCCACTAGTACCAAACGTCCGATAGAGAAAGAAGTTCCCTTAGATAATAAGTAAATAATCATAACTGTAGCAAGTCCTGCAAACACAGAAACAATTGACACAATCATATCACTTGTATGCAGAACAACGATACAAAATACCGCTGCTGCACTAGAACCAGTTGTAATCCCGATTACATTCGGATTCGCTAGTGGATTACGAAGCATTGTTTGGAAGACAGTACCTGAAATACCGAATGCAAATCCTGCAAATACGCCCGCAAGCATTCTTGGTAGGCGTATGGTTCCAACTGCAAATGTGGCACCCTTTACATCTCCACCTAAAAGAACACTTATCACATCTGAAACTGGATAAATAGTATTTCCAAGCATTAGCATTGTACAGCAAAGTAAGAATGCTATTACTGCAAGAAATGAAGTCATTAGGAAAAAACGACGTCGTCTTTTCGTTCTACCTAGTATTATTTGATTCATTGATTGGTCCATCATAATCCACGTACTTTCGCTTTCATTGTAAGTAAGATAAGTATAGGAGCACCGATAAATGCTGTTACTACACCAACTTCAAGTTCACCAGGACTACCAAGTAGCCTTCCACTAACATCTGAAAACGTTAATATGATAGCACCAGAAAGTGCAGACATCGGTATCACATAACGTTGATCAGAACCTAAGATAAGTCTTATGACATGGGGAGCAAGAAGTCCTATAAAACCGATAGGACCAGCCAGAGCTGTTGTTACACCACAAAGTAATACCCCTGCAAAAGAGGCAACAAGTTTCAGTACGCCTGTTCTCACACCGAGGCCAGTAGCCATTTCATCTCCGAGTGCAAGTGCATTCAGTGATGGCGCTGCCACTATTGCTATTAAAATACCTATAAGAAAAAAGGGGATAAAAGTATAAATTGCATTCATATTGCCTGACCCAACGCTTCCCACTTGCCAAAAACGAAATTGGTCCATAACGTTCGAACGAGGAATCATAATAGCCATTACTAAGGAAGATAGCGCCGCGCTTGTGGCTGCGCCCGCTAATACAAGTTTAAGAGGTGTTGCCCCACCACTTCCCATTGAGCCAATCCCAAAGACAAATATAGCCGTAATTATCGCGCCTACTAATGCAAACCAAATATATTCATAAGCAGAACTAATATTGAAAAATGTAATTCCACACACGACAAATAAAGCCGCGCCAGTGTTTACACCTAATATGCTAGGATCTGCAATAGGATTGCGAGTGACCGATTGCATAAGAGCCCCAGATACTCCTAACGCCGAGCCACACATGAAACTAAATACAGTCCGGATAATTCTTTGGCGAACAATATCCGCCTCATATGATTGAACAGCTGGACGGAATAAACCATCAATCAGTTCATTCCATCCAACTGTTCTTGAGCCGAAGGCAAGTGAAGCAAGAATGCATAAACAAAGTAAGATAATGGATATTCCCATTAAGAGAAAGAAATACTTTGGGGTATGCAACTTCTTCATTTGTATATTAGTCATTAACTTTACTAATAGCTTCTGAGATTAATTTCAAGTAATCATCAATTGTATATTCAATTGACAATGGTGATGGTGTACCAGCTGCTGCAAGTGGAGTATTGTCTTCAATTACGACAACAGATCCTCTTTTTACTGCTGGAACTTTTCCGTATAATGGATCAGCTTGTAATGCAGCTAACGTGTTTGCATCACCATATGTTACAAAAATATCTACGTCATTTAATAGATCCGCATTTTCTGAGCTAAGTTCTAAATAGAAGCTATTTTCATCTGGAATTTGACTAATGATATTTTCGGGGTATTGCATCCCTAATTCTTCCAGTAAGCCTCCGCGTGGATCTCCTGGAGTGTAAATGTAGAATGTAGATAAATCAGCAGGACTAAATGCTACGAATGCAGCTTTTTTACCAGCCATTTCAGGAATAGTAGCTGCTTTATCAGTAATTAATTTCTCTGTATCAGTGATTAATTGTTTTCCTTCTTCTTCCATACCCATAGCCATTGCATCATATAGCACGGTATCTTTCCATGAAGATACCCAAGGAGTTTCTTGGTAGGCAACAACAGGAGCGATTTCATTTAAAGTATCATATTCTTCTTGTGTAAGACCTGAATATGCAGCAAGGATTACGTCTGGCTGTGAATCAGCAATTGCTTCA
The DNA here is from genome assembly GCF_059758525.1 of Metabacillus sp. GQ13. Classification (NCBI taxonomy): domain Bacteria; kingdom Bacillati; phylum Bacillota; class Bacilli; order Caryophanales; family Bacillaceae; genus Metabacillus; species Metabacillus sp. GQ13. Next base: position 41,732 of record NZ_JCAXET010000018.1, read on the forward strand.
AAATCTAAACCATCTGTATCTTGGAAGATATTTGGATTTTCTTCACCAAGTTCTTTTAATTTTTCAGCAGTCCAAGGTAACATACTGCTATCATCAAGAACTCCGTAGTTTGCAGCAGAGAAACCAACAGGTATAACATCTAGAGCTAATGCAACGTCTTGGTTTGACCAAGCGATTGACGCAACGCGCTCTGGTTTTTCTTCAATTACAGTTTCACCAAATACGTGTTTAATTGTAATTGGATATCCTTCAGTAGTATCTTCAGTTTTTGTATCTTCATTATTAGATGTTTCTTCAGATTTATTTGAAGAACATCCAACAGCTACCATTATTAAAGCTACGAAAGTCAAAGTTTGAAATAAATGTTTGTAACTCTTTTTCACGTTTATATCCCCTTTTTATAATTAATGTTAATGATTGCTATTAATTAATCATTACAATTGATAACTATTATCAATTGTAAGTATAAATCTAATTGATAAACGTTGTCAATAAAAATGTCGAATTTTCTGTTATATATGATAAATGCCATTATCGATATTTATTTTTTCAGATAATATTACAAAGAAAAAGATAGTATTTGTATTTGAAAATACGAATACTATCTTTCTTTCTATATTTTTGGGAGAGTGTTTGTTTGAAAAATTTAATAATATTTTTTTCTACTTATAACTTTAAAAAGCATCGAGTGTTTCAACTATTCTTCAAATTTATTAACAGTATCTAAAATTAAATCTAAATAATCAAGGCGAAAACCCGAGGCGTTTGCCAAGTTAGAGGGATTTCGCCCATTTTGTTTTGTATGACGAAAAGGCTTTTCGCCGATGTGAAGTCAAGTAAAGGGACAGCCCTTTACTTTGGGGGAATGCTTAGACGAATTATTCCATTGCTTGCGCATGTTTTTAGGATTAAATCTTCCTTAACGATGCCCGTTTCCGTGTAGCAAAAATCAGCATGGGAATGCTAATCAGCAGGCTTAACATAACCGGAACAATAGAGCCCTCGAGGCCAAAATCCCCTCCTGTGAGAAGTGCAGCACCGTTCATTTTTACATTATACAGACCGTCTATTAAGTGTCCAGAAACAGGAATGCCGATCAAACCCTCAATTGTATTCCAGGCAAAATGAAGTCCTATGACAAACCATAGGTTCCGTCGCCATAAGAATGCAGCACCGAGCAGAACACCTGCTTCAATGGTTATAGCGAACCCACTCCATAGTGTTGCCCCTGTATTCCCAAGATGGGCAACTCCAAAGAATAGTGAGGTCACAGCAAGTGCGGACCAGTCTCCAACCAAATTTTGAATAGCTTGAAACATAAGCCCACGAAAGATAAGCTCCTCAACGATGGCTGCGCTTAAAGCTGCTTCAATGGAAGTTACCAGAACAGAACTCATATCTACGGAATTCGACCATTGTAAGGAGTAACCCCCCATAGCAACAATAATTAGGGTGGACACTAAGATAAAGAGTGCCCCGATTAGAAGACCCATCCCAGTTTCAATTCCTGCGCGTTTTCTTGATAGCTCAGAAATTGACCGGCGAGCCAGGTATTTCATTGTAAGCACATAGACCATGATGACAATAATGCTTTTCGTAAGTGTAATAAGAAGGGACATGATTCCCTCTGTTTGATCGGCTAGCGCCCGAAATATTGAATCCACCAGAATGATACCGATAGCTCCCGTAATCATCCATACGATTGGAAAACGCCAAAATGAACTCCATTTACTTAAATTCTCACCATTCTGCTGCTTCTCGTTATATACAGACCTATTCTTCATGTCTTTCTTCAGCTCCTCTATTTCACGTAAGTGTGTTATAAGTGTAAGCTGAAAAAGTCATAAATAGTAAGTGCGCTTTGGTCATATGACTAAAACAAAAGCGCAAGCGCCTGTTCAGCCTAGGGCAAATAAGCCACTAATGAATAGAAGACGTTCTTTGTCTTAATTCATTAGTGGCTTATGACCGAGGAAAAAGTGTTTTTTCTTTTTCCCTCGAGGGGCTAGGCTCCGACTTTTGCAAAGTCGGATGGCTGGAGCTGGATGTCAAAGCGCTTATCCACAGTACGAGAATTTTATCATTTCCTAGACTATAAAAAAAATAGGTAACTATAATAAGTTGATAGCTTCTTGGCTATTGGCCTCTTAGTGGATCCATAATTCCCGAATCTCGGGCCTTACGGGTGGCCTCTCGTCTTCCGCTTACATTAAGCTTCGAATAAATCGTTGAAATGTAATTTTTAACTGTTCCTACACTAAGAAACAACGCCTCAGCGATTTCTTGATTGCGCATGCCTGAAGCCAGCTTATGCAGGACTTCAATTTCGCGAGAGCTGAGCCCATATTCATTACTTTTCGGTGCGGAGGTTTGGTTCATACTTTTGATCATTTTACTTGCCATCTCCTGCGTGATTAAAGTCCCTCCCGCATGAACTACTCTTATGCCCGCAGCTAGTTCCTTGGGATGAATGGCTTTGAGCAAATAACCCTCTGCTCCATGGCTTAATGCCGTCAGCACATATTCTACTTCCCGGTATGAGGTCAGTATGATAACTTTAGTTACAGGTATCCGTTCTTTAATCAGTGCCGTTGCCGCAACGCCGTCCATGACCGGCATATTGATATCCATCAGCACAATATCCGGCTGAAACTGCTCACAGCCTTTGATTGCTTCTTCCCCATTTTTGGCTAACCCGACAATTTCAAAATCCTCTTCCATGGACAGTATGATATGGAGACTCTCCAAAATTAATTCCTGATCATCGGCAAGCAGTATTTTAATCTTTGTCATGCATCATCACTCCTTTCAGAGGAATTTCACACCTGACTTCGGTATACGTGGCAGGTCCTACCTCAGATGATACAAACAGGTTACCTCCCAGCTTCTCGACCCGTTGTTTCATAGTAGTCAAGCCGAAGCCGTATTCCAGCTTGTCAAACGGTTTGCCATTATTCCGAATGAACAATTGCACATTGGAAGCGGAAAACCGAAGCTCCAGATGTAGTTGAGACGCTTTTCCATGTTTCAGTGCATTCGTAAAAGACTCTTGGATGACCCGAAGGATCGTTTGCCGCACTTCAAAGCCCATCGTTGGCTCTGTTCCTATCAAACTCAAAGCCACGTCAGTTCCCGTGTGCTCCCGGAAACTGACCACAAGCGACTCGACCTGTTGTATAAGATTCGATTCCCCTTCGTCGCTTATCTCGTGGACAATGCTTCTCATTTCGTTCAGATTTCTCTCAGCCAACGCTCTTAAACGAATTAACCGATCCTTGACCTCGGCAGTGTTGTGATCCAAAAGAGCAATGGAAGCATCAAGGCTCATAATGAGTGAGATAAAAGAGTGCCCCAGCGTATCGTGAAGCTCCTTGGACATGCGATTGCGCTCTTTAAGCAAAGTCATCTTCTCAATCTCAGCGGCGTAGTGGGTTAACAGCTTATTTTGCTGCTCAACTTCAGTCACCAGCTCATTTTTCTGATAATACGCATTGGCTACGGAGCTTGCCCATATGCCGATAAAGCAGAATAACAGGTTGTCTGTTCCGATACCAAGGGTTTGTTCCCAAGACAATCTTAAATGAGACTGAAAGGTAAAGGGAATCAAAGCAACGACGGGAATAATCCAGAGTGTATGTCTAGTCCATAAGTACCCCATTATAAGACTTGGCAACAAGTAGTCTGCTTTTGAAGCCAAATCTGGATGGAAGGCAGTATTCACATAATAAGAGCCGCCTAGCAATAGCTCCAGTATGCAAAACCAGGCTTTGTTCATCCGCCGCCCTGGAAACCAGAATATCATAGGGACGATAAACGCTGCCATCAACCAAATGACGTTTAACCATGTACTGTTTGAAGACTCACCTTCTGTGAAAAACCGGGACAACAACAATAAATAATGGTATGAACGAAGAGCGAATATGCCCCAATCCATGAAAGATAGTATTTTTTTCATATCGGCCACTTTTCCAATAAAATAAATCAGTGCTAGTGAATCCTATGTAACATTATAGCTTTCTTCCAATAATTGTACTACTGCTTAAATGCGTTGTTTTTTACGGTCAATGCAACTTCCAATGCGAAATCAGCGGGACTAATAGTGAAGAGCAGGAAGTCCAACAAGACCAACAAGAAAAAGGCGTACGAATCCTGTTATCCGCAGAACAAGTTGTTGTAGATAGTATTTTTATTAACGCCACGGCATAGGATTCAAGCCCAGTTCACTTTTACCGTCAAGATATCTTATCTCAACCAGTGCGCTTGATAATGGTCAGATACTGCCAAAAATCAAGATGCCGCTTGTTTAACATCAATTTCATACCAATGCTATGGGTTGAATCTCTTACTTGATTATAATATTGATTGTTGGGGAACATGATGGAAAATATCAATTAGATACATTACTGTGAGCCGTATTATAAGTATAGGAGGTTTTTAGAAAAAGTGTGATGGGGGGGAGAAGTACTTTTTTTTGAGTGACTAGATGAGCATTTGTAACAATGAATGGTTGTTTTTGCTCTTGCAATGAATTTGAATTGTTTGTTTAATCAGGATTTTCTTATCAAAATGAAAAAAATCCTGATTGAACACAACTACAAATAATGAGCCCCGAATTGTTCCAGCAAGTTTAGACTTCTGCCTAGCAAATTTAAACGTTCCTTCTAATTCCTTTGGTACTTCCATCCCCTTAGAAAGCTAAAAACCAACGGCCCGTTTCTTAGGGTCATCAACCGTATAAATGATGTTGATCGCAAGACCATTCTCATAAAAGACGTAGGCAAATTTGATATTTTCCACTTGAAAACGTGAAGTCTCTAAAGGTTTGCCAGCAAACTCAATTTCACGTTCTTCTTTCAAAATTCGGTTCACATAATCAAGGGTCTCCTGACTTTCGCTAGCAGGTACAACTGTAAATTCATGCTTATATTTGTTCATAAAGTAACGGGCCTCGTTCGCACGTAAACCAGCAAGCGCTTCTACTACAGGTGAAGACTCTAAATCAACCGTAGACACATTTTAAAAATCAACTATATAGGACATTTCCCATCCCTCCATTTATCTTTTTTTTAACAACAGGAATCCACATTTCACCAAAAAGTCCAACCCTCTTTATAGTTTGCGGCTCTTCGGACGCAGCGCCCATGAAGCGATATTGAGTGCAGCGTATGAAAGAGGAAGGACAACATTAAACCCGTATTCACCATAATCGTTAGCAAACGCATGAGACAAAGCCGCACCAGTCATTAAAAAGAAGAGACCAGCGTGAGCCCATTCTTTAAGTCGAGGAAAGCGTGGCACGACGATAGCGATGACTCCAAGTATTTTCCAAGTACCGAGAATATTCGTGATGTATAAGGGGTAACCAATATTCGTCACTAACTCAATGTTTCCCCCTAATTGCATCAGTTGCCCGATACCACTTAACGTAATCGATCCTGCGAGTAGTAATGTCACTGACCAATATGCAATCAATTTTCCTTTGAACTGGGTTTTTAACTTCGCGGTTGTTTCCGCACCAATAACCTTACTCATTTGATCTCTCCTAATCATTGTTTTAAGTTAAAATCAGTAAATATTAATAATTTTCAGAATGATTAACCTCTAAATAGACACCTCACTTTATTTCCTAATAACAGGAATCCACATTTCACCAAATACTAAGCCGTTTCGCTGCCCCATCACAACAGCTGTATTTGGGCCTCCAACATAGGCAACATTATTTGCTTCTGGCAAGGCTTCTCCAAAGGCAATGCCAGTAAGCATGTTACACAACTCCTCATCTGTATTCGCTTCCCCTTTAACAACGAGGTATTCTCCCTTAGGAAATTGGATAACTCTAGTTGCTTCTGGTAATGTTCCCTCTGTCATGACACCAGCATAATGCATCATCTTGTTATTCACGGCTTCGTTAACGACGAAAATGTATTCATTTGTGGCTAGGGCTTTTAACGTGTCAAGCCGTCCATCTTGTTTGACTGACTGCCAAAAGTCTGACTTTTCCTTGTTTATGCCGGCATAGTCTGTGTAATCGCTCGTAAGCTCAGTTCCCAAACCTAAAACGATAAAGCTTTCTTTTTCTTCTAAAGTATAATTTGCCATTTTCAAAACCTTCCTTTTTTAAAAATTAACCAAATGATTTGTCTTTTCACTTGATGAGTTTATAATAGCCTTAAATCATGTCAAAAAATGATACTGTTTAGGAGGTTCCGATGAAAAAGGTTGAACGGATTAATATCATCATGCGGTATATCAACAACCGCGCCCACTTTACAATTTCTGAAATCATGCGAGAATTTAACATCTCTCGTTCGACAGCTATTAGAGATATCAGGGAAATTGAAGCCATGGGGATGCCACTTGTCGCTGAAGTTGGAAGGGATGGGGGGTATTTTGTTATGAACAACTCTGTCCTGCCAACTGTTCGCTTTACTGATAATGAGATTAAAGCTCTATTTATAGCCTTTATGGCCACAAGAAATCAACAACTCCCTTATCTAAAGAGTCGTCAGTCTTTAGCTGAAAAATTACTAGGCCTCATTTCAGAAAACCAGCAAGATGACCTTGTTATTTTTAATCAAATTTTGCTTTTTGAAGGGACCAACCCTAATAATCCCGACCTACTTGATCTTTCAGATTTACCCCATCCTATAGTAGAAAAACTCATCCAAATCCTTCTTTTGGATAGATATTTATTGATTACTATCAAAGAAGAGAAGGAAATAAAGATTTACCCCATTTATCTCTTGCACCTTTATCATGAAAAAGGCTTTTGGCTGATTGAGGGCTTTGACTTAAAGGATGAAAAGAGGCAGACTTTCCCTGTAGACAATCTCACCAATGTCAAAACATCCCCTACGAAAAAAAGATTAAGTAAGAAAAAGATTTTAGAAAAACTAAGTAAGCAGGAAGAAGAATTTAACCTTGTCCTTGAACTTGGTCCAAAGGCGATTGCTCAGTTCAAAAAATACCACCCTTTAAAAGTCTCACTTTCCTATACGAGTCCTTACCAAACCACAGCCATTCTAAAGACCTTTATCAATGTTGATCACTTAGAAGAATTGACTGAGATTACAAATTGGCTGCTTTTCTTAGGTGGGGATATCAAGATCAGGGAAGTGCCAGAAGAAGTCTTAGAAGATTTACAAGAGAGGTTAATTCTATACTGCCCATAAGCAGTTCGAGTTAAAACTTGAATAATTTGAATTTATAGTATACTCATCTTTGGTAAGTGAAGGGTAAACTTTATTTACAGATGAGGGAGGCTCTACTGAAGAAAAAATAACAGAAGATAAACCTAAAGAAGCAAAGAAAGAATTCACTTACTGAAATAAATTTACACAGTATAAATTGTCAGAGCTTCTGATGCACTACTGAAGATGAATAAGATTGACATCTGCATGTTGGAAAAGTCTCGTTTGGAAAAATGATCATCTTTATTGGTATGGAAGTACTCGTAGAAAATAACCTTTCAAAAATCTGCACTATTTGTTATGAGGAGCATGAAGCAAAAGTAATCGTATAAGTGTTTATAAAAACTATCAAATCAAAGCCTTAACTCTCGAAAGATATAGAGTTAAGGCTATATTTTTGTTATCTATTAAATAATAACAAGCTAAGGATATGGTAATTCTCCTATTATTTCCAATAGAAGCTATACTTCCTTGAAATATATTGTATTATTAAATATGGAAAATATGAATTTCAAAAAATACCAATTCGCTGAAGGAATCAGAAGCTACTATAAATGAAAATAATACTGTATTCCATCGATACTTTAAGGAGGACTTCATGGGATTTAAAGATGAATTTAAACGTGAAATGCGTAATGTTATGAAAGACGTAGAGAAAGAAGTACATAGAACGTGGGAGATTGACTTTAAAGGGCATCGTATTGAAGTGATAAATCAGATGAAAGAAGAGCTGCTTATCATTGATGGTCTAACAATTGATAGGAATAAACGAAAATATTTACTTTCGCAAATTATGCCGTATTCGAAATTATCAGGGATACTTGAACTGCATGATGGCACAAAGCATAGGGTCTCCGTTAAAATTAGTGGTTATAAACAAGTCAATTGTATTGTAAAGGTTGATAATGAAACGGTTTTAGAGGATTCCTTGAAAGTGGAATTAATTCCGTGGGAGCATAAAGAAAAAATCGCTCACTTTATCGAGCGACAAGTTGAAACACACAATAAAATAGTAGATGATCGTTTACCAGATGAGGAATATTTGTATGATGAAAATCATCCACGAATGGCTGCAGGTTTAGCCGATAATTATACAGATGACATGCCTACTCCATTTTATGTGAAAAAACTATTGAAGCTTTTTGTAGAACAAATCAATCATCCTACGACCAAAACAAGAAAGGACACATACGAAAAAATTATCTTTGATAATATCGCTAGCTACAGTGATAAATTCATTGAACGATTTCAGCAGGCTCAGTTGGACGAATCCCATGTACAACAAGAAGCATTATGGCTGCTTGAGCATGCAGCTCATAGGGAAGTTGTGAAATTTTCTATCACCGTACTAGGTTGTACGAATTGCGAAAAATATAAAGAATTATTATTCACAATAGGGCTGCATGAAGAATTTACAACATATGTAATATTTGCATTGAAAAATGGCACAACTCAAGCAAACAATGAAATTTGGCGACTCGCAAAAGCACTTCATGGCTGGGGTAAAATTTCGGCTGTTGAACAACTGGAAGCACCGACACCAGAAATAAAGCAATGGCTACTGACAGAAGGCTGCAGAAATACAATTATGAATGAATATTTAGCCTATCCATGTGCCATAAATGGAGAACTTGACGTAGCGCTATACGAAGAAACGATTTCAAAAGAGCTGTATGACGGAGCAGGTCTCATCATTGAAGCTCTGTTAAGTGAGAATGCTCCCCAGGGCATTGAAGAGTATTCGTATGCAAGCGCAGTTCTCTCCCGCTTCATACACCATGCCCGCAAGCATTGTAAAACACTCGAAGATTTCTATCCAATTATAAAAATAAGTGAATTTATAAATGATGAAGAAGAAAATTGGGAAGAGCGATTTAACGACCAATGGAAAGAAATTGAGCACGCTGCTATTCAACATGCGATTCAACCATTTATAAAGGACCCCAAATGGCCACAGCTTGCGATGGATGCACTGCAGCAAGATAGCAATAGTAAAGCACTTGAAATCGCTCGATTTTATCATTTAGACGTCACGCAGAACTTGTTTAATTTGCTAGAGAAATATCCCACAAACATTGAATTATATTTTGCCGTTATGGATACAAATAATCATCAGCATATTAAAGATCTCTGCACATTTGCAGAAACTCATTTAACGCTATCAAATCTTTCAGTTGATGAACAAGATTGTCTGCAATCTATTGTTCAAGAATTATATGAGCATGAAGGAGTGGGACTACCATTGATTCAAGCTGCTCTTACCTCAGATAATGGGAATTTACAGTACCATGCACTAAGTGTACTTAATGGATGGTCTCGATCGTTTTCGCAACATCCTGCCATGCAGGATGTAATTAAAGATATTGCGGTTAGGATAAAAGATAAGGAAGATCGTCAGATGGCAAAACAATTGTTGAAGAAATAAGGAAAGGTTTTATCTTATCAGATATATTAATAAAACCTCACTTAGCTCCATTATGATGAACCGTATCATAAGTCGTATCAGCGAAGAAAGAAGATATCGACAAGATTAGAGGCCTTGGACTTGGAGCGGAGGATTATGTCATTAAGCCCTTTAGTCCAAGTGAGCTTGTTGCAAGGGTTAAGGCACATTTAGCTCGTTCTGACCGACTAAGTGGAAATAAGCAAGGAAGGTAAACAGGAAATACGTATAAGAGGATTAACTATAGAAGAGACATCACACAGAGTTTATGTAAATAATAACGAAGTGAATCTAACTGCAAAAGAGTTCGAGTTGCTAACCTTTCTTGCAAAACATCCTAATCGTGTTTTTAGTAAAGAGGAGCTATTTGAGTTGATATGGGGACTGGACTTAGCGGGGGATAACACAACTGTAACTGTCCATATCAGAAAGATTCGAGGGAAAATTGAAATGGAACCTGCCAATCCGCAATTTATTGAAAGGTGTGGGGCGCCGGGTACCGATTTTCTGTCTAAATATAAAACTCATTTCATGATGGGAGTCAAAGGGTGTAAATGAAAATTTTTTTTTCTTATTCATAACCGCATTGTTTTTGATTGGATGTCAAAACTCTGAAGTGTCAGAAGACAGTACATCGGAAGGGAAATTGGAACAAATGAATGAACAATTTTTTCAAGCAGTTGAAAAAGGTCAGGCCATTGAAATTGAAAATCTTCTTAACGAAGGAATAGACATAAATGTAGTTGATGATAAGGGAAGAACAGCAGCGATGATTGCTACTTACGCCAATCATCAGGAAATAGTCAGAGTTTTAATTAATAGAGGAGCAGACATAGATATTCAAGATGATATGGAAAATAACCCTTTCCTTTATGCAGGAGCAGAAGGTTATTTGGAAATATTGAAGCTCACGATTCAGGCTGAGGCTAATCCAAAACTATTAAATAGATATGGTGGTACAGCACTAATTCCAGCTTCTGAACATGGATATGTTGAGGTTGTAAAAGAGCTTCTTGAGAATACCGATATCGATGTGAATCATGTTAACAATCTTGGCTGGACAGCATTAATGGAAGCAATTGTTCTAAGTGACGGAGGAAAAAATCAACAGGAAACAATCAAATTATTAATTGAGTATGGAGCAAATGTGAATATCCCGGATTCAAAAGGTGTCACTCCCCTTCAACATGCAAAATCTAGAGGATTTACTGAAATAATTGAAATACTTCATAGTGTGGGAGCGAAATAAGGTGAGTTAGGGTTGAGAGGCTTTGTGGATTTTCACCAGCTGCAAGTAAAAGAATATTTAAGGATTTAAGAGAGCAGAAAAATGTAGTTTTAGAAGGTCAATCTAAATCCAGCAATAATAAATAAAAAAAGTGAGCTGAGAAGTTGAGTTCAACAAACCATAAAAACCCTCATTTAGATGTGTTACGGTGAACCGTATCATAGCTGCGGCCATCTTCGCAAAAAAAGGCCTAGCAAGGGGCAGGCCAAACCAATGGAGAAACTGCGGAAACTACTTCTTCGTACAGTCTGTGGAGCAAGGTGATCGCTATAGTGAAGTCAACGTGGACAAGCCTTCAACTCGGAACTATCTCCATGTTTTCGGCTATTCCTTCTCCAATAAAGGGTGTTAAGTCAGTTCTTGGTCATTTAAGAGAGTTTCGCCTTGGGCTGTTTGAACACTTCGTCCTGCCAAAGTTGATACAGATAGATGATAATCGCAAAACCGACCATCATAGCAATAATAGCTATTGTAGACGTAGTCGATTCACTCGAAACAAGCCCCAACCGTTGCCATACCGGGTAAACGATGTACATATATAACCCGTCCAAAACTATATTGACAGTTAAATACATCCAAAATTTACCAAATGTAAAGCGGAATATCCAGATAACTATAACTAAATATGCTCCATACACCCAAGGAACCGGGACGACTTTATCCCACCCGAATAGACTGGAACCGGTCTCTTTCCACCATCCGTAATGGTAAGCCGCTTGATATGCCAAGGTATGAATAACGGTCATAAATAGAGCGACCGGCATGTACCTGCGTACAGTATCCATTTTCAAAAAAAATAAGGACGCCCAAGGCAATATCAAGAGTGACCAGAGAATAAACTGTTTCATGTCATTAATACCCCACATAGTTTTATGTATAGTGTTACACTCGGTTCATATATTTATTCGATTTATCCAATAAAAGTAACTGAAACACCGACTTGGTTTAGCAGAATAACATTCCAATTGGGAATAATGTTTGCGGTTGGCTACGATCAAGAGGGTTTTATCTCATTCTTTATATACCATTTAAGCTTGGTGCTTTCTTTTTAAATGCTGATATATACTTACCTTATGGTCAAGTAGAAATTTGTGCTTACATACATTACGGTGAACGTATCATAAGTAAATGAGGTTAGGAATGGTAAATTTATCCGGTGGTAGTCTATAAAGTATTATATTTTTTAAACGTAGACAATTGAGATAACAGGAAAACAAAGATTCCATTTTCCTGTTATCTCTAAGAGGAAAGTCGTAGTCGAACCAAAAATCCCCCTAAAAAATTCCCTGTACAAAGAACGTAAATTATCATGCCCTAGTTGAAATCATTTACCATGGCTCTTAATCAAGATTCTCTTTAGGTTTTTCTTTATGCTTTCTGTTTTTAACCTCAGTAAAAATGTTATCTGACACAATTGCTTGAGTTGTTGATGTTCCATTCGGAGGATTAGATTGATTTGATTCAATCAGCAATTTCAGCATCTGAATATCCTCTTTAGTTGCGTATTGTTTATCAGAATTTAACATATATCCTAACTGACCGTTCGATTCTATTGTAGCCCATTGTAAATCAGTAAAATGCTGGATGTTTTGTTGTCTCATTCTTACTTCAAGCATATCAACTGTTAACCGTAGCTTTTTCAAATTGCCTTCATTAACTTGGCCGTTTTCGACTACTATTAGTGATTTTCCATAAATAAAAGTCTCAAGAGTATTCGATTTCAAAACGATATACTCAATAAAGAGAAGCGTACTCACCATTAGAAATGTAATCACCATTGTAATCCAAATGTTCCTGTCGCCAACAGGTTGAATAATCAATGAACCAACAGCTATCATCATGACAGTCTGAGCAACCGTAAGCTGTGAAATTGATTTTCTTCCAGCTAACCGCAAAATAAGGATTCCTCCAACGACGACTACAATAGCTTTCCATATGAAGTGTAAATCCAAAAACATCCCCTCTTTTCAAACAATATATCAATGCTGCTTTGCGGTTGACCCTTTCTATTTATTAAATAGGCTGTCTTCTAAAAGATTATTGTCTTTTAATGTTTTTAATCCCACTGTCTATAGCAACAAAGTTTACAGATAGAGCCCTAAATAAAATCCCTAAATAAAATATTTGATATCAATTGCACTGTTTTTATTGTGGATTATATCTTTTACTTTATTCTCTATTCTTCAAAAGTTAACCATACTTGATCTCAAGTAGAAGTGGAATAAATCGAGACATATACAAGGTGATGGTGAAAAAGTAATATACCGTTTTGCAAGTAAATATTCTGTAGTGAAGTGTCTTTATATAACTAGAACCATAATAGTACCCTTTTTTTTACGTCTAATTATCTAAAGGTTTTTCTTTTTTTTCACATTTTCAATAGTTTCTGCGTGGGAGATATTATATAACCTGCTCTTAGGTTCATATATTTTTTGAGAAGGCCATAGTCCATGATGTCCTGAAAATAGATAGCTGACTAAACAAGCAACAAAAAAGTACTCTAACCCTTTCCCATCAAACATTTCCATTGCCAACAGGAAAGCTGCTATAGGGGTATTAGCACCTCCACAAAAAGCAGCGATTAATCCTAATGCAGCAAGAAATGACATAGGTAAATCAATGAACGTGTGTAAGGAATTACCTAATGTTGCCCCGATGAAAAATAGAGGGATGGCCTCCCCGCCAACAAATCCGCTTCCGAGAGTTACTGCTGTAAATACCAGCTTGGCCAGGAAAGCAAAGGGGGGGACTTCTTCTTTAAAAGATTGTTCCAACATCTCTAATCCCCGGCCATTATAGTCTTGTGAACCAACAATCAATGTTAATACTATAATGATGATTCCTCCAAAAAAAGCTCTCTTCATATGGTTTTTTTTGAAAAGTTTCTCAGAGAAATTTTGTATCCCGTGTCTCAACTGACAGTATAAAACACTGATCAGGCTGAAAATAATAGACATAAGAATAACTTTTAGAAATGTAATAATAGATATTTCTGGTATGTGCTGTATAATAAATGCTTCGTGTGTATGTCCCCAAGCTGCTGTAGTTATATAGTGACCAACAAAGCTAGCTACAAGACAAGGAACAAGTGCTTCAAATTTCAGCTTTCCTAAAGCTGCCATTTCCATGCCAAAAACAGCACCAGTTATAGGTGCTCCAAAAGCAGCCCCAAAACCAGCACTTATACCGCTCATAATTAAAATATTCTTGTCGAATCTGTTTACCTTAAAAAATTTGTTGACCGCAGCAGCTACACTTCCTCCCATTTGGACAGCTGCACCTTCTCTTCCCGTTGAACCACCAAAAAGGACTGTGATAAAAGTCCCGAAATAGACGATAGGTCCCATTCTCCGCGGAATCTCTTTTTTTCCATGAACAGAGTCTATCACGAGATTATTTAATTTAGCAGTGTCATTCAAAGTATTATTCAAAAATACCTTTCCGTAGTTCATATATATGTATCCTATGATAATTCCTCCAAAGGGAAGAAGGAAGATAAGCCAGTCTCTTTTTGCTCGTATATCATCTCCTAGATAATCATTCGTCTCTAAAAGAAAATATGTTGTCGAACCGACAACTATACCAATTATGCTTCCAAAGAAAATCCATTGACAAAGAATTGAAAAAAAGTTTTTATACTTTAACTGCATTTACCAAATCACCTCATTTCTAACGTTTTAGGAATAACGATTCTATTTTTCCCCACTGTATTAAAATTATTAAAATAAAGTATTGAACAACTCATTATGAAAGGAAGAAAAGAACAAATCCATAAATTCAGTTTAATAAAGGTGGTTTTACACACTAATCTAAAAAACCTCATTTAGATTTATGACGGAGAACCGTATCATAAGTAAATGAGGTTTTTGGAATAGAAATAGCACCAACTCTAAAATAATTTAGAATGGTGCTATTTTTGACTATCCATTTAAAACTAGCTCTTTAAGTTTTAACTAAATTTGAGAGTCTAGCTAGTGAATTCCCACTTCTTGCCAAGGCGAAACCTGTTAACATAATCTTTTTGAGTAATAAAAAACTACTTTAATCTAAATCCAACAAGGACAAGTCCAGTTACCTTATAAAGTATTCTATAAATTTAAGCTAATCATGAATCTGACTTTGTACAGTCAAGGTCACATTTGTATGTTCTCTTACGTTCGTTTTTCTTGTTAAAGAAAAGACTGCGCATAGTAAGGAGATGATGATAAGGATGCCGCCGAACCAAGATGCATTGGAAACAGTTCCGGTTTGACTTAACACGATACCACCAAATGCTGATCCAAGAGAAATACCTATTTGTAACGCTGAATTATTAAAGCTTTGCTGAATATCAGATGTAGCAGGATCTGTTTGAATCAAGTAGCTTTGTTGTGGTGGAGCTAGACTCCAACTTAGTGCTCCCCACACCATCATAATCGGTATGAATACAATAAGTGAAAAAGTAGTTAATGGTAATATAAATAACACAACTGCAAATAAAATGATTACGACAATGATACTTTTATGAGCTCCAATCGAATCTGAAAGAATTCCTCCGAATGCTCCGCCACTTACCGCTGCAATCCCAAATAATAGATAACAAATACTGATCCAATTGGAATTTAGATGAAGTTCTGTTTCTAAAAATGGAGTGAAGTACGCATAAAGCGTATAATGTCCTGCTAGCATAAACATGGTTGCAAGATGTGCACTACCTAATTTTAAGCTACTCACTGCCTTTAATTGTTGTGAAAGTGGAATCGTGTTTTCCCCAGGAAAACGATCCAAAAAGATTGAAATAAGCACAAAAGAACCTATAGATAAAATAGCAATCCCGAGGAAAATAATGCGCCAGCCAAATTTATCGGAAATCAGAATTCCCAGTGGTACGCCCATGACAAGTGACGAACTAATGCCCATATAAATGAGACCCAGAGCCTTTGCTCGGTGTGCTGGTGAAACAACTTTTGTAGCTATGGTTAAGGATAGTACAACGATAAGTGCTGTACTCATTGCGGTTAAAACCCTTGCAATCATCATAAAGGTAAAATCCGGACTGAAATAGGTCATTATATTACCGATGAAGAAAATAGACAGGGATATGAGATATAACCTTTTTCGCTCCATTTTGCTAGTTATGACTAGTAACATAGGACCGGAAACGGCATAAATAAGTGCGAAAACCGTGATTAGTTGTCCAGCGGAGCTTAATGAGATGTTTAAATCGTTTGCGATAGTTGGAAGTATTCCACCAATGATTAATTCAACCAGTCCAACTGCTATAGTTGATAATGCTAGTATAAAAACTTTTAAATTCATATTCTGCTTACGTCCTTTCTAATGAAAAAATAATAAAGATACTTTTCGAAAATAAAAAAATCCTGATTACAAAAAATGAATAATTCATTTTCTGTAATCAGGATTTTAAGGTTCCTGGTAGAGACCCTCAAGCCATATTCTGAGGTTATACAGGTAATATTAAGTTATAATTGAGCACTTTGAACAGTTTACTAGCTATCATCTCATTTTTCAAGTGGTAAATTAATAGTTTTCCAGCAAATGCTTGTTAAGCAAATTAGTAATTTATTGTATAGTTCCATTTTTATTCCAAATTCCTTTTAGGAAATACCAGAAGGCAAGTAGAAATTTAGTAATGATAGGATGTCTTGGGCCATGTAACAAGTGTTTTTTGACTAAATGGATGATGTAGATGCGTATATGGATGAGCCAATCTTAATTTGTTCATATGTATTTCATTGAGTTCCCAATCACATCCGACCATTTCTTCTTTTGCCCTTCATTTAGCCTTCTTTTTGGATCCCTCATTTTGGTAAGTTAAAGCCCTCTGTGAAGCAATTAATTGAGTCGTTATCAGCTTTTCAGGCATTTCCAAGGAAAAGGCATGTGGCAATGAACTAGCCTATGCTGACATTTTTGCAAAATGAAGCATGACGTTGGATTTTTTCATCGGCGGTCTTGCCATTAACATCGTCACTTCGTCGAGCCCATCGAATACCCTATAGTGCACATAGTAAGATGTGTTGATCGTGTGGTGCCACTAGATCGTTGACAATACTTGTTGTAAGGACATGTGGTCGTCCATCTTCGTTTGGTTAATTTTATCCAGTTCGCCAATGACCTTAGCAATCTCCCAATCATTCATGGCAGCAACAGTTAAAATATTTCCCTTTTCCCATTCCTTCCAAAGATCAAGGATAAGCTTCTCTATTCCTTCAAATTTCTCAAGATCCGCATACGATAACAGCTCAAAAAGATAGGACATCCCTTGAGTAGATACTCCACCTTAATCAAGCTGCCTAAGAACGCTTTTTCAGCAATACTCCTCACTCTTCACCTGTTGTTAAATCGAGTTCAAAGCTACTAGGAATCACTCTTCCAGCAGGTAATGAATCGGTAGATTGCTTATGCTTGAAAACTGTTTGGTTTTCCTGGTAAGAATCAATTTCTGCAACGGTAAGTAAAGATTCATTTTCCCAGTTTTTAAGAATCCCAATGACATAGTTTAGTTTCCGCTTATTATTCGCACAGGCAATAGTTAAGGCTTTTAATACCACATCTTTAGGCTGTAAAGAGCTAGAATCATCTAACCAAGATAACAGCTGCTCTTTAGCATTCACATTCGAAAAGCCAAATCCATTGTTGTCCCAAAACTCAACGATTTCTTTAGCATCTTTCGTTTTTTGTGTTTGTGATTGTTGCTCGATATCTGGATGATTTTCTACATATGGGTTAAAAGCTTTTTCTTTTTGTTGTTGTTTTTCTTTTTCCTTTTCTTTTTCTTTTTCTTTTTGTCCACGTATCGTATCATGACGCATGGAGGTATCGTCCAATTCATCACTTTCGGTATCTGGATACGTATACCCTTCATCTTGGTCGCTATCTTCCTTCTCAAGATCTTGTTTACAAAAAGAATCATATAAGCGACGAATTTCCTCTTTAAGAATCGTTTCCGCAACATATGAAATAAACGAATGATCCTCGACTTCTTTTAACTCAGACATGATACAATCCATGACCGGTTTCCCGCCTTTATGGAGGTTATCTTTCCCCCAGTTTTTGATGGCGATTTCTCTTGTTTCAGGATTGTAACGAATTAATTTGTGATGCTTGATAAATCGATCCATTAACGAAATAACACTTTCAATTGAATACCCCAAATCAAAAGCCATTTGTTTTTTCGTTATTCGATAGATTCCAATTTGAGTCGTATTTGGATTTGTAAGTAGGTAGAGGTAAAAATAACGATCCTCCGGGGTCATCTCCTCTAAAACAATCGGATTCTTCCAAAACTCAGTGCGCACCATTCGATATTTTGCCATTTTAGCCACTTCCCTTTCTTCTATGAAAATTCGTTTCAAAGAATATATAGAGGTAACTGAGGAAAGAGTAGCGTATATTTTACAAAAAATAGCGATTGTTTTCTAACAGAATAACTCAGCAATACCAATCACTTCATAAATCAATAAATGATATACCCACCAATCTAGATAAGCCTAACGCATTAGCTCAATTATTTTGATCCTCGTTTAACTGTTTCAAAAGGCTAGGTATACCAATGAACTAATATACAGGTAAACTATTGATTTACCAGAGGCTCCAGAGTATGAACTGATTTAATACCCGACTTTTCATGGATGATATTGAGGTCAAATTCAATAGTAACCGTTTGAAATGACATGGTGGGCAGTACCATAAGGAAGTACATAGTTGTTTTTAAAGGAAACATCAAAGAATAATACCATTTCTATGATTCTTCCTTCATTAGCTGAAATACCTGTATGAACAGTAATTTGATTACTAATTGTAAGAAGAACCCCTTTTTGTTGATCAGATGAGATTCTAGGTAAAACTTTACTTTAGAGATTTCAAAGAGAATATTTCTTTAATTGTAGGTTTATTTCATTCATAATTCAGGAATTAAAGATACATATGTAGCGGTATCGAAAGTGGATTTTTTGTACACATATGACTGTTGGATTTGCTAATGAATTACGCATTCAACAATCATAAGGTAATGTGAGATGTTATATAAAGAATAAGTTGAAATGAACCATTTGAAGCATTCATAGCAATTGGAATATATAGTAAAATGTGGAGAGTGACTCAATTCTCATTACATTGGCAGGTTGTTATCTTTAGTCTTACGTCAATTGTGGTGACAAATGAACTATTACCGATTGTAAGAAAAAGGTGCAAAATGAGTTTGTGAAATTTAAAAATGGAGGGATTTATTATGGCAAAGGTTAATGTTGGAAGCGAAAATGGAAATGCAATCGAGCTTCATTATGAGGATGTTGGCTCAGGCAAACCAGTTGTGTTGATTCATGGTTGGCCGCTTAGCGGAAGATCTTGGGAGAAGCAAGTGCCCGCCTTGGTAGAGGATGGTTACCGCGTGATTACATATGATCGCCGCGGGTTCGGACAATCTTCCCAGCCATGGAACGGTTATGACTATGATACGTTTGCAGCGGACCTGCATAAGTTGATTCTTCATTTGGATATTAACGATGTGACACTGGTCGGCTTCTCGATGGGCGGAGGCGAGGTTGCACGTTACATCGGCACTTACGGAACAGAGCGGGTATCGAAAGCAGTACTTGCAGGTGCGGTTCCGCCGTATTTGTACAAATCAGCGGATAACCCGGACGGTGGGCTTGACGATGCGACAATTAAAGGATTTCAAGATGGGGTGAAGGGGGACAGGCTGGCGTTCCTAGATACATTTACAACGACGTTTTTTACTTCCGGGGAAAAAACTGATTTGGTCAGCGAGGAGTTCCGCTTGTATAATCGTGACATTGCGGCTTTTGCATCGCCGAAAGGTACCCTCGATTGCATCTCGGCGTTCAGCTATACGGATTTCCGCGGAGATTTGGCGGAATTCAACGTGCCGACACTCATCCTTCATGGTGATGCCGATGCGATCGTACCGGTCGAAATCAGTGGACAGAAGGCACATGAGAGAATCGCCGGTAGCCAGCTTGTAGTAATTGAAGGCGGCCCTCATGGATTTAATGCCACGCATGCTAAGGAATTCAATGAGGCTTTGCTGCGATTTTTGAAAGCCTGATTTGTATAAGAAACCGTGCTTCTAAGGAGCTCGGTTCAAACCCGAGAAGAGAACAAATTTATGATGATAGAAAATCAGAGAGTGAACGATGAGACAACCGGAGATATGCTGTTGGTAATTCATTCTAGTCTGAAAAAACAAGTTTGGATATTAAACGCATACTAGGGCAGGTAATGATTGGATCATAACGAAGACTTGAAAATAGTATTTAACCAAGATTATTCATGACTAGATTCTCTCCCAAAAATAAACGACAAAATGCGCCGCGATTCTGAAATCCTAGCACAATTTTGTGGTTTTCTTTTTAGTTTTCTCTCCTTTTTTGTCACTTTAGGCGTTATTTTGCACATCTAACATTAAAACCCAGCTACCTTCACATGAGGAGATTAGCTGGTTTTCTTAATTATTTATAGAACAGGTTTGAATCTCCTAGTAAAAAAGATATCAATATTTATGAAAAAGGCTGCTGTCGGTAATCTTTTTATCCGTCGCGGTAATACATCCAATATTAGTAATAACATAAGCAGTTCCACACTGAATAAAAACTGTTATACAGTTTTATGTTCATACAACAGCTTTAAATAAATTAATTATTGGGTTTTCTGCATTCTCGGAGTAAAGCATGCAACTATTAATCCGACGATAGCAAATACTAACATAACTAAATATGCGTCATTAGTACTCAAAATGGAAGATAATTGATGGATTTTTTCTTGTGCAACTTGCTGTGTTGCAAGAGTCGTGGCATGGATAGTTGCTTGAATTGAATAAATTGTCATGACAACGGCAGTGCCAATAGCACCTGCAAGTTGGCGAACCGTATTATTAAGAGCAGATCCATGTGAACCTAACTCTCTTGGAAGTGCATTTAAGCCAGCTGTATTTAATGGCATCGTAATAAAACTTAAGCCTATTCGTAAAATAATTGTACGAATCATGAGATATACAAAGGTTGTAGAAGAGGTTAAATTTAGTACGCCCCATATAGAAATAATAATAAATACTAGTCCAGTTATAAATAAAGGTTTAGCCCCATATTTATCAAACATTTTCCCTGTAACTGGCGAAAGGAAGGCATTAATGACTGCTCCAGGTAATAGTAGCAATCCTGCTTCTAATGCTGTAAAGCCTCGACCATTTTGCAAGTAAATCGGTAGCAAAATTAAGTCTGCATACATAATCACCGTAATAACAACATTAATAATTGATGTTAATGTAAAGATTTTATACTTGAAAACAGTTAAATTTAACAATGGATCTTTTGACTTGATTTGTCTGATACAGAACAGAGCTGTAATGATAATACCAATAATGGTCGTTGTTAAGACAGTTACGTCATTCCAGCCTTTACTACCTGCACTACTAAAACCAAATAAAATACTGCCAAAGCCTATTGTTGAAAGTAAAATACTGTAGATATCTAATTTTGCTTTTGATGTTTCTACGACATTCATTAAATATTTATTTGCTAACAAAATAACGGCAATTATAAATGGAACTAGTCCGATAAATAGCCAACGCCATGAGAAATATTCAATGAGGAAGCCTGAAAGTGTAGGGGCAATTGCAGGGGCAAATATCATCGCAAATCCTATTTTCCCCATCACAGCTCCGCGTTTTTCAGCAGGATATAAATATAAAATTACCGTCATCATAAGAGGAATGATAATGCCGGCTCCAATCGCTTGAATCATACGCCCCGTTAATAGTAAGCCAAAGTTCATGGCACTCCCACAAATAATTGAACCAACTAACAAAAAGCCCATTGAGCTTATAAACAGCTGTCTAGTTGTAAATCTCTTCATTAAAAATGCAGTAATTGGGACGAGTACCCCATTAACAAGCATAAATCCAGTCGTTAACCATTGGATGGTTGCCGCATCTACTTGAAATACATCCATTAAATGACTAAGTGCAACGTTTAACAATGTTTGATTTAACGTAGATAAAAAACACCCTGTTATTAATATAACCAATAAAATGGTTTTTGCTCTTTCTGATAATTCGTTTTGCATGTGAACTCCTTTATATTGGGACTTGTTTTATCGACAATTTGTCGATAAAGTATATAGTATCAGAAAGTCATCTCTTTTGACCATAAACAATATGTTTCAAATTGTTCAGTAGTCGACAAGAGTGAATTAACTGTCGATGAAATCAGAGATAATGAATATAGGAGAGAACAAATGTCTACATATAAAAAAGAAGATCCAAGGTCGATTCGAACAAAGGAAATGTTTAAGAAGGCAGTCCTAGAATTATTAAGTGAAGGGGAAAAGACTTCTTCATTGACCGTACAAAAAGTTGCGAATGCTGCAAAATTAAATCGCACAACTTTTTATTTGCATTACCAAGACATTCAGGAATTAGTAGGACAACTAACTCAAAAAATTATGGAGGAAATTTCAGTTCAAATTTTGTCTCTTATTGACGCTACAGATTTATCTGAGAAACAACAATTGACGAAGCTATTAGATAACTTATATAGTCACCGTGAATACTTGCTTATTTTATTTGACAATGATGACTTTGAAGAGAAGCTTTTTATATTTGTCCAACAACTTGTAATGAAAAGAAGGGAAAGTAGCGAGAAAATACTCCCAGAAAACTACGTAACAATTGATATTAAAACTGCTTCTTTAGTTGGTGTTATTATGTGGTGGATCCGGAAAGGCTTACACTTCAGTTCGGACTATATAGCAAATCAAATTTATCTATTGTATAAGAGTTAAACTGTAGACAGGAGATTTGAATTTTTATCGGTTAATTAAGATTAGATGTAAATCACATTATGGTTGAAATAGCTGAACTAGTTCAAAGTTGTGTAGGTAAATTGATGGCGACGAGGAAAAGTATTATGGAATTTATTTTGTACTATATTAACTTCATGAGTTACCAAACAGAAGAAGGTAATACAAAAATAGATGTTCGATTAACAAGAAAAAAATAAGACGGCAAAACGAATCTCCCGTCTTATTCTTTGGCTGGAACTTTAATGACCTTCTATGTTAAAGAGCTTCTTTGATAACTTTTTTGTAATAGAGAACGGAGAGTAATCCGAAAATCGAATACAATGAAGTATATATAAGCATGACCGCAATCATCGGTGTCCAAAGCTCGGTACCAAACATGAACCACCCAGATTGGACAGCAAAATAACTATGAAGAAGTCCAATAACCAATGGAATTCCGAAATTAAAAAGTTGTTTTGTTTGGATTCCTTTTAGTAAGTCTCCTTGAGTGAATCCAAGTTTTCTTAATATCGTATAATTGGACTTTTCATCTTCACTTTCATCCATTTGTTTAAAATAAAGAATACAACCTGATGTGATCAGAAAGGTTAATCCTAGGAAACCAACGATAAACATCATTAAACCCATGGCTTGTTTCTGATTGTTGCTCATTTCAAGTCGAGAAAAATTACTAGGATTCTCACTAATAGTCAAGTCTTGAAAAATAGCATTGGCTTCATCAATCTTTGATTTGTCTTTAATATCAATTCCTATATATAGCGAGGATTCTTGCTGTATCTCTTGGTTAATATCGTTCTTCAAGCGCAGAAAAGTCGATTCGTCGACAATGGCAACAGGCAGGCCACCATTTGTGAAATTGTAAGGAATGATGAATTCCTCTTCTAAACCGATATATTTCTGCGAAATGGTTTCCGTTTGACCTTGTAATTCAATTTGTCCAGAAGCTTTGAGGGACATCATTTTTTCCAACATATCATTGTACCCTGTAAAAAGGGTTTCATCCTTCGATAGATCGAGGTCTTTGACCGTTTTGTCACTAACCACTGGAAGGGTCATGACATTTGGATCGAAATTTAAATCTTTAAGATTTGTATCCATTATTTGCTCTGTATTGGCATTTACTTGAATGACATCGATCCTTTTTTCACGATAAGTAATATCCTTCGCCTTTAGTTCTTCTTTAAATTGTTCTGCATCCTTTATGATTGTCATTGAAAAATGAGCAGGTACACTATTTTCAGCACTTTTTTCTGCAGAATAGTATGAAATATAGCTTAAGGATAATAAACCGATCGCAAGTGCAGATACTGTGGTGATAATCGTTAATAATAAGGCATTCGATTTCATTCGAAACATTATCGAAGAGAGAGATAACACCTCATTAATATTCAAATATCCACCTTTCTTTTTTCGAATGATATTCGTGATAAATGTGACAGATCCTTTGTAAAAAAGGTACGTCCCGATGATGACAGAACCAAGAATGAAGATCATCGCCATGAAAAGTTTGTTAATCGTTGTAAAGTCACCATCAAATAACCTCGAAGAAATATAATAACCTGAAAGGATCAATACAATGCCCAGCGCTCCGAAGGTTATTTCGAAAATGCTTATTTTTTTCACTTTGCCTTCTGCCGAAGAAATCACTCTAAATAACGATAAAATCGTTTGCCTTTTAATAAAGACATAATTCATCAACATGATGAGGAGGTAGATTGCACAAAATACAACAAGTGTTTGGATGAATGCTTCAATAGAAAATTGAAGGGTTGTGCTTGCATCAAGAACCATAAATTTAAATAAAACCATCATGATTAATTTCGAACTGGCAAATCCAATAAAGATTCCGATAAGTAAAGAACCGAAATAGAGGATAAAGTTTTCAGCACTCAAGAGGCGGAAGATTCCGCTCTTTGTCATTCCAATTAATTGGAATAAGCCAATTTCTTTACTGCGCCTTTTCATAAAAAGTTTATTCGCATATAAAAGAAAAATTGAGACAATTGCAATGAGTAATATGGATGCTGCTTTAATGGCAGCTGCTCCTTTAACAGATCCTTTTGCCTCATTCAATGAAGGGTCATACTGCAGTGTAACAAATGCAAAGTAAAGAGAAACACTAAAAATTAAGGCAAACACATAGAGATAATAGTTTTTTATATTTTTTTTCAGGTTGCGAAGAATGAGGTGATTAATGTTCATTTTGCACCCCGCCTAATACAGCTTGTGTTTTCATAATATCATTGAAAAAAGCTTGTCTGGACTCTTCCCCTTTATTTAATTGTGTATATATTTGCCCATCTTTTATAAAAATGACCCTACTGCAATAACCGGCCGCGACCGGATCGTGGGTAACCATAATTATGGTTGCTTTTAGTTTCTGGTTTAATTCGCTTAGCTTATTTAATAAATCGGAGGCTGATTTTGAATCGAGTGCACCGGTTGGTTCATCTGCGAAAATGATGCTTGGGTGATGGATAAAGGACCGGGCTGCGGAGGTACGCTGCTTTTGTCCGCCGGATATTTCATTGGGATACTTATCTTTTAATTCATAAATACCAAGTTCTGTGGCTACTTCTTTAAACTTTTGATCAGCTTCTTTTTTGGGCACTTTTGTAATCGATAATGGTAAAAGGATATTTTCCTTCACCGTTAGAGTATCCAATAAATTATACTCTTGAAAAATAAACCCTAAATGGTTCTTACGGAATTCTGCTAACTGTCTTTCTTTCATTCCGGTCATTTCTTTTCCATCGATTTTTATTGTCCCATTGCTAACCTTATCGATAGAGGAGAGTACATTAAGTAATGTTGTTTTCCCGGAACCAGATGCCCCCATAATGCTGACAAATTCCCCTTCTTCCACACTAATATCGATGCCCTTCAACACTTCTTGTTTATTAAATTTATTGCCATAGTTTTTAAAAATTTTGGTTGCTTCTAATATCTTCATTTGACACACTCCTTTAATCGATAATGTTATTATAAAGGAGTAGGGATGTTGTTATCCTTCGATTCACCGAACAAACAAAAAAAGCATGTGACATTTTTGTCACTTGCTTGCAATATGATGA
Organism: Metabacillus sp. GQ13; assembly: GCF_059758525.1. NCBI lineage: Bacteria > Bacillati > Bacillota > Bacilli > Caryophanales > Bacillaceae > Metabacillus > Metabacillus sp. GQ13. The sequence goes on from NZ_JCAXET010000018.1 coordinate 67,550, forward strand.
AATTCATTTCTTTTTGGAAAGGTTAAAGTAAAAGTTGTTCCTACTCCAGGTTTTGAAATGACGTGGATATGGATTAATAATGGCTCGGCAGCCTTTTTTGTTAAGTATAACCCCATGCCTGTTGCTGCATTGTCTTGATGTTTCGACGTGGAGGTAAATCCTTTATCAAATATCCGTGGCAGGTCTTTTGTTTCAATACCGCGTCCGAAATCTTTGACCTCTAGATATGTCTGATCATTTTTCTGGGAGGTTTTGATGATAATATCCGATGCTTCACTATACTTTACAGCATTGGTTAATAATTGTCTGATGATAAATGCCAGCCATTTGCCATCACTATAGACTCCTGTGACCTCTAAATCTACATCAAAGCCAATCCCTTTTTGTATACACCACGACTTTATTGCTTTAATCTCCATAAAAATGATCGATTTTAAATCAATCTTTTCAATATATAAATCATTTTCAATAAATAGGATACGCTTTTGATGAAGCTTTTGGTCAAGTAGCAAATAAATTCGTAGCCATTCATGAGTCAATTGTGCTTTCATATGGCCATCGTCTAAGCGCTCAATCATTAAATTCATCGCTGTTAGAGGTGTTTTCACTTCATGAATCCAAGATAATAACTCATCCTTTTCCTGCTCTAAAGTTAGTAGGTTTTGTGATGCTTCTTTTTTTAACAGTTCTGTTTGGTTCGTTATACTTTCTTCGATTATTTTTTCGAAAGGACTTTCGGCAACGGCTAAACTTGTTAAATCGAGATTGGTTTCCCATTCTTCCAGGCTTTTATAAAATTTCGTTTCTTTATGATAGTGGATGATGATAAAGATGGTAAAGATGATAACGGATAAAAAGACGATATAAAGGATGGGTGTTAACGGGATTGCCGAATCAATATAAGCGACAAAGACGATAAGCAAGAGTAGGAAAAGGATGAGAAAAATCCAGCTGCATCTTTCAATTAAAAATTTTTTAATCATAATAAAGTTTCCGTTTCTACAGCCATGTAACCTTGTCCCACTTTTGTTTCAATATAGCGTCCTAATCCAAGCTCATCTAGTCTTTTACGCAAACGATTGACATTGACAGTTAAGGTATTGTCGCTAACAAAGCGCTCATCATCCCATAAGCTTTTGATTAATTCTTCGCGGCTGACGATTTTATTTTTTTGCTCAATTAGCTGTTTTAAGATAAAAATTTCATTCTTTGTCAGCTCAATCGAACCTGTCTCATTGATGACTGTATTATTCTCATAATCCACTGTTGAACCGCTCCATGTTTTAAGTTTGATTAGTTCAGTAGTATTGTAATTATAGACGCGACGAAGGATTGCTTGTATCTTAGCAATGAGAACATCAAAATGAAATGGTTTTTGAATAAAGTCATCCGCACCAAGTTGCATGGACATCACCATATCGGTAGGGTGATCGCGTGATGATAAAAATATAATCGGGATGTTTGAATGCGCTCGAATCATCCGGCACCAATGGAAGCCATCAAATTTAGGCAATTGAATATCAATAATCACTAAATCAGGTTGTATTGCTGTAAACTCCTGCATGACATGACTGAAATCAGTAATCCCGTGCACATCATAAGACCATTGAGATAATCTGTCTTTAATTTCATGAAAGAGAGTTGCATCATCTTCAATCAATAATAGTTTAATTTTGGAGTCACCTCACTTTTACTTTACAACCTATTGTATAGCAACTAATTCCCATTATCTATATGGGAATTAGTTGAACTTCATTTTGTTTTATTATGGTGATTCGTATCATAAGAAGGTAAAGTTTTTGGATAAAATATAAAGCCCAAATGACAAATAGGTTTGTTCATATATATCACAAAAATGGAGAAGTGTGGCAATAATGTGCTAAATCTTCTAAAAAGTCAGAAATTAGGGACCATCCTCATCTACTGAATTAGTACTAAAGTCTTGTTCAAAAAAGTGCAATAGACGTGCTCCTCTTTTAGATGCTAGTATCTAGTATGAAATGGCTGATCATTCAACCGAACGAAATACAATAGTCAAATAAGGATGAAATAACCTAATGTAGCGAACAGCGTGTTAGGAGAGGTAAACTAATTGTTCTTTCTATTTCTTAATTGTAATCGCTTTCAATTTAATACGATGACAATTAAAACGTTTTTGCCTCATTGAAGGACGTAGTTTGTTCGGAAGCAGGATGATTGAATGAAGCCATCCATGATTAATCAAGCAGTTTAGAGGAAGGAGTGTTGATAACATAGGGACCTAGCATTGTAATTTACTAGTGAGTTCATGAATGTTTGATATTCAGGATGTGACTCGTACTAGTAGAAGGTAAGATGTAGAGAAACTATTTAAACGGTGAAAAGTGGGAAAACGATAAATTTCTCCAAGGAGAACTACATCACGAAATACATCATTCCTTGGTATCACAACAGAGGGAGTGTGAATAGATAGTGGGTATACGTAAAAAAACATTTTCTATTATTTTGGCATTAATCCTATTAATCTCAGGTATTTCACCCGCATTAGGTGAAGAAGTAAATAATAACGAAGGCTATGAATCTGTTTATTCCTCTGAATTTAATGATCTTTGGGGATTCACTACATTCGGAGCAACACTGTCAACCAATTCTAAAGATATTGGAGGGAATTTGACTCCAAAGCTACAATTCGACACCATTGATCAATCTGGCGGACGTGTTGCAACAAAAGAATTTGATACAGCTGTAAAAGGGGCACAGATGCTTTTTGAATTTGATTGGTATCCTGGTGATGTAAATGATAAGGGGACACATGTTCAGGAAAATGGTGGAGATGTTAGATTCTATGACAACTCTGGCCAAACTGTCTTTACAATGAATCATACAAATAATGCTCCGCTAAGCTTTTACGCAGGTAGTCAAGCTCCTACTCAAACTAAGTTTACGGATAAAGAAGCTTGGTATCACGTAAAGGTTAATTTTGATCTTCTTAACAACGTGGTTGAGTTAAGTCTTACAGATAAAGAGGGTATAACGGAAGAATATACATCTTCATTAGATGGTGTTACTTTCGACGGCTCTATTGCTGCATTTAAGCTTGTAGGTGTACGTACATCTGGTAACAATTTAACATGGACTACTTATCTAGATAATCTTGAAGTCTATCATGTACCAGTTGCTGACAATACACTTATTCGAGCGGACAAGCTTCCGTATCAGCGAGTGTATGTAGGTGAGGCAACCAAGGACATCGATTCAATTGGTTTACCTAAAAAGGTAACAGTAACCCTTGCTGATAATAGCAAAGCGGAAGTACCTGTTAGCGAGTGGGCTACAGAGGGGAAGAAATGGAACCCTAATGAAGCTGGTGTCTATGAATTTAAGGGAACGATTGGAGAAACACATGAAGTAAACAATGGATTTAACAGGGATGTCACGATGTATGTATATAATCGTCATACTCCAGTTGATAACCCACAACAGGTAGAATGGCTTGACAGAGGAGTCATTGCTCTTAAATCTGAGGACGGTATTTTCACTAGCTGGCGTTTGCTTGCAGATGAATATGATAAAGATGTTACATTCAATGTTTATCGTAATGGGGAGAAATTAAATGATCAGCCATTGGCTGTGACAAACTATATTGATTCAGAAGGTACAACTGAAGACAATTATACGGTAGAGACACTTGTAAATGGAAAGTCTACTGAGAAAAACGATAAAGAAGTAGCACAAAAAGATTATCTGTCTATTCCACTTCAAAAACCAGCAGATGGAACAACTGCTACAGGTGACTACACATATAACTCAAAGGATGCTAGTGTAGGTGATTTAGACGGTGATGGAGAGTACGAAGTAATCATCACCTGGAGTCCATCTAACGCTATGAATGCTCTAGAAGATGTCATCACAGGTCCGACGATTTTTGATGCGTATAAATTAGATGGAACCCTATTATGGCGGATAAATATGGGACCTAACTTAACATCTGGACCTCAGTATCACCAATTTGTGGTAGGTGATATGAATGGAAATGGTAAATCCGAATTCCTTATTAAAACAGCGGATGGAACAACTTCATATGGTGCAACAGATGGTAAATTTGATAGCGATAAGGTTATGAGCGTCATTGGTGACCCAACGGCTGATTGGGTTAATGATGGTGGTCATGTAGTTGATGGGCCAGAATTAATTTCTGTTTTCAATGGTGAAACAGGCGAAGTTATTGATACGATTGATTTTGCATTTCCAGTTGAAAAAGAAGAGGGAGATATGGGTGCATCATGGGGCGATAACTTCTATAACCGTTCAGACCGATTCCTTTCTGGATTAGCTTACTTAGATGGAGTTAAACCAAGTGCAATTTATGGTAGAGGATATTATGAAAGAACTGGTTTTGCGGCATATAGTTTAGAAGATGGCCAACTGATCGAGGAATGGACATTTGATTCGGACGAAGCTGGTAGAGGTGCAAGCTTAGGGAACCATAACCTTGCGATTGGAGACCTAGATAATGATGGATTTGATGAAATCGTGGCGGGTTCATTAACACTTGATCATGACGGAACAATCCTTTATGCAATGGATGGAGAGATGGGGCGTGTTCAAGGATCTCATGGTGATGCTCTTCATGTAGGTGCATTTGATCCTAATCGTGAAGGATTACATGTCTTTGGTGTGCATGAGTCATCAGAGGTTGCATCTTTAGAATATCACGATGGTGCAACAGGTGAAACGTTACAAGCATTCTATGCATACAAGGATGCAGGTCGTGGAGTAGCAGCAAACATTACATCTACACCAGGATATGAATTCTGGGGAACTGGCGGTGGGACTGTCGAAACAGGAGGCGGTGTCTATAATGTCCAGGGTGGTGTTGAAGCTAATGACTTTAGAAATATTGGTCTTCCAGTTAACTTTGTTACTTACTGGGATGGAGATTTATTACATGAATTATTAGATGGTACAACGATTTCTAAGTTTGACGAAACATCAGGCAAAGTTAGTGTGATGGAAAGCTTTGAAGGTGTTGTAAGTAATAATGGCACAAAAGCAAATCCAACCTTACAAGCAGATATTCTTGGGGATTGGCGAGAAGAGGTTATTTACCGTACTGAAGATGATTCAGAACTAAGAATTTTCAGCACCACAATTCCTACAGAGTACAGACTATATACTCTTATGCACGATCCAGTATATAGAATGGCGATTGCTTGGCAAAATACGACATACAATCAACCACCACATATCGGTTTCTATCTAGGTGAGGATATTAGAGAAACTGTAATTGCTGGCGAGTTAGATTCAGAAGCAATCGATTATACACCAAGTGTCAATTCAATGAGGCATTCAGTCAACCTTGAATTGAATAGTCCAAAGCTTTCCGTGTTAGCCAACAAGCTAAATCAGGTGCAGCATAAATTAGATAAAGGAAAACCTGATCAAGCTGTAAAACAGATGAAAGATTTTATAAAACACCTAAATAAAAATAAGGTAGACAAACAATTAAAAACAAATTTAACCTCTGATGCTCAACAGTTAATAGAACTTTGGAATGGTAAAGACTCTAAATAAGAATGTAAAATAAAAAAGGATAGGCAGAACATACTCTGCGTATCCTTTTTTATCTGATTGTAAGGTAATGATTGTTCCTTAATCATTAATGTGGATTTATGTATGATAGTTGGGGGTAGCCCCCCTCCTACTCTTAATAGACAATAACTGGATCGTAGGTACTGAGAGTATCATATACCGACTTCATGACACTAGGAGGCACGTTGACACATCCACCCGATCCTGCGTTAAGATAGGCATTGTCCGCCCAATTTTTTCGCCAACTGGCGTCGTGGAAGCCTTGTCCGCTGTTTGTAAAAGGTGCCCAATAATCTACTTCAATTGAATAATTGGGATTGCCTACCGCACTTCCTTGAAGAGTGTATGGTGTTCTTTTATAAAGGATATACCACACTCCTGGCGATGTATCCTCTTTTGTACTATGTTTGCCGGTTACTACGCTAGTTGTTACGACTAACTTTCCATCCTTGTAAACCCAAATACGCTGTTCTTTAATGGATACTTCAGCATAAGTATCACCAATACCGTTATTTGATATCGTTTCATAGCCATAGCCCTCATTGTTCCAACCATTTCCGTGAATATGTGAAGCAGAAACGGATTTCTCTCCTTTTTCAAAGGCTCCTTGAATGACTGATGTTTCTTTATCTACATTAAGCGCCCAGCCATAACCCTCTCCTTTAACCGAAACCACTGAACCTGAATGGGTTTTAAAGGTGAAATTTTTACCTAATGTGGATTGAGTGTCATTAATTTCTGTTATTTTATTTTTAATAATGCCTGGATCTATCGAAACCTTCAAATCTTTTGAGATTGAGGCATTTTTAATGACTTCGCTGGCTTTTAATGAATACACTTGATCCTGTACCTTATATTCAACGGTATGCTGAAGGAGTTCTTGTAACTTTTTCTCTTCATTTTTTACAATTTGACTATCTTCTTTGATAGGGAGTACGTATACAGGATTCAGACGGATTTCACTAGTATAGCCCTGCCTTTCGTATTCCTTTAATAAACTGGAGATATCATACTGCTTACCATCCATACTTTTTGAGACGATAATTTTCCCTTCTTCAAGAGATGCCTGTGCATCTTTAGGAGCTTTTAAATTCTTATTCATTGAGATAAGCTTTTGCTCTAGTTCAGTTTTCAGTACTTCGCTACGATACTTGTCCTGATTGTTTGGCATGATGGAATAATTCTTTTCCTCAAAAGAAGGGAAAAAAGTCCATTGTTTTTTCAATAATTTTTTGACTTCGGGCAGATCATCTTCTGAAAACTCCATCTGCATATCTTGTCCATCTAAAATTTGTTGTTTTCCAACATAGACTTCATTCTTTAAAACAGATGATTGTAACCTGTTTAGAGCCTTTTCAGCAGTCATGCCACTGACTGTAACACCATTAATCTCAATATTTGTATTAAAATGGGATGCCTGATAATAGCTCATTGTCACCCATATAAGTGCAATCATGATAATTGGCGTGATAAACTTCCAATTCTTAAACCATTTATCTGATTTTTTCCGTGTTTGCTCAGTTTCTTCAATTGATTGTTCGTTAGCGTTTACCATAATTGTCCTCCCTCACATACCTTCGACATTCTTAGACTTTAACCTTTGCCCTTTAGTCAAGTTTTACAACTATTTTACATTTATATTAATCTTTTACTATAATTCTACTAGATAGTATAGCGCAAAATTTGTCGGTATTTGTGGGTTTGTAAAATTATATATAAAATTATTTTTTCTTTAAATAAGTTTCTTCAGGGTCAGTATATACGAGTTTGAATGATGTAGATGCTTAAGTATAGAGGATATAAATAATCTATATTGAAATGTAATGATTACATGACTATGATAAAAAGTTGAAAATCGTCAATTATAGTAGAGGACATTTTAGATGGCAACTAGAGGTTGCACCTTGATGCACCTAGAACTAGCTTTACTTCATGTACACACTTCATTAATACTGAAATTGTAAGGGAAGGCGATGAGAATATGATTTTTAGTGAACGTCTAAAAGGAGAAAGAGAAAAAAAGGGCTGGTCACAAACAGAGCTTTCTGAAAAGATTCATGTTAGTCGGCAGTCCGTTTCCAAATGGGAGACAGGTAAAAACTATCCAAGTATTGAGGTAATCATCGATTTGAGTGATTTATTTGGTATTACGATAGACGAACTATTAAGGAGTGATGAAGAGTTGAAAGAGAAAGTAATTCAAGATAGTAAACAATTGGCCTATCCAAAGTGGAAGGTTTTGTTTGATAGTGTGTTTTTATTAGGTGGATTTTTCTTAGTTACAAAAATAATCATTATCGCTTTAAATTATTTTTTTGGTACAAATATTCTTATTCTAGAAGGTTTACCGAAAGTAGTTACCAATTTTTTACCACTAATTTTAATGGTAGTTGGTGGCATTGGCAGCGATCAATTGAAAAATAAATATAGTTGATTTAAAGTGGAGAAAAATTATCTTAGAATTCACTTCCGTCGAGTAATCTTTGGTTTTTTAAATGTAATAGAGAAAAATGCATTGTCCTTATTAAAATACCTTAACAGGAATTTTTGTTGATACATGAGACCGTAAATACCATATATCTTATTTTGAATAAATATAGCGCCTAACCCTTCCAATGTATAACTAATTTAATCGGGGTAGGTGCTATTTCATTTATCTACCCTTGCTCTTAGATAGGTCTTCTACAACATTTATTTTCAAATTTGCCTTACTAAGTTTCGTTTCTTCATCGTGAGTTGCAATTTGTCGATAAATGCTAGGTTTTTAGATAAGTGGAATGTGAAAGAATAAAGGATTAGAGCTACCATTGATTATTGTAGGCGTATGCCGTCATTTTTTTTAGAAACAGTTCTTTGATTCGAAAAAAGAAACAACACATGCATTGTTGCTGTGCTAACATGGAATGACCGAATTAATAAGAATAGAAAGGAATGACAAATGAAAATAAATCGTTTAATTGCGAACAATATTAACCATTTAGATGCTTCACTACCATTAGATCAATCGTTAGGAATTGCTGGATTGTCTGGGTCAGGTAAAACGACTTTTTGTCAAGCCATTGGTGAAGAGTCCAAGAAGCGTCTTGTTTCTTTATTACCAAAGTCTGAATATCAGTATTTGTTTTCTACTATTATGGAAACGAATTTCAGTGCCATCAAAATGGAAGACATGCCTTTAGTGCTTTTTCTCGGAAAATCATCGATTTCGTCCAATCCGCGGTCTACCATTGGCACCCATACCGGTGTTTTTAAAGAGATTCGTGTTCATCTTGCTAAAGAATTTAATCTTTCTCCAGAGCTTTTTTCCTTTAATAATGTATTGGGTTGGTGTCCAGGTTGTAAAGGACGAGGTACGACCAAAAACGTAGAATGTAATAAGTGTAAGGGCAGACGTTATAATCAAGAAGTTGAGCATTTTACGATTGAATTGTTTGAAAAACCACATAGTATTTCCGATATCAATAACTTAAGCATTGAATCTATTCTTTCACTAGCAGAAGTTTTAAATATTAGTGAAGGTAAACAACATATTCTAAAAAATATTAATGATATGAATATAGGATATTTAACATTAAATCGCATTATGGGTACATTATCAGGTGGAGAATTAACACGTCTATATTTGGCAGAATTCATGGCTACAAGTGAAAATACCGTTATTATCATTGATGAAATCTCGGTTGGTCTTGATCACCAAACACTATTGAAAATTTTAGAACAGATTAAACAATTAGGCTATAAGAACCAAGTTTGGCTTATAGATCATTCCGATACAGTACTCAATACAACTGATGAGCAATTATTTTTTGGACCTGGTAGTGGTAAATATGGTGGGAAAATAGTTGAAGAATCACCACGTCCAAAACCAATCATTGGGGAACGAAATCAGGAAATACCAACAGAATTCTACCATTTTCATGATCTTAACTGTCGTAATATTCAAATGGCTGAAATTCAGATTCCCCAAAATAGACTTGTCACCTTCACTGGTGAGTCGGGATGTGGTAAATCTACACTTGTCAATGAGTGTATCGCAAGAGACTTTCTGAAGCGATATCCGAAAGATAAATTGGTCATGGTTGGACAAGATCGAAACCAATCGATTACTAGTCGGTCAACTGTTGCGACTTTTCTAGATATTAAAAAGAAACTCACAAAATATAGTGAAGATATTGATGATATTTTTCAACGCTCGATTGAAGATATTATTGATGAACTACCAAATGGAGACATCGCTCATAAACGCTTGAGTTTATTGATCAAACTTGGACTTGGTTATCTGACTTTAGAAAGAAAAACACAAACTTTATCGACCGGAGAATTTCAGTGTGTTCATTTAGTTTCTGAGTTATTTGCTAACTCAAGAAAACCACATACGCTTTTTATCTTTGACGAGCCTTCAAAAGGGTTATCACAAAACATTTTAAACCAATTCATTGATAGTGTTCGGGTCATTCTACAAGATGAATCTGTCTCAATTATGATGATTGAACATAATGCATATATGTTAGAAAGCTCTGATTTTATCGTTGATTTTGGTAAAAGACAGCTTGCACCTATTCAACATCTTGATGTTGTCAGTTATGATGATTATAATCGTCAAAATAACAATGTAGATAGAGTTGCTTCATCGCAAATTCCATCTACAATCAATCAACAAAATGGGATTACCTACATAAAAGACGGTCATATTTCTTATTTTAAACATGCAGAAAACGTCTATAAGGGTGGCATCTTAAAAAGCTTATCACCAATGGCCAGAGTGATTTATGGTGAATACGAATCTGAAACAATCGCACCCGTTATCGCCATTGATCTTGAAAGACACTTGTATAGTCAATATAGCTTTCTCTTTGAAATTGGTGGATTAATCAACCATATTGTGACAGCTCATCCGACCAATAAAGATACAAGAAGCTTCGATTTCTATAATCAAGAAAACCATTGCCCATGTTGTCATGGTCGTCGTGTGATTGAAAAATTTGATATAGATGTTGTCATTCAAGACAAAACAGTACCATTTTGGGATGGCTTATTATATCCCGACGTGATGGAGGTATTAAAATACTATCAATATCCAAAATTACAATTCTTATTTGATCAGATAAAGAATGAACTTGGTCACGATATTAGTAAAAGCTATAATGAGATGACAGAAGCAGAAAGGCATACATTTTTATATGGTTATTGGGAAAAATCATTTTATGATAAAGCAGGAAAGGCATCGAGAATATGGGAAGGCTTTAATTTAATCATTGGGCGGTATATATTTATTTCGAAATCTATTATCAAAGAGCAAATGAAAGCATCAAAGGAAATGATTACTTGTCCGGTCTGTCTAGGGACCGTGCTAAACCATCATAAAAAACTAACATTTAGTGACACTGACATTCGTGAGATTATTCAGCAACCTATTGATCAGGTTATAAAAACAGTAGGGAAGTTACCAGAACTAGAGAAACTAAAAGCAATTGTTGGTGGCGATATGGCACTTTCGGAAGATGTCTCCTTACTTCCTAGGGAAATACAAGTAGCACTGAAAATTTACGAACTAGAACAAGCAAGCTTCGTTAATTATGAAGTGGTTTTACAAAATGTCTTACCATTCTGGGACAGTATTAAAGGTAACCTTGAAGTAATAAGCAATAAAAATAATATAACAATTTGTGATTTTGCTAATATTACCGAAACTAGAGAAACGATTATTGATAAGTATTTCACTAATGGTAAATACAAAAAACTAACTTATGTATATGAAGCATTTGGTTACAAAAAAGTAGTTACACAAATTAATAAGATTAAAGCAAGTCATCGATGCCCATTCTGTAATGGGAAAAAGGTCATTTCAGAAGATGGCCTCCATGATGGCGTGCAAAAATTATCGGTACCATGTGTTAGTTGTTATGCAAGTGGCATTAATGATGAAGGACGTAAGGAAATCGTCGATGGCATAGACGTGCAAACCTGGCTAACTGGCAAGGTAAGTGATGTTGTTGCTGAAAGCTTGAATCTAAAGGCTGTTGCAGATATTTCTATTTTTAGTCGTATTCGTGAGTTAAATAAGCGAGATCTGATGTCTGTTTATCAATACCTTGAGCAAAATAATTAACTTCGGGTTCATGTAAAGGTATTGGAAAAGTCAGCAATACTTATTTTAGGGAAGTTGTACATAAGTTTGTCTATTTTATTGTTGAATCTGTAAACCGCATCATAAATAGATGCGGTTTTTATATGATTGAATTGGAAACACATGTTGTTAAATAGCGAGAAAATGAACTTACAGCACCCCGATTAATGGATAACTTCTTTTTTTGATTCCATAGACCATAAGAGCAAGAATGAGGTCGAGGTGAGTCAAGATCCATTGTTAAAATGAGGTAAGCAACTAAAGAAGTGACTTACTATCAATCGGGTCTTCCTATACCCAAGGATAGCATTGAATATAAAATCCTAATTAATGGATTTTCTTTCCTGGACTTACGAATTGTAATAAGCTTGAATTAGAAGTTAAATGTTTTTGCTTTGGAAATACACGATCTGGTAAATATATGGCTTATTTTAAGATCCCTCACATTTATATGCGGACTAAAACAGAAGGGATGGAGAGTATAATGGTGGCTAATATTAATCTTTCATTCGAAGAAATGTGGGAAAAAATCATGGCATGTGACCGTACATATGATGGGTTATTTTATACGGCAGTGAAAACAACCAAAATCTACTGCCGTCCTTCCTGTAGATCAAGGAAGCCGAAAAAAGTAAATGTGGATTTCTACCATGATATCAAAGAAGTTGAAATAGCTGGTTTTCGTGCTTGTAAAAGATGTCAGCCAAAATCTGATCATTCCCCGCATATTGTCCTTGTCAGAAAGGTCATTGCCTTCTTGGTAAATCATTATAAAGAGAAGCTTGAATTACAGGATATTGCGAATCATGTTGGAGTAAGTGCTTATTATCTAGAACGGCTATTTAAACAGGAAACTTCAGAAACTCCTCGTACCTATTTGGAAAAAATAAGAATTGATAAAGCGGCACACCTTCTAAAAAACAAAGAACGAACGAACCTTGAGATTTGCTATGAGGTCGGATTTCAAAGTCCATCAAATTTTTATAAGGTGTTCCGCCGTATGAAAAATTGTTCACCTAGTGAATACCGAACCCTACTAAGTAAGGAGCAAGAGCAATGAAATGGATTGATCAGGAATCATTTATTGAGATTTATCCACCTAAGGAATTTAATTTTGCGGAGTGTTTAGTGTTTTTAGGTAGGTCTGAGCATGAAGTGCTACACCTAATAAAAGATGGTTATATATTTAAGCTGGTAACAGTGAATGAAGAATTGATTTTATTAAAAATTGGAAGCAACCAACATACAATTCAAGTGGAATTCCCAATTAATACCCCGTCTATAAACACCCGTGAAAAGGTTGCAGTTTATATATGGGAAATGTTTGATCTAGGTCAAGAGTTGGGGGACTTTTATGAAATTGCTAGTCAAGATAAGGTTTTACAGCAAATTGCTCATAAATATTATGGTTTACGGATTATTTGTATTCCGGATTTATTTGAAGCGCTCACATGGGCGATTATCGGACAACAAATCAATTTAACCTTTGCATATACCTTAAAAAAACGTTTCGTGGAATCCTTCGGTGAATGTATCACTTTCGAAGGATATACATTCTGGGTGTTCCCTACATTAGAAAAAATAGCTGCAATTGATGTAAATGAAATAAGGAACCTTCAATTTACTGTTAGGAAGGCTGAATATATCATTGGAGTCGCTAAAGCCATGACAAATGGTACATTAACAAAAGAAGATTTACTTCAAAAACAAGATTATCAACAAATGAAAAAATCCTTGATAAGCTTTAGAGGTGTTGGAGCATGGACCGCAGATTATGTGATGATGAAATGCTTACATAATCCTTCTGCTTTTCCTATAGCGGATGTAGGTCTCCATCTTGCATTAAAGCTTCAATTAGGACTTGATCGTAAACCGACAATAGAGGAGATCAGAGAAATGGAAACAAACTGGGAAGGTTGGCAAGCATATGCTACCTTTTATCTATGGAGGTCTTTATATGAATAGAATTAGACTTCATAAAATAGATTTCAAATCACCGATTGGAATAATTGAAATAGTTGGTACAGATCATGCTATCTGTTCTATCTTATTCTCTGAACGGGGCATAACAGAAAATTTTATCCAAAATGATACGCCCAAGGTGTTGGTTCAATGCTTTGAACAACTTGATGCGTATTTTAAGGGGAAGCTCAAGGAATTTACATTCCCTTATCTATTTGAGGGAACAGACTTTCAAAAAACAGTGTGGAATGCTTTAAAAGAAATACCCTATGCTGAAACGGGATCCTATAAAGATATTGCTATTTCAATTAGTAATGAAAAAGCGATCAGGGCAGTCGGCAGTGCTAACGGTAAAAACAAATTAAGTATTGTAATTCCGTGTCACCGAATTATTGGTTCAAATGGGAAATTAACAGGTTACGCAGGTGGTTTATGGAGGAAGGAATGGCTCCTTCAGCATGAAAAAACTTTTAAAAAAGGAAATGATTTAGTTAATAGCAAAGTGGGACTAGATATAATCAAAAATGTCCCGTAAAATGGGGAATTCAAAATTTTCACCTTCATTTAGGATATCTTCTTGTTTTTTTGGTTAATTACTCTGATATCTTTCTGGAGTTCGCTTCAATTTTTACATCGGTCCAAAAGCCGATTTTTATTAGTACTAGTACAACAAACTTTTAGAAAAGAGACTAGATTGAAAGGACGCATAAAATTGGGAATATATAGTTTTGGGGAATTTTGTGGGGTGGGGGGACTAATTTACTACCTTCTTTAATTCGCGAAAAAATTAGCAGGACGATACAGGAGTTATTGTATCTCTATCTGCTGTTTTAGTTCTCACATCTATTGGTCCTTTTATTAGTAGTGCTAGGGAATTAAAGTGGTTCAATAAATCTTTGAGGATGGTACGATATTTAAGAATAGATCCGTTACATGTTAAATAAAGCAGGCTGCTAAAGAAACTAAGCAGCCCAAGTAAAAGAATTCATATTCTTTATTCCAACAAGTTCTTCCCTATAGTACTAGGGCTTTATTTCTATATAATAGATTACTTATTAGTGCTGTGCTGCTTATTAGGTAATTTACGATTCGCATTCTCCTTTCCTTGACGCTTCTCATTCTGCTTCGCCTTTGCTTGATCTTCGTGTAATTTTTCGACAAATTCATGTGTGTTATCCATAGAAAAACCCTCCTTAGCTAGAACTCATTGTTAATTTATCCTCAGTGAAAGAATTCATACATGCATTAATGGATCTACAAAAATTCTGATATCAAAAAAGAAGATAGTAAGCAACAGGTGAAGGTAGTTACGAAAATAAGGGTCCTATCGATAGATGTTTTTACATTTATTTACAAATTGAACCTGGTGTTATTTTTCTATTATAAGTTATTATTGAGTGATTTTAGAAATGTAGAATACCCTTTAAAGGGTAGTGCTTTCTTCTAATTTGCTCTTTTTGAAGTAGCTTAGTATTTTCAAACATAACGGAAACATATACCTAGGTAAATATAACTGTAATTTACACATATTGGTTTATCTATTGAAAATGATTATCATTATTATTTATAATGTAGAGTAACAGCTCAAATCAACTGCTGAAATAGTAGGAGGAATGCCAGGATGTTTATTCAGTTAAAAACAATGACAGTAACAGAGGGAAATGCGGAGAAAATGGTAGAGCGTTTTGCTGGAGAAGGAATTATTGAACAACAGCAAGGGTTTAAAGATCTTAGCGTATTAAAGAAAAAGGGAAGATCAGGAAATGAAGAAGTGATTATCATGATCCGTTGGGAGTCGGAAAGTGATTGGAAAGCATGGGAAACAAGTGATGTTCATCTTGCTGGCCATCGGGCTAACCGTGGTAAACCAACTCCTTCTTTTATTGTTGCTAGCCGTCAGGAAGTTTATCATGTGCTTGGTCAGAAGGAATATTCAGATGCATCAGCTCTTTAATAAAAATTAGTTTTTAAAAGCATTGTTGTTTCTTGTATTGCACTTCTAGCTTATTAAAAGGTTAAGTTTGTATAAATTGGTAATTTTAGAAAAGGAGCACTACTTTACTTATTTATCCAGTTGTAGTGCTCTTTTCGATTTATATCGTTGTTAATTTTTTAAAAAAGCTCCAATTTCTACTGTGCATTCAGATGGAAGTAACAACTTTCGAAAATAGCCTAACTTTTTATTCCAACGCCTTTTCTTGTTAGAAGCATATAAATTAAATAAGGAGCTCCAATGATCGAAGTAACAATCCCTACAGGAATGTCGACCGGCGCTAATAAATTTTTCCCAATCATGTCGGCAATCAGTAAAAGAGCAGCGCCAATCAATGCTGAAACAGGTAAAAGGCTCATATAATTTGCTCCACAAATTCGCCTTGCTAGATGTGGGGCCAATAGACCGACAAACGCAATGCCACCACCAACTGCGACGCATGATCCAGCAAGTGCTGCGGAAAGGCAAAGCAGAAGACGCCGTTCTGACTCAACCTTTAGGCCAAGTACAAGAGGAATTCCTTCACTAAATTGAAGGAGATTCATCGCTCTCGCCTTTAAAAACGTAATGGGCATGAGGATGAGAATCCAAGGGAGTAAAGCCCATACATATGGCCACTGAGTTCCCCATATACTTCCTGTTAACCAGATAGTAGCCTGTTGAAAATCCTTAGGGTCCATTTTTAACTGCAAAATAATTAATAATGCTCCACATAGAGCGTTAAAGCCAAGACCAACAAGTAGAAGGCGTTCCGGTTCAATTCCATCTTTCCATGAAAAGCTATAAATTAATAATGCAATCGTTAAAGCACCAATAAAGGCAAAGACAGGAAGAAAGAATGGCGAGGATAATAGGCTACTTTCAGACTTACCAAATAGGAAAATACAAAAGACGACTGCAAGCCCAGCACCAGCATTAATCCCTAAAATTCCCGGGTCGGCTAAGGAATTACGAGACAAACCTTGAAGTATCGCGCCAGAAAGGGCAAGCCCTGCTCCAATTAAAAGCGAGATAATCATTCTTGGTAATCTTAGTTGATAAAGAATGAGCTCTTGTTGGGGGGTTCCTGTTCCTAAGAAAGTGGCAATGATGTCGGTCAAACTAATCGGTAAAACGCCTGTAGAAAGACTCACTATAAAAATGAATAAAATAAGTACCAATAATGCAATTAACCATGCTTTTGATCGATGTAAAGCTTCTTTCCAATCCATTACATAAACCCTCTTTTCTGCCGAGATAGATAAAGGAAAAATGGTACCCCTACGAGTGCAGTCACCGCACTAACGGGTGTTTCAAATGGAGAATTGATCATTCTTGCTCCGATATCTGCAAGTGTTAGAAGCAGAGCACCAGCTATTGCACTCAAAGGGAGCACATAGCGATAATCAGGTCCTACAAGTAATCGAACAATATGTGGAATAACAAGTCCAATAAAGCCAATGGCTCCAGCAATAGATACGGCTGCACCTGATAATAAAATAACGGCTATTAGTCCAATCCAACGCACCTTCTGGTGAGATTGGCCAAGTCCAGTAGCAACTTCTTCTCCCATAGATAAAATGGTTAAAGAGCGGCTAATCCAAAGAGCAAGAAAAAGACCGACAACAACAGTAGGAAGCAGAATATAAACATGAAGCCATTTCGTGCCAGATAATCCCCCAGCAAACCAGAAACTAAGATCTTGCGCAACTTGAAAATAAAGGGCAATTCCAGTAGAGAGAGCACTAAAAAGTGTACTTAAAGCTGCTCCAGCTAAGGTTAATGTCACTGGGGATATTCGGTCTTTAGATAGCATCGAAAAAAGTAATACGAGGATTGCACCAAAAGCTGCTCCAGCAAAAGACCAAATGAGGAGAATCCAATAAGATCCTGATCCAATAAACGCAAGGGATATGGCAATGGCTAAACCAGAGCCGTGAGTAATTCCAATGATTGACGGATCTGCAAGTGGATTACGAGTAATTCCCTGCATAATCGTACCTGCAACTGCAAGAGCTGCACCGATTAAAGCAGCAGTTAAAGCACGAGGGATTCGAACTTCACGAATAAGTTGATGCTCAATATTTTCCTTTTGAAAGGAAATAAAAGAATCAAAT
Source organism: Metabacillus sp. GQ13 (assembly GCF_059758525.1). NCBI lineage: Bacteria > Bacillati > Bacillota > Bacilli > Caryophanales > Bacillaceae > Metabacillus > Metabacillus sp. GQ13. Next base: position 85,299 of record NZ_JCAXET010000018.1, read on the forward strand.
ACAACTGAAGGATTGATCCAAACAGCTCCAAGTCCAATTGATACGAGTAAACTAATAATAACCATCAATATTCCGAATGTACCCCACTTTATTGATCGTGGCCTTGCGAAGTGAAATGGTATCCGGGGTTCTTGAGGCATGAAAGATGTTGACAATTTAACCATAAAATCATTCCCTAATTTGTATTTTTAAATGAAAATGATCTTCATTATCATCGAGAGAGTAATTGATTATTAATCTACTATTGTTAGATTATCTTTGTCAATTCTTTTTTCTAGGCTCTTTTCTAAGAGATTGTTGCTCTAGTACTTATAAAAATCGGCATTTGGATTTTTATGATGGAATTGAAGCTAATGCCATAGGGATGGACAAAGTAATTAAGCGAAAAGAGCACGACGATAAGCGTAAAACGTGCAGTAGTGTTTTGTTCGAAAAACGACAATCCTTGCGAAAATATTTTCTTTAAAAAAGGAAGGTGTTTCATATTACACAATTACAATCAAATCTGGATCGGTTTCAAATTCAGGTCATAAAAGTATCTGAAGGGGTCACAGAAGTTCTTAATCAGGTGAATCAGTTAAACGCCCTTGTATATGTTGCTTCAGGTACAGGTCAATTAATAAGGAAAGAGCGGAGATTACCATTAGTTGAAGGGAAAAGTTATTTAATCACTGAGGAGAGTCTCATTATTTCTACGTCATCTAAGCTTTTAACTGTTTATTCATTATCATGGGAAAAGGAGATGGACGAACTTGCTTCGATACTTTCTGTTCCACTTGCTGATCAACTACCTGCACATATTGTTCCACTATGGGAAGAGGCAGTAGGTTCCCAAAGAGGGAAATCTATTTCAGAACGCTGTCGCTTTCAAGGGACTGTATGGCACTTATTGTCACTCCTGACAGATCACACTAAGGTAGATAAGATAGATGAAGCTGTAGATATCATCCGAAACCGTTTATCAAATCCCTACTCAATTGCCATATTAGCAGATAAGGCGAATATGAACCCCACCTCATTCTCAAGAGCTTTTAGAAAAAGAGTAGGTATGTCACCAAAGGAATTTTTGAATGAAGAACGAATGAAGGCAGCGAAGGTACTGATGCTTCAAAATAAAGGAATGACAACTAAAGATGTCGCATTACAACTTGGATTACAAGATGAATTTTATTTTAGTCGATTATTTAAGCAAAAAGTAGGGTTACCTCCCTCGGTCTATAAGAAAAAGTCTAAAGATCGCATTGCTATTGTAAGTCAGTTGTTTTTGCAGGATCATCTGCTTTCATTGGGGATACAGCCTGTTGTTGCACCTTCTTATCCATCTTTATTTCCCTCAAGTTATGGTTTACCAAAGTATTTGGGAAGGGAACTAGAAGGAACGCTGTTATTAAATGCAGAAAAAATGTTTAAGCCTGAACAAATACTCCAATCCCAACCAGATCTTATCCTTATAACGCCTTTACATAATGGTGAAATTCAATCGTTCTTGCTAGCTCAACAACAGAAGGTACAGAACATCTCGTTTAAAACAAGTTGGAATGAGTATCTCCGTGAACTTGCTTGTATGTTTGGAAAAGAAAGTAGGGTCGATTGTGTTGAAAAGGAGATCCACTGTCTAGAATCGAGGGTTAAAGATGAATTGTGTTCTATGACGAGAAAGGGAAGCTGGGGAGTGATCTGGGTTCGGGCAACAGAGATTAGACTTTACGGTTGCAGCAATCATGCCTTTCTTGACTTGTTTTATCAAAAACTGGGATTTGAACCTCATCCAGACTTAATGGAAGATGGATATAAAGTAGTCACTATTAAAGAATTAGCAGCTCTAGGGTGTGATAAACTCTTAATTCTTTGGAGTCATGAACGAGATGTATGGAGAGTCGCTCAGACTAAAGAATGGAAAGGAATAAGAGCAGTCGAAAATAAAGAGGTCTATTATCCAAAAAGTCATGAGTGGGATCCATGGGGGCCCTTAGGAAGAAAAAATATGTTACTTGATTTTACCGCAACACTCCAAAACTCGAAGTTAATAAGATAATTCCCATTTTTAAGTAAGGGTTCATTAGTCCATGAAACAAGTCATATTTATCCATGTCAACTTTAAGTGATAATAGTTATCATTGATAATGAATTTCATTATTGTTTAGGGGGATGACCAATTGAAAAAATTATTAGCTCCTTGGGGCTTGATGCTAATGGTACTTTTATTAGCTTTAACAGCATGCACAAGTGGAGAAAAAACTGCTTCTGAAGCAGATACAAATAAGAAAACGGAAGAAGAGCCAGAAGAACAGGTAGCAGAGACAAGAACAGTTAAACATTTATACGGAGAAGCAGAAGTACCGATGAACGCCAAGAACATTGTCCTATTATCGCATGTATCTTGGGAAGGTTCACTTGTATCAGTAGGTGTAAAACCCCATGCGGTTATGGCTTATGATAATGAATTTCCGCCGCATTTAACAGAAGAGTTAGAAGGAGTAACAGCTCTTCCGTATGCAGATGAAATCAATTCAGAAGAAATTATTAAGCTTAATCCAGACTTACTCATTATTAGTGATCGCTATAAACCTTTGTACGATCAGGTAGCTGGAACAATTCCAACGGTTGTAGTAGAGGTTGGTGGAGATTGGAAAGAAGATCATTTAAAAGTAACGGAAGCGGCTGGCAAATTAGAAGAAGGTAAGAAAGTAATAGAGGATTTAGAGAAAGAAGCAGAGAATATTGGAAAACGCGTTCGCGAAAAGGTTGGAGACGAAACGTTCATGGCAGTAGCGATTAATAAAAAGGATATTCGTGTTTTTGGGACTACCAACCATGCAACAAACTCGCTATTGTTTGATGATCTTAAATTAACACCAGCTGAAAACCTTCCAGAAGATTTCGGTGAAAATATTTCAATTGAAGGACTAGTAAAATATAATCCTGACAATATCCTAGATGTGACTTACTTTAACAGTGGAGAGTATTATGACTCTGTCACACAAGGAGAAGTTTGGAATAACTTAAAAGCTGTTCAAAATGATAAAGTACATACCCTATCAACAACTTGGGGTTACTGGGATCCAATCGAACGTCAAAAAGGTTTAAAGGAAATTGAGAATTTGTTATTAGGTGAATAGGGGTTAACCTGAAAGAGGAGGCCATCGGTAAACTCATTGAAAACAATAAGGTTTTTCAAACATGGTGCACGATGGTTCGCAACTCCTTTGAGGAAATAAAGTTTGTTTTGTCTTACTATTAACCTCCTTTATAGGAGGTTAATATGATCACATCTGAAGAAATTGAGATCTTGAGCACGAAGCTAAGCAAATTGAATAGGCGTTCTTTTACGAAACCAAAAATCTTTCTATTAAGAAAGGTTCCTTTTTTCTCACTCGTTGAGAATCATTATCATTTATTAGGACTAAAGACTCGGTGAAAGGATGGGAATATGCATCAGTCAGCCAAATATATCGCAGAAAACGCAACGTTTCAGGCATTTATAAATAGTTACCTTCGTGAAGTACATGTTGGGCATTGGATAGTGAAGGAGGAGTGGATGAAAGAAAACCGTCCAGCTGTTCTTCTTACTGGAGACTATATACTCGTTTTTGAATTACCTCACCAATCAATCAGTATAGCGATCGAAATTAACTACCGTTCTCTCGTTGGTAGACATCAGTTTGGAGTTTCACTAAAAAAGTGTCCGAAAGAAAAAGAATGGTATAAGGAAGATCGGTTGACGCTCATGATTGCCCTAATTCAAGAGCTTCATCTGATGGATAGATCGAATGACTGCCGTGAATTTATTTCCCATTATGATGAACTACTTCTCTTATTAATCGAAAGCTATCAAACCATGGAAAGTTATGTTGAAAATAGAATGGAAGATTTCGAAAGATTATATTCAGAAAACAGTAGGTTTATAGAAACAGAACAGTCGCTACTTTTTGGCCATTGGCTTCATCCCACACCGAAAAGCAGACAAGGAATGGCGAATTGGCAGCATTTAAGCTTTGCACCAGAGTTAGCAGGTTCCTTTCAGCTTCACTATTTTCAAGTCGACTGCAAAATTGTAAATCAATCTTCCATTTTAAAAGAAAGCGCAGAGGAGATCATTTCAAAGCCATTATTAAAATGTTTACCTCAAACTTCTGCCGGTACTTGTATTATTCCTATGCATCCACTCCAATCGCAGTGGCTATTGCAGCAGGAGTATGTTAGAGAAGCGATAGAAGAAGGGTTAATTGAAGATTTGGGAACGATGGGATCCCATTATACCGCAACATCTTCTCTAAGAACGGTGTATAACCCTGAGGAAGATTGGATGTACAAATTCTCAATTCCAGTTAAGGTGACAAATTCTTTGCGTGTGAATCGACACCACGAACTTAAAGCTGGCGTTGTAATGGCTGGCTTGATGAAGAAAATTCCTTTCCAAGAAAAGTATCCATTGTTTCGTATAATCGATGATCCAGCATATATAACAATAGATTTTCCTAATCAAAGGGAGTCAGGATTCGAGGTGATTATTCGATCAAATCTATTCCCAAAAGGAAAGGATAAGGGAATTAGCTCGGTAGCTGCTATCACACAAGATCCACTCCCAAATAGCAGGTCCAGACTTTCAAATCTAGTATTAAAATTAGCAGACATCGAGTCTAGATCAATTGAAAAAGTAAGTCTAGATTGGTTTAAAAGGTATTGGAGCTGTGCGATTGATCCACTCATTAGATTATACGATGAATATGGAATTGCTCTTGAAGCACATCAGCAGAATAGTATTTTAGATGTTTCATCTGGGTATCCTGAATCTTATTATTATCGGGATAACCAGGGTTATTATCTATCAAAATCATCTGAAAAAGAACTTCATTCCATTGAGCCTGCTCTATCAAAAACACCTGAGCTCTTTTATGAGGATAGCCTTATTCATGATCGTTTTACTTATTATTTGTTTATGAATCAACTCTTTTCGATTATCTACAGATTTGGCACGGATCGACTTATTAAAGAAGAAACACTTATTGAGTGGTCAACTAAACAATTACGGTCATTGGAAAAGGATTTAACAGGACAGGGGAAAGTATTTGTTCACACCATTCTAAATCAAGAAAAACTAGCATATAAAGCAAACTTATTAACGCGTTTTCACAATGTCGACGAACTAACAACAGACCTTGAACAAGCAGTATATACCAAAATACAAAATCCCTTTGTTCTTCATTTTAAGGAGGACGAATATGCACAAGCCTTATCTCTTAGCTTCTAATAAAGTATCACATCGTGTAAGACGTCAGTTGTTAGAAGCAATGATATTTGAAGGACTAATTACATATGAGGAATTGGTCCAACCAGAAGAATCAGAATCGTTATTTTACCTTATTGGAACTGAACGTAACTATCGTTGCAAAGGTAAAAGAATGGCGTTCGACCGTATTCGGATAAAAGAGGATAGTATTTTCCAAGAGCTTCCGGATCACACTTTATTAGAAGTGACGATTGAAGAGTTATTGGAAGAGATCACCCTAGATTGTGATGATAAAGGTCGCCTATTAAATGAACTTTCGCAAACGATTAAACTATGTGAATGGAATGAAACGCATCAAATACAACCTCTTTCGAGAAGAGAATCAAGTTATGAAGAGTTAGAATCAGAAATTATCGAAGGTCATCCCTACCATCCATGCTTTAAGTCACGAACAGGTTTTACAGTAGAGGATCATGAGATGTATGGTCCTGAGGCAAAGCAATCGTTTATTCTCAAATGGTTTGCAGTTAGGAGAAGTAAAGTCCGGATATCTCTCTTTGAAACGGAGCTTGACTTTTGGAAAGGAGAGCTAGGCCAAGCTGGATGGGATCAGCTTTTGGCACAGCTAGAGTCTATGAAAGGGAGTTTTGAAGAGTATACCTTTCTTCCTGTTCATCCATGGCAGTGGAAATCAATTCATCACCTCGTTTCGAACTGTTTGGAAGTAGGAGATATTCTCCCTTTACATGTAGATGGAGATCGATATAGAGCCACTCAATCTGTTCGGACGCTATGGAATGAATCTTATCCAGAAAAGGCCTACATTAAATTGCCGATGAATATGGTCAATACCTCATCTTTAAGAAAGTTGGAAACTCATTCTGTATGTGCGGCTCCCTATATATCAGCTTGGATTGAAACAATCATACAATCAGATTCATATTTACAAAAAACAGAAGCCCTTATCGTACTTAAAGAATACGCGGGTGTAACGTTTGAAACAGAGGATGAAAAGATAAGCGAACTAGATGGTCAGCTAGGTGCGATCTGGAGGGAAAGTGTTCGCAAATATATAAAAGAAGATGAAGGAGCCGTACCATTTACAGCGCTTTTGATGATGGAAAGTGATGGTTTCCCATTTATTGACTCTTGGCTAAAGCAATATGGTACAGAACGATGGGTAAAACGTTTGATTGAGGTAAGTGTAGTGCCTGTGTGGCATTTATTAGTTGCACATGGGATTGCTATCGAGGCACATGCACAAAATATGATTTTATTGCATAAAAACGGTTGGCCAACTCGAGTCGTACTACGTGATTTTCATGAGAGTGTAGAGTTTACAGAAGAATATCTAGCAGATGGGAGCCTCGCTCCAAATTTCGAAAAAATACATAAGCGATATAAAGATGCTCCTGCAGATCAATATTATTGGATGTCATCTATTGAGGCATTAAGAGAACTGATAATGGATACCTTATTTGTCTTTCATTTAAGTGAATTATCATTTTTGCTTGAAGAACAATTTCGGTATAAAGAAGAGTATTTTTGGAGTCAAGTAGAAACATCCATTTCTATACACTTACATCAATATCCAATACTGAAGAACCGACACAAACAGCTTCACCTTTCAAGTGCTCAAATATATGTGGAATCACTGCTGACAAGGAAAATTCAACATAAAGGAGAGGGTGATTTTCACCATTTGGTTCGCAATGTCTTTTCAAATAATAAATTAGAAAGGTGAGATGAACATGCTTTTTGTGAATGACAATTACTATACGGTAAATGATCTCGAGACTCAATATGCTGTATTTGAACGTATCCCACAACTAAGAGATTGCGAGAATCAGAGGCTAGCGGTTTGTATGTCTGATGCTTTCCAAATGGTAGCTCTTTGTTTATATATCCGTCGCAAAGGGGGATCAATTTTTCCAATCCACTCTTCTACTCCAAGAGAAGGTGCGGTTCGAATGGCAACAAGTGCATCGAGTCACCTCTTGTACTATCAATCAATAGATTCCGCTATCGAAATATCAAGTCAAAGTAATGAAAGTGAAGGAAGCCTCATTCAAATGAGCTCCGGCACAACTGGAGCTCCGAAGTGCATTGAACGAAGCTGGGAGTCGGTTGATGAAGAGCTTAAAGGTTACGTCGCTACTTTACCGGTCGATCAGATAACAAAGTCTATTATTGCTTGTCCAGTAACACATTCGTATGGATTGATTAGTGGCGTCTTGGCCTGTCTCAAAAGAGGAGCAGAGCCAGTGATTTTAACAAATATGAATCCTAAATACGTATTGAAGAAGCTAAAAGAGAATCCGAAGCATCTTCTTTATGGAGCTCCTGCATTGCTTCATACTTTATGTCGCCTACGTGGAGAAGATCAAAGATTCGATTGTGTGATGACTTCGGGAGCGGTGATGCCATCTAATTGGCTTGCTTCATTAAAAGAAGGATCACGTTTAGTTCTACAGCAGTATGGCTGCTCGGAAGTAGGGTGTGTAACGATCCATCCTTGTTTACAAGACCCTCGAGAAATGGGATATCCGCTTCCGCATCTAAAAGTGGATGCAGGTGAGGGTAATAACCCTAGTGAAATCATTATTCACACGCCAACAAAGACGATTTATACAAAGGATCTTGGATATATAAAGAACGGTGTGCTGTCATTACTTTCAAGAATGGATGACACAATTAATGTTGCAGGTTTGAACGTTTATCCTCAAGAGGTAGAAGACGTGCTTATGAATGACTCGAGAATTATCGAAGCTGTCGTATACAAGAAACAAAATAAATTATCTGGAGAGAGGGTATGCGTTCAATTTGTGTCAACTGAACCAATTAACGGGATTGAACTGAGAGTTTTGTGCTGTAAATATCTTGCACCACATCAAATACCGGTAGAATTTATACGCGCTGATGAAATTGAAAAGCTGCCTAACGGAAAGGTAAGCAGAAAAAAGTTAGGGGAGGCCCTAATATGACGAGAGCTGAAATAATAAATTGTATCTATGACACATTGAAAGACAAGTTGGAACTACAGACAATATCATCCTTTCATGAAGAAGCACGGTTAAATGAGGACCTTTATATGGATTCGATTATCATTCTTGAACTCATTCTCTATTTAGAACTAGATCTTGGATTTAAAATACCAGACGAAATACTTATTCCTAAGGACTTCCGAACGGTGGGAAGTCTAGCAAGATTTTTAGAAAGTCAACAACAGAACGTCGTGTAGGAGGGGAATTATGATTAAAGTGCATTGCTTTGTAAGTTGTGTTTGTGAAGTGCTCAAAAAAACGAATGGAGTTGATCATAGACCCTACTATTTTGGAGTATGGGACGCTGATTTTGATGTACGTGAAGACGGGATCTTAACTTACCACTCGGAACGTATTGACCATGATTTTTTTCAAACATGGTATGAGTTGTTATATGGGATTAAGCTCTACAAATGGTATGACGAAAAACGGTCGAAACAAGAAAATCTAGAAGAAATGCAACGACTTCTTGAAACTAAATCACAGCACCAACATGTTATGGTGATGCTAGATTTGTCCATCCTTCCTGAACGAGAAAATAAATTCCATCAAAGTCCATTTCCACATTACGTCATGCTGGAAACAACAGAAAAAGAAGAGGAATGGTTTATGTATGATCCTGATTTTCGCTGGGAGGGTGTTTTACCGAAGCAAAGAATTATTAATGCGATTAGAGAGCCATCTGTTGGAGGTGGTTATTCTTTTCATACAAAGTCGATCATTCCTCCAACCATAGAGACCGTTGAGGCATATTTTAATACCTGTATAAAACATGACTGCAATCCCCTGACGGATGCTGTTACAGAGATAGTAGAGGCTTATACAGTTGGAAATGGGATGAGTCTTTCTAAGCTGAATTTGGCATTGAAACAATTACCGGTCCTAGCAATTAGAAAGTATGCGTATGAACATGCCTTCGCTTATTTTTGGGAAAACCTTGATCTTGATGAAGAAGGATTTGAAGCTTGGTGTAATGAAATTGAACGTCTTGTCAACGGCTATACGACGATTCAATATCGAGCGATGAAGCTTGCATTAACAAAAGACCATTCATTAACAGATTCTATTTTTTCAAAGTTGGAAGAACAAAATTTATTGGAATTTAAAATTAAAAATGGACTACAAGAATGCTTTAATAAGTGGTCAAAGGCACAAAATTCTCAGGGAAAAGAGGTGAAACGATGAAACTTTCCCTTTGTACCATTTCATTTCGACATCATCTTTACTCAATCGACCAAATAGCTCACTGGGCACAAGCGCATCATTTTCAAGGAATTGAACTATGGGGCATTCATGCAAAAAACCTTGCAGTTCAACCTCATTATGGATCAGATTGGTTGAATTCTTATGGATTGGAAACGAGTATGCTTAGTGACTATCTACCATTAGAGGCATCTATTTCCGATATGATAGCTGAAACGAGGAAACTCTCGACACTTGCTAAGCATTGGGGAGCGGATAAGATTCGTACATTTGTAGGAAAAAAGGGGAGTATGCAAACAAGTAAACAGGAAAGGGAGGTATTAACTCACAGGCTTCGGCTACTGTGTGAATTTATTCAGTCAGAGGGTCTATATATTCTTGTAGAAACTCACCCGAACACATTAACGGATAATCTTACGTCGACATTACAGTTACTTCAAGAAGTGAATCATCCAGCACTTCGTATCAATTTTGATGTGTTACATATATGGGAGTCAGGAATAGATCCCATTACGGCAATTAAGCAACTCCGTCCCTTTGTTTCCCATTTCCACTTTAAAAATATTATGTCCCGTAGTCAACTGGACGTTTTTGCTCCCGAAAATGTGTATGCTGCAGCAGGGTCTAGAAAAGGGATGGTTCCTTTATTTGATGGTGCAGTGAACTACCGCGAGTTTTTATCAGAAGTAATACCGGTGATGGAAGTAGAGGCTTCATTAGAATGGTTCGGATCAGATGTTAAGGACGTATTAGTAAAGGACGTTAATGAGATAAGAAGGATGCTTGAATTGTTGCAGGTTAGTAGTTAACTCCCTGGCACAAATCTTGAGTAACAGATAGATACACAAAAATCAGCTCGATAATCTAAAGAGCAAATTTTTAACTTTTAAAGCCCATAATTAAGAATTTATGATAAAGAAATGAAAAGATTTAAATGTTATTGATTCTGTTTAATCGCATTCATAAACTCACTCAAGACACTGGTGAACTGTATGAAGGTACGTAAATTAAAATGAAAGGACTGTAGAGATTGAGTAATAGAATCTCTACAGTCCTTATGTAGTCATTTCAATCAGTTATCCCTTTGAATTCTTCCCTCTATTTGATACTCAAATGGAGATGGTAAACTTTTAACATATTCGACAGTAGCATCTAGGTCAAGTGGGCCAACCTCCATGTCTGAGGAAAGCTTACCAATACTGGTACCGATATTACCATACATATAGTTGTTTACAACAACTGTATATTCCTTTGATCTATCAATTTTCTTTCCGTCAGGTAATAGAATATCGACTACTTTCCCTGTTTTTGATGTTTTGTCATACGTGTAAGTATAGGTGAAACCTGCAATATGATAATCAAGGCCTCTAGTCGTAATTTGTTCATTTAAAATAACTTCTAAATCGTCACCACTTAGTGACACTTTGTTTAAAACATTACCAAATGGTTGTATGGCAAATAAATCACCAAATGTCACATCGCCTGCATCAAGCTGTGAACGGACACCACCACCATTCATAAGAGCAAAGTCTGCATCCATTTCAGCTTTCATTCCATCAGCAATTAGATTTCCGAGAGCAAGGTCTCCAAATTCTTTCTCTGTTGTAGGGTAACCCTTTTCGAGGGTGGATAAGGATTTTCCGATAAGCTGTGCTTTAATTGGTTCCACTTTATCCGTGTATTTTTTCATAATGCTAGCCACTTCCGGATCAGGAGCATATTCCTTTTGATAAACCGTTTTTATCTCGGCCTCTTTACTGAAGATATCTCCTGTAAAAGGGTCTATCTCCAAATCAACATCAGAGAAAGCAGAGCCATAGGAATAGGCTTGCACTACTAATTTATTGTCTACTAATCGGTTCACTTTTACATGGTTATGTGCTGAGAAAATGACATCGACTTCATCATTGACCTGCTCAGCAATCTTGCTTGCATCAAATGCATCTGTATAACCAGTTTGAGTAGCAGGATTATGTGCTAGGACAATGATTGACTCAATTCCTTGTTCTATTAATTCTGCCGAATACTTGTTAATTGCTTCGACTTCGTCTGTTACTTGTAATGATTCATTTCCTTTTCTGACAATCATGGAAGGTGTTTCTTGAGTAACTACTCCAATAACACCTATTTTTTGATCATCCAGTGTAAAAGTTGTATAAGGTTCAGTGATAAGTTGCCCATCTCTTGTATCATATGCATTTGCTGCAACAAGGGGGAAATTCATTCCATCATAACCTAGGGTACCGTTCGGATGATCACCACCATTAATCATCCGATGCAATTCATCAATGCCTTCATCAAATTCATGGTTGCCCAGTGTCCCAGCATCGAAGCCGATGGATTCTAAAATCTCGACTGTGGGCTCATCCTGAAAAAGAGCAGAAATTAACGGGCTTCCACCGATCATATCACCTGCGTGGACAATGAACGTATTTGGGTTCGTTGCTTCTTCTTGTCTTAGTGCTGCCGCCGTATATTCAATATGCCCGGCCAGTGAACTACCTACATTTGTGACAGTATCTAATTGTCCATGTAAATCATTAACACCTAAGAGTTGGACCTTTAATCCACGGTTAAGATTAAAAGTAAAAACACCAAAGTCATTTGAATCTGTTGTCCCAGTATAAGAAAATGGGCTTCCTTCAGTGATGTACTGTTCAGCCTTTGGTGACGAAGTAAAACTAACATTCACATTAGCTGAGATTGGAGCGATTGACCAGTTTCCATCAGCAGTTGGTGTAATTTCTTTTTCCTCAGAAATGTAATCCATTAAAATTTGGCGATTTTCATCAGCGGAATCGACGACGATCTCACTACCTTTTAAGCCAGGGAAATTACCTCCACCACCAGCACGGTAGTTATTTGTCACGACTACAAATTCTTGTTCAGGGTCCAATGGCTGACCCTTATATTCTAGATTGACAACACGGCTAGACTCTGGGTTTAATAGGGAACCGTTTGTTGCATATTTAGCAGGCTTTGTGACATCAATTTGGTATTCAATCCCGTCAATCACATCAAAGTTATAAACCGGGAAAGCAGGATTCAATAATTTTTGTTCAGTAGTTATGGAAGGATCAATTGTATTAAATTTACCTGCTGACATTTCGATCCACTCTTTGACAACAGCGCCTTTTACTTTAACAGCCTTTAACGTGTTATCGTAAAGGTATAAATCACCAGCACTACGAATCGTTAAATCACCTTGTTTAATTTCTGTGTATTCATCGACACCGTTACGTCCTGCTTTAAAAGGGGCACCGACTGATAAAATCGGCAAATCTTTTAACTCAGGTTTGTTTAATGAGATATAATTCTCGACATACCACTTTTGTGCATTTGTGACAACTTGTATGGATGGGTCATCCTGCACTAACGCAAAATAGCTATAAATATCATCTGTCGTTGTCCCGATTGGCGTATTAACATACTTTAGTGTTGCCTCATGATCTGCTTGTACGGCATCCACAATGGTTTGATCAGGTTGGACAGTCTCTATTTCTCTTGTAGATGACTTAGAGCTAGATACAGACCATTTCCCTTTCTGTTTTTGAAGGGTAAGGTCAATGATACCTAATGATCCACCTCCAAAGCCGGCTTGTACAGCAGCAACTCCATTGATTGTACCGTTTCCGTTATCAATCCCTGGTAAGGGCAGACCATTTGAATCCTTGAATAATGCATCTAAATCAGCTACTGTTTTTGCTGGGAATGTTTTATGAGTGTGTGAAAAAGTAATGGCATCTATCCCAGGTACTTTACTTAATGCATATACCGTATCCTCTGTATTGTCTTCATTACCACTAAAACCAGAGTGAGCTAATGCAATAATGACATCTGCTCCTTTTTTCTCCATTTCAGGTACAAGCTTTTCTGCCGTCTTTATGATGTCTTTCGTAATTACTTGACCTTCTAAATTCGCTTTATCCCACTCATTGATTTGAGGAGGAACAAAACCAATATAGCCGATCTTAATCACCTTAGTCTTACCGGAATCATCTGTCACTTTTTTATTTACAATCTTATATGGTGAAAACTTATTTTTATCGTTTGTAGGATTGTTATCATGGTCATCTACATATACGTTTGCATTAACCACAGGGAAATCTGCATCATCATATACTTCGTCTAGATACTCTAAACCATAATTGAATTCATGATTGCCCAGTGTAGCCATATCATAATCCATTAAGTTCAATGCATGTATGGCTGGATGTAGCTCTCCGTTTTCTAGGGGGTCAATCTTTGCTTTATAGGTACCAAGAGGAGTACCTTGTATAAGATCACCATTGTCTACTAAAACTGAGTTGCTTACTTCTGAACGTGCATCTTTAACTAGAGTTGCTGTTTTAGCTAGTCCCAGTTTTGGAGCCGAGCTATTCTTGTAGTAATCAAAGCTTAGTAGATTTGTATGAATATCTGTCGTTTCCATAATGCGAAGCTCAACCTGTGACTGAACTTTAACCGAAGAATTCGTAACTGCATGTGCATTGCTTGGCATAAATGGGGTAGCTAACAGACTAATTGCAAGTGCACTAGACAATAACAGTTGACCTTTAAGTTTGCTTAGCAATTTCATTTGATACATCCATCCTTATATTTTATTTTTGAGGCAAATAGGCTCCTTTTTAAATATAGCAGAATAAATTTCACAGTAGTTTGAATTATTAGATTAATAGTTAGTTACAACCATGCCTTTTTTTTGCGAGAGTTGTTTATAATATATTAATACTATGTTTTTAATAGGTGAAAATACACTGTTCTTATGTATAGCGTTCAATGTCTTTTTATTCGTATAAACAAGTTTAGAGGTTTTCTTTAGTATAGTAATATAATTGATTTATGATAGATAATGATTATGTAGATTTTGGACGTTTTTTAAGTTTATAGGTTAAGGGGAATTGTATCATCAGCAGCAGCGTTTATTGTTAGAGAGTTGGAGGGCTTGTAAGGAAAAAGGTCGTCAAGCTTGATGAAAGCTGTGACGACCTTTTTATAATGGAAATTTTCTAAATGTTTGTTGCTATTAATCACTTTAATACTAGAAAAAGGGATTGAGTAAAAAAGCGAAAAGTGTAGTATGTTTTTACGAAAAACAACAATTTTTTGCGGAAATGGCCCACAATTAAGGGTTATCCTATAGGGGCATAAGGATCTATCGTTTGAATTGTCCCATCTTCATTATAAGTTAGTTCAGTATATTTCACGCTACGCTTGTGGTTAACCCCATCTGATAATGAGCTATCATGATAAAATAAATACCATTTATCCTCAAATTCAACAATGGAGTGGTGGGTTGTCCAACCGACAACAGGTGTAAGGATTTTCCCTTTATAAACATAAGGACCTTGTGGATTTTTGCTCATCGCATAAACAATGAAATGAGTGGACCCAGTAGAATAGGAAAGATAATAATATCCATTGTATTTATGTACCCAAGCGCCTTCAAAGAATCTTCTATCTTCATCGCCAGCAAGAAGTGGTTTCCCGTCTTCATCAACAATAGATATTTCTTGTGGCTGTTCTTTGAAGGTAAGCATATCTTCGTTTAATTCAGCTACTATTGGTCCTAAAGCAGATTCTGAATCAGCTGGACCTTCTGCATTAGGGTTAAAAGCCCCTGTCTGCCATTTTTCCAATTGTCCGCCCCATAATCCACCAAAATAAATATATGATTTGTTATCGTCGTCCACTAAAACAGCAGGATCAATGCTAAAACTACCCGGGATATAATTTTCTTGGGGAGTAAAAGGTCCAGCTGGATTCTGGCTTGTTGCAACGCCGATTCTAAAGATATCATCTTTATCTCTGGCAGGAAAAAACAAATAATATAGGTTGTTTTTGTAAGCAGCGTCTGGTGCCCATAATTGTTTCTTTGCCCATGGGATATCCTTTAGGTGAAGTACTTCCCCGTGGTCTATACAAGGCGAATCGAAATTATCTATTGAAAGTACATGATAATCTTCCATCTTATACTGGTCACCATTATCATTTGAAGGTCCATCATGATCAAGGTCATGAGAAGGATAAATATATAGTTTCCCCTCAAATACATGTGCTGAAGGATCTGCAGTATAAATATGATCCACTAAAGGCTTATTTGGTTTAGTAACTTGTTCCATTTTTATTCCCCCTCGTCATCTAAAACTTTTAAAAGCGTTTTCATTTCAATTATACCAATGCCATCTTAACAATCAAGAATAATCCTCTTCAACCTTGACCTAATCCCTTTCAGATGAACATAATACAATTAGGAAAATTGTAAAACGTGGAAAGTTACATCACAAGCCTTTTTGTGATATATGTGGCTATTTCCCTTTTAGGTAAATAAAAAGTGGATTACTAATCTGATAGGTAAGTAACGAAGTACATATACTAAATGATAGGCACTTGACTTTCAGGGAAAAGTAGGTAAAAATTAAGTAAAATATTTTACTGATATATAAATAAATTAGTAGTAATAAGGAGAAATAGATATGGTAGATTTGTTTATTTTAGAGTGTACCCGGAAGAATATCATTAATGGAGGTGGAAAGATTGGCAACAATTAAAGATATAGCAGAAGCTGTAGGGTTTTCTATTTCTACCGTTTCTCGTGTTTTAAATAATGATCAGAGCCTTTCTGTTCCAGATGAGACCCGAGAAAAGATATTTGAGGTTGCGGAGAGGCTTAATTATCGGAAGAAAACAGTCAAGCCATTAGTGAAAAATACAGCCTTTCTATATTGGTTAACCGATAAAGAAGAATTAGAAGATGTTTATTTTAAGACAATGAGATTAGAAATTGAAAAACTAGCAAAAAAATCGAACGTCGAACTGACAACTTATAAAATTAACGATGGTATCAATAAGATTCCAAATAACATAGAAGGATTCATTGCGGTGGGGACTTTTTCTGAAAAGGAATTAGAGTACTTACGAAGCATTACCCCAAATGGTGTGTTTATCGATTCTACCCCAGACCCGAACCATTATGATTCTGTTAGACCTGATTTACCGCAAATAACGAAAAAAACAGTTGATTTTTTAATAGATAAAGGACATAAAGAGATTGGTTTTATAGGGGGGACATATCATAACCCCAATACAGATAATGATGAAATGGATATTCGTGAGTTAACATTTCGTTCTTATATGAAGGAAAAAGATTTATTAAACGATACGTTTATTTTTTGTCACAGAGGATTTTCTGTGGAGAATGGTTATCATTTGATGAGTCGTGCAATTGAAAAGTTGGGAGAAAATTTACCTACCTCATTCTTTGTTGCTGGTGATCCGATTGCGGTTGGCTGCTTACAAGCATTGAATGAAAATGGGGTGTCTATCCCCAATAGAGTAAGTGTTATCAGCATTAACAATATTAGTGTTGCCAAATATTTGTCGCCACCTTTAACTACTTTTCATATTGATATGAAGGAAATATGCAAAATCGCAGTAGAATTTTTGCTTGAACGAATATTGGAAAAACGTAGTAGTGTTAAAACGTTGTATTTGGGAGCGGAATTAATAGTTAGGAAGAGTACAAATTAATAGGTTTATCGAAAATAACTTAGGAAACTAGGTTATTTTTTATTTCGTAAAATATTTTACTAGTTTAGGTAAAATATTTGTTTACACGTTTTTCTTTAAATGATATATTGTTTTTAATGAAACGCTTTCAACTATATTGAAACGTTATGAATCTACTAAAAGGGGTGTTATTACATGAAGAGTTATAAAAAACATTTCGGAATCTTTACTAGTATTGCATTAAGTTTAGCCCTTGTCGCTTGTGGGCCACAAGAAAGTAGTAACGAAGGTTCAAGTTCAAAGGATACAACTAAAAATAAAGAGTCTGAGTTACTAGTTTGGGAAGATATTGAGAAATCTGCTGGAATTAAAGACGCTATCGCTAAATTTGGAGAGGAAAATGACGTAAAAGTTAAGGTCGTCGAAAAGACTTATGCGCAACAAATTGAAGATTTACGTTTAGATGGACCAGCAGGAACAGGCCCTGATGTACTTACAATGCCTGGTGATCAAATTGGAACAGCAGTAACTGAAGGGCTGGTAAAAGAGCTTAATGTCGGTGAAGATGTTCAATCTATTTATACTGATGTTGCGATGCAATCGCAAATCGTAGATAACAAGGTTTATGGGTTACCAAAAGCAGTGGAAACAACGATGCTTTACTATAATAAGGATTTAATTTCTGAGGAAGAATTACCAACAACATTAGATGAATGGTATGAGATTTCAAAAGAGTTAACTGATGGAGAAAAATTTGGATTCTTGGCTTTATTTGATCAAATTTATTATGCACAAAGTGTCATCAGTGGATATGGTGGATATATTTTCGGTAAGGATGATAATGGGAACTATGACCCAACAGATATCGGATTGAATAATGAAGGTGCAGTAGAAGGGGCAAATTATATTCAAAAGTTCTATAACGAAGGTCTATTCCCGGCAGGTATTATTGGGGAACAAGGTATTAATGTCCTAGAATCGTTATTTACAGAAGGGAAAGCAGCAGCGATCATTTCTGGACCTTGGAACATTGAACCATTTACAAAAGCAGGTGTGAATTTTGGAGTGGCAAAATTACCTGAGTTGTCTAATGGAGAAAATATGAGTTCATTCGTTGGTGTGAAAAGCTACAATGTCTCCAGTTATTCAAAAAATGCTGAGCTTGCAGAGAAATTAGTCACTTTCCTTGCGAATGAAGAAAATTCTAAAGCGAGATTTGAAATGACAAAAGAGGTTCCTGCAGTACAGGCTTTAGCTAATGACCCTGTGGTTATCGAAAGTCCAGCTGCACAAGCAGTTGCGGAGCAATCTCAGTTTGCAGAATTAACACCAAATATTCCTGAGATGAATGAAGTATGGACTCCAGCTGATACATCGTTACAAGTCATTGCAACAGGTAAGGCAAAACCAGAAGAAGCGTTAAATCAAGCAGTGGAAACAATTAAAGGACAGATTCAAGCTAAACATGGTGGTAAATAAACAATGAAGATAATGGTGTCAAACGATAATTATGTTTGACACCATTTATTATCTAGGTAGTTTCTATAGGTTTGTCGTATTAGGACTAGTTGTGCTATATACGAAAAAAGCCATTTATAAAAGAGGTGAAAAAGGTGCAACAACGGAAAATTGCCTTACTATTATCTGTTATTCCTGGACTAGGTCAATTTTATAATAAGCAATGGATAAAGGGTCTTTTGTTCCTTATTCTAGGTGTATCTTTTTTTGTAGTGTTTGGGGATCTCCTGAATATGGGTTTTTGGGGTCTATTTACACTTGGAACAGAAGTACCGCGAGATAACTCGGTCTTCCTTCTTGCAGAAGGTATTATTGCTTTAATTGTGACCTGTTTTGGTTTAGGTATCTATTATCTGAATTTACGAGATGCATATAAAAATGGGACTTTGCGTGAGGAGAACAAGGAGTTAAGCACACTTAAGGATCAGTATCAAAATTTAATTTCACAAGGGTATCCCTATGTTATTAGTGGTCCGTCGCTATTTATATTAATCTTTGCAGTTGTTTTTCCTATCTTATTTAGTTTCGCATTAGCATTTACAAATTATGATTTATATCATTCGCCACCAGCTAATTTAGCGGATTGGGTTGGTCTTGATACATTCTTTGAAATCTTTACGGTCGATATTTGGCGCTCAACCTTTTTTGATGTTTTAGCTTGGACGGTTATTTGGACATTAGTCGCTTCTACACTTCAAGTTAGTCTTGGTGTTTTCTTGGCTGTCCTAGTTAATCAGAAAGAAATAAAAATGAAACGATTTTTTCGAACAATCTTAGTTTTACCTTGGGCAGTACCAGGTTTTGTCACGATATTAATCTTTGCTGGCCTTTTTAATGATAGTTTTGGGGCAATCAACAATGATATTTTAGCTGCATTTGGCATTGATGCTATTCCGTGGCTAACAGATGCAAATTGGTCGAGATTAGCACTCATCCTTATGCAAGGTTGGTTAGGTTTTCCATATATATTTCTTGTAACAACAGGCGTTTTGCAATCAATTCCTGAGGATCTCTATGAAGCAGCTACAATTGATGGGGCCTCTATTTTTGCAAAGTTTAAAAATATCACAATGCCAATGATTTTAATCGCAATGGCACCAATTATTATTACGCAGTATACCTTTAACTTTAACAACTTTAATATTATCTATCTTTTCAATGGCGGTGGTCCTGCTGTTCCTGGCTCAACTGCTGGAGGGACCGATATATTAGTGTCCTGGATCTATAAATTAACGATGCAATCAAGTCAATATTCACTAGCAGCAGCATTAACTATTTTGTTATCTGTATTTGTCATCGCGATCGCGTTATGGCAATTCAGAAGGACGAGTTCATTTAAAGAGGGGGCTTAATAGAGATGGCAAATATGAAGCAAAAAAAATCTTCACGTCTCCTTTTTTCTTATTTGATATTAGCCTTTATGACGATTATTATCATTTACCCCTTACTATGGACCGTTGGAGCAAGCTTTAATCCTGGCAATAGTTTGGTTAGTACGTCAATTATTCCTGAGAATCCAACATTGGATCATTACCGAGAGTTATTTGCAGGAAAGGAAAGTCTACAATATGTAAATTGGTATTTAAATTCGCTAAAGATTAGTTTATTTACAATGGTAGGAACAATTGTGAGTGTTTCTTTTACGGCGTATGCATTTTCACGTTTTCGCTTTAAAGGCAGAAAAAATGCCTTAACATTATTTTTATTACTACAGATGATTCCGCAATTTTCAGCATTGATTGCCCTTTTTGTTTTAGCGCAAATTCTTGGGATGATGAATAGCCATTGGCTATTAATCCTCTTGTATATTGGTGGGCAAATTCCAATGAATACTTATTTAATGAAGGGGTATATGGATTCGATTCCTATCGATTTAGACGAAAGTGCGAAGATTGATGGAGCAAGCAATACAAGAATCTTTTGGCAAATCATTATGCCTTTGTCTAAACCGATGGTTGCTGTAGTAGCGATGAATGGATTTACAGGACCGCTTGGAGATTTCATTCTATCATCTACTATTTTGAGATCACCTGAATACTATACATTGCCAATTGGCTTATACAACTTAGTAAATGATGTTATGGGTGCAAGTTATACAACCTTTGCTGCAGGAGCGATTCTCATAAGTATCCCAATTGCGATCATCTTTATTCTCTTACAGAAGAACTTTGTATCAGGATTAACTGCAGGTGGCACGAAAGGCTAACAGGAAAATGATATTTAGAAGGAGATAATTATGTCGAAAAATAGTAAAACTTATACAACTAAAGCTGATTTTATGCTTCATGGTGGAGACTATAATCCAGATCAATGGTTAGATCGGCCTGACATTTTAGCAGATGATATAAAATTGATGAAGCTTTCACATACAAATACCTTTTCACTTGGGATATTTGCATGGAGTGCTCTAGAACCTGAAGAAGGGGTCTATCAATTTGAATGGTTAGACGAAGTTTTTGAAAATATTCATAGTATTGGCGGTAAAGTTATTTTAGCTACTCCAAGTGGGGCTCGCCCTGCCTGGATGTCTCAAAAATATCCTGAAGTATTACGTGTGAATGGAAATCGCATGAAACAATTACACGGTGGAAGGCATAATCATTGTTTTACTTCTGAAATTTACCGTGAAAAAACACAGAAAATGAATCGTTTATTAGCAGAAAGATATGGTCATCATCCAAGTTTATTAATGTGGCATATTTCCAATGAGTATGGAGGAGAATGTCATTGTAACCAATGTCAGCATGCCTTTAGAGACTGGCTTAAAGAGAAATATAATCATAATCTCAAATCGTTGAATGATGCTTGGTGGACCTCTTTTTGGAGTCACACATATAGCGATTGGTCACAAGTTGAATCACCCTCACCTATTGGGGAAAATGCAGTGCATGGCTTAAACTTAGATTGGCGTCGATTTGTTACGGACCAAACGATTTCTTTCTTTGAGAATGAAATTGTTCCTTTAAAGGAATTAACACCCGCTGTTCCGATTACGACAAACTTTATGGCAGACACATTTGACTTAATTCCATTTCAAGCACTTGATTATAGTAAGTTTGCCAAACATGTTGATGTGATAAGTTGGGATGCGTATCCAGCTTGGCATAATGATTGGGAAAGTACAGCTGATTTGGCCATGAAAGTAGGCTTTATTAATGACCTGTATCGAAGCCTCAAACAACAACCATTTTTATTAATGGAGTCTACACCAAGTGGAGTCAATTGGCATAATGTCAATAAAGCAAAACGCCCAGGTATGCATTTGCTTTCATCGATGCAAATGATTGCTCATGGATCTGATAGCATCTTGTATTTCCAATGGCGCAAATCTCGTGGCTCTTCAGAGAAATTTCATGGTGCCGTTGTAGACCATGATAATAGTTCCGATAACCGTGTATTTAAGGAAGTTGCTAAAGTTGGTCAAACGTTAGAGAAATTGTCAGAAGTAGTAGGTACAAATCGTCAGTCAGATGTTGCCATCTTATATGATTGGGAAAACAACTGGGCGCTAAATGATTCACAAGGATTTGGAAGTGAGACGAAGCGTTATCCGCAAACATTGCAGCAACATTACCGTACTTTCTGGGAACAAGATATCCCTGTAGATGTGATCACGAAGGAACAGGACTTTTCTGCCTATAAGTTATTAGTTGTGCCGATGCTATATTTAGTTAGTGAAGAAACGATTGCTAGGTTAAAGACGTTTGTTGCGAACGGGGGCACTTTAGTAATGACCTATATAAGCGGCATTGTCAATGAACATGATTTAACCTATTTGGGTGGATGGCACAAGGATCTAGAAGAGATTTTTGGCATGAAGCCTATTGAAACAGATACATTATTTCCAAAAGATCAAAATAGTGTAATTTTTCACAACCAAACCTACCAGGTGAAGGATTATGCAACTGTTATTGATCTGAAATCAGCTACTGTAGAAGGTTTCTATCAAGAGGACTTTTATGCAAATACACCTGCTGTTACAAGCCATCAATATGAAAAGGGAAATTCCTATTATATTGGTGCACGTTTGGATGAACAATTTCATCGGGATTTCTACAATGATCTAATAAAGGACCTCTCACTTGAGCCAGTTTTCCCAGTTAAACACGGTAAGGGAGTAACTGTACAAGCAAGACAAGGTCAAGAAAGCGATTATGTTTTTGTCATGAATTTTACCGAGGATGTCCAACCTATTTCCTTTGAATCACCGGTAAAAGATATAGTAACGGGTGAAGAGATAAATGGGGAACTTACATTGGAAAAATACGAAGTAAGAATCGTGGAAAAATCAAAAATTAACTAATGTATTTCGGTTACATCCATTCTATGAAAGTAGAGTGGATGTAATCTTTATGCATGACGGAATAGCGGAATTGCATACATACAATTATAATTTACTGAATTATTAAAATATTATTTGATTAGGCTTTTTTCTAAAAGTTCGTTGCTCTAGTAAAGTTGAAATTGAAGCTGCATTTCGAAGGAAATGGCAACGTAATTACTTATACGAGAACAATAATCTTTGCGAAAACAGCCCTTTATTAAAATAAAAAGTAAAGGTGTGGTCTTATGTATTTGCAGGTAAGTAAAAAAGTAGTTTTATCTTTGTTAGTAGTGGTGATGATGATGTTTAGCTCATTAAGTTTACAAGGTAGTCGAGGATATGCTGCTAATACACAGGAAAATTACATAACGAATGGCGGATTTGAAGCAAACTTTTGGGATGATGATTCATGGACAGTCGATCCTTTAAATTGGGATCATCTTGAAGCACAACATTATAAGTATTCAGAAGATCCTTTGCTTAATAAGGATGAGGGTGAGCATGCTTTTAAATATTGGATAAAGGATACAGCGGGAGAAAAACAGTCCTTTACATTAAATCAGACCGTTCCAACCCTCCCAGCAGGAAGTTATCAACTATCTGTAAGAATAATGGGAGGAGCAGGTAGTGAAGCAGGTCATGTGAAACTATTTGCTGGTGATGAAATGATCGAAACAGTTACAACGAAAGGTTACAATGCGTGGGAAACGATTACACTAACATTTGAATTGGCGAAAGAAACGACTAATTTCCAAGTTGGGGCTAACGTTATAGGTGAACCGAACGCTTGGGGTTATTTAGATGGCTTTAGCTTAATGTTGAAGGAAGCAGATGATACTACTCTTCCAGAACCAGTCGAAGCTGATATTTTTGTAGAAAGAGTTGCCGGTATTGATAATGAATTTATAAAAGGTGTAGACGTTTCTAGCATCGTTTCATTAGAGGATAGTGGTGTGAAGTTTTATAATGAGGCTGGAAAGGAACAGGGCATTTTTACAACCTTGAACGAAGCGGGTGTAAACTATGTGCGCGTTCGTATTTGGAACGACCCTTATGATGCTGAAGGTAATGGTTACGGTGGTGGTAATAATGATTTAGAAAAGGCGATAGAAATAGGAAAAAGAGCGACTGCTAACGGAATGAAGCTGTTAGTAGACTACCATTACTCCGACTTTTGGGCGGATCCCGCTAAACAACAGGCACCAAAGGCTTGGGAGAATTTAAGTTTCGAAGATAAGAAGAATGCTTTATATACCTATACAAAAGAAAGCTTGCAAGTTCTTTTAGATGAAGGTATCAACATTGGTATGGTTCAAGTCGGAAATGAGACAACAGGCTCATTTGTTGGAGAATCTGATTGGACAAGGATGAGTGCGTTATTCAGTGCGGGAAGTAAAGCGATAAGAGAAGTAGATTCCTCGATTTTAATTGCCTTACATTTTACAAATCCTGAAAAGGTAGGAAGATATGAAACGATTGCTGATACCTTAAAAGAAAATGGTGTAGATTATGATGTATTTGCTAGTTCATATTATCCATTCTGGCATGGTACATTAGAGAATTTAACAACAGTATTAAGCAATGTGGCAGATAAGTACGGTAAAAAAGTGATGGTTGCCGAGACATCCTATGCGTACACAGCTGAAGATGGCGATGGACATGGAAATACAGCACCAAAGGATTCAGGTCAAACGTTAAATTACCCGATTACAGTCCAAGGTCAAGCAACTGCAGTAAGGGATGTAATGGAAGCGGTTTCTAATGTGGGCGACGCTGGGATAGGTGTGTTCTACTGGGAACCAGCATGGATACCAGTCGGTTCACCTGAAGAGATCGAGCAAAATAAGGAGATCTGGGAAAAACAAGGTTCAGGTTGGGCTACTAGCTATGCGGCAGAATATGATCCCCATGACGCAGGCGAGTGGTTTGGTGGAAGTGCTGTAGACAATCAGGCGTTATTTGATTTTAATGGACACCCATTACCTTCATTGAATGTCTTTAACTATGTTGATACAGGAGCGGTTGCACCATTGGAAATCGACCAAGTTGAGAACCTATCAATCAATGCGATTGCCGGAGAAACGATTACCTTACCTAAAACAGTAACAGTAAGTTACAATGATGGTAGTGAAGGATCAGTTCCAGTTACTTGGGATCAAGCAGCATTATCACAAGCAATCAGCGATGGTGTTGGAACATATGTCATTAATGGTGTTCTTGAAGAAGGACGCACTGTAACTGCTACTATTCAAATAAATCCAGAGAATCACCTGTTAAACCCCAGCTTTGAAGAAAGTGACAGAAGTATGTGGGAGATCATTTATGATAATGGATCTGTACCACACGCTGACTATCAACAAAATGCTTCAGACGCAAAGTCAGGGGAATACTCACTACATTTTTACTCCGATGAAGCAGTTGATTTCAGAGTGGAGCAAACGATTACTGGCTTAGAACCAGGGTATTATAACTTTTCGATGTTTCTCCAGGGTGGGGATGCAGAAGATTCCGACATGTTCATCTATCTTAAAACGGATGATGAAGAATATAAAATAGATACCTCAGTTAATGGCTGGGGGAGTTGGAATAACCCTGAACTTGCAGATATTCTAGTTGAGGGTGGTACAGTAACGATAGGAGCGAATATAAAAGCTAACCCAGGTGCTTGGGGAAGTTTAGATGATTTTTATTTATATCGTGTAGGAGATATTGAAGAAGAGCCAGATGTTGATCCAACCCTAGAGGTAAAGGAACCCAATCAACCACCAAAGGAAAATACTGGAATTCCAGTACCTGGTGAAGGAAATGATGATCAATCTAGAGATAAAGATAATGAGGGTTCCAAAACAGATCTAACAGACAAACTAGAAAATCCTGTTAAAGTATCTGAAAAGGGTAAAGAATTACCTGATACAGCATCAAGTACTTACAATATACTAGTAATAGGACTATTATTACTAGGGATTAGCTGTTTAGCTCTATTCATTAGCCGACGCTTAAGTTTGAAAAATGATTAAACAAATTTACCTTTTAAAGTCCGGCCTTTGAAAGGTAAGAAGTTCCGATATCGTGAAAAAAAATGCAAAATAACATGTTAAAAAATCCACAACTTAAATAGCAAATGAAATACCATTAATTAGACACTAAAAGGGCTTGGATGAGATAAATCCAAGCCCTTTTTATGTACTTTTCGTTCTTCAACTAAAGCCGCCGTTAGTTGAAGTGGAAAAATTACAAATTAGCAAAGAACCTTGTTTTTAATGATGATGTTCTTGAACTTCATTTTCGCTTTGTATTCCTTTTTGCAAGAAGTCTATTTCACTTTCTGAAAGTTCCCCTACAACAAATTGTTTTTTAGGGATTATAATTGAACCATCATTACCAGCGTGTACTTTTACAAAATAAAGACCTTCAATATCAAAATCTTTACTTATATAATAAGTACCGTTTCCTATTTCATTTGCTTCTTCCATAGAATATTTTACAGACCCATCTTGTTTCCAAATTTCAAAATGAACAAAGTCTGCATCATTCACTCTTTTTCCTTGTTGGGTAAGCATAACCTTTATGGTTTCTTTTTCGTTTGCCAAAAAAGTATTAGGTATGAGTATTTCTGATTTAAGTGGAAATTCTTCTTTATATAGCTTTTCAACGTCTTGTTCAAGGGAACATGCACTTAGCACAGTGCCTAAAATGAAAATGAAAAGAAAACATATATATTTTTTCACTGTAAATGCCACCTTTTACGTGTTGTATTATGCATTAAAAAAATTCCTAAGCTTAGCTATTCTTTTAATAATTAGCCAGTCTACTGCAAAAACAACAATAAGAGACAGACCAACTAAAGGAAACAATATTCCTAGACTTATCATCAAAATGAGAAAAAGTTTCATTTTCTTCATACTAATAGCTTTTGGGGCACCTAATCTTTTATTAGGCTTTCGTTTCCACCATAGATAAAATCCACTAACTGCAACAAAAATAATACCTAAACAAATTAGAAGGCTAATTAATTGGTTAATTAAACCGAATTGAGTGCCTTTATGCAAAGTGATTCCCCAAGCAACTACTTTGCCTATTAAACCATAGTTATCATAACGATAATCAGCAAGAATAGCACCTGAATATTGGTCAACATGAATTGTAGCCTCATCTTGTGCTCTTGGAGGAAAAGCTGATAAAGTATATACCCCTTCTTTATCACTTGGAAAAATAACAGTATAACTTGGATGCATACCTTCCCGGTTGGCTATTTCAACAACATCATCAAGAGAAATAGGAACAAAACCTTGAAGTTCAGAATTAGGTACATCTAAATTTTCTGCAGCCCAAGGAACATCTACAATATCCTTTGTTTTTATCTCTGATGTCGGTGTATTACCAATCCATACAGATGGAGGGTATCCTGTTCCAGTATTGGTGACAATTGTCTGAAATTGATTTCCCCATAACCCTGACCAGGGCAAACCAGTCATAATTAGAAATACCATTCCTGCTGTTATCCAAAATGCAGGTACTGCGTGAAGGTCTCTTCTGAAAATCATTTTCCCTTTATTAAGTCTCGGAAAAAGAACACCAGACAGTTCTTTTCTCTTCCTTGGAAACCATAAAAAAAGACCTGTAACAATGAGCACAATAGCCCAGCAGGCAGCTAATTCTACAATTCTATCTCCTAACGTACCAGCCATTAGTTCCCCATGAAATTCTTCAATTTTATCCATTATTAGATCTTCATTACTTAATTCACCAAGGGACTTTCCAGAAAATGGGTCGATAAAAACTGTTAGTGACTCATTGTTTGAGGTGATACTTACTTCGCTCGAACGTTCATCATTTTCTCCAGGACGATATTTTGTCACTACTGCATCCGGGTATAACCTTTTGACTTCTTCTATTTGCTCTGTAGCTGTCATTCTATCTCCCTGGAGAGTAACCCCATAATAATCTTGATAAATGACTTGCTCAATCTGTGGTTTAAATAAATAAATAGAACCAGTAAATGCGAGAATAATAAGAAATGGAGCAAAAATAATCCCCGCATAAAAATGCCATCTCCATACTCTTCTGTATAGGGAAGCTTTTGCATGTTTTTTATCCAATTCTTCTTGATTATTAATAGATGTTTCTTCTTTTATAGACTCTATGCTTTTCCCCTCCTTACTTTTTATGACAACAATCTTTACTTTGCATTTCAACCATTATTACTTGATAGCTTCTTCAATGTATATAGTTCCCCAGCAAATCCCAATTGAAATAGTTTAGCTTGTTTCATTGATTCAAAAACAATGACTTCTGGTTGCAACAATTCAAATAAATATCTAAATTTAAAAGAAAGGTAGCAGTCTTAGTACTTATTGTTGTATCTTTTAAAAAAACATGACAAATAATCTGAGTTACGTCATTTTCTAATCTTTATCTCTAAGTAGACCACAATGAGGAAAACATGTTTGCTCTATGTGGTGATCCTTTTTGAATAATTGAACGGTTAATCTTGAATGTGTATCTTTATAGCAATAAGGACATCTATTTTAATTATAAAATTTAAATTGTCTAGCTTATGATATAACATGTGATGAAATGTTGAACTTTAACAATCAATGAAATTGTTTTTCTGCATCAAAAGGGTGATTCCTTAAAAAAGATTGTTTGTCTGAAGAAACTAACTTTTGTTGGGACTAAGTATTATGGTCACTGCAGATGTAAAAAGATCTCCTCAATTTTTAGGGACCATACATTAAAAATATTAAATTATCCTTTAATTTAATATAGAACAACTGAAACTAGGGGATTAGCCGTTCCAACTTGTCTTGTTCCTGAGTAATAAGTAATATCACCATCAAAAGGGGGAATTACTTATGTGCTCAAGGTGCGGTCAGTGCCAAAATCAATGTTGTTGCCCTTGTCTTAATCGATTCAATCAAGTCAGAAGGTTGTTTACAGGATGTGAACTATTAAGGGTTACAGAGTTTACTAACGAGTTTTTCAAAAGATTCGGAAGGTTACCTACATGCGATGAAAGAAGATGTATTGAGGAAAGTTGCAGAGGAATTTCAGATATAAATTCGTTGAAGTTATTTTCCGAAAATAAGACATGCTAATATTGCTGAATTAATCCAGCGAAGGCAAAAAAAGGACGATATGTTAATCTAGTCCCTTTTTGCATTTTTTTAAATTTATAAAAGAAAAAGGAAAGTGTTGAACAAAAATAAACAACTTTATTCTCACTCTCAAAGAAGAAATAGTTGTTAAACTATAAAAATAAACAACTTTAAAAATCTTTACTAAACTTGTTTATGTAGTAAGGATCTTAGTTTTCGAATTGATAATGAAACAACATTATTGTTACGTTACACTTGAAATCCTTATAAGGTTCTCAAGGTTATTTCCAAGTCAATATAAATACATTTTTAGTTTACTAAGGATAATTATAGGCAATGAAAAAGGATCTTCAATTTGAACTGAACCCCAATTGTTAGACACAACTAACAATTGGAGGTGCAGTTTTTGTT
>NZ_JCAXET010000019.1:0-111400 GCF_059758525.1 Metabacillus sp. GQ13
CTACTAAGGTTCCTTTTATTTATCTATATCTAAGCTAACTTGATTTCTTTTATTAACTACTACATATTTGAGATAAAATCGATTGGTTGGTACTGACGTAATAACTCAATCTCTTCATCCGTTAGTTCTCGGTATTCACCTTTTTGTAATTCTTCTTCATCCAATAAGATAGGGCCCATGGATATTCTCTTCAAGTAAGTTACCTTTTTACCAACAGACTCAAACATCCTTTTCACTTGATGGTATTTCCCTTCAGATATCGTTATGTTTATGATCGATTGATTACCTGCTGAAAGTATTTCAAGTTTTGCTGGCTTTGTTACGTAACCGTCATCTAATTCAACACCTACTTTAAATGATTCAATATCCTCTTTAGTAACTTCACCTAGGATTGTAGCGTAGTACGTTTTAGGTACGTGTTTTTTGGGTGATAGAAGCTGATGTGAAAGCTGACCATCATTTGTTAAGAACAATAAACCTTCAGTATCTTTATCCAGACGACCCACAGGGAATGGCTGACAAACAGCATCTTCCATTTCTAATAAATCAATGACCGTCTCTTGAAGCTCATCTTCGGTTGCAGACAAATAACCTGCTGGTTTGTTCATCAGTAAATAAACATATTCCTTATACTCGATTTTCTCTCCATTAACTGTCACTAGCTGTATTTCTGGTTTCACATGTGTCTTTGGATCCTTTATAACTGCTCCATCTGCTAAGACAACACCTGTTTTCAACATTTTTTTTACTTCTTTACGACTTCCGTAGCCAATGTTTGCTAATAATTTGTCAATTCTCATTCCTTATTGCACCACACGATCATAGTAGTTTATGAAAAGACCCGGTTTTCACCGAGTCTCTTAGCTAGAGTATTTTTATTTTCACCATTGATTTCTTTCTTAACCTTAATTGTGCTTTATTATTCGTTCAGAAATTTAAATATCTCTAAATTTAATTTTGTGTACGTTTTTTAGGTAAAAATTTATTTAATCTGTTTCCAACAATCTTTTCTAACAAATGAGATCGATAGACTAAGTATAAATATACTGCCCCACCAACTACTACTGAAATGCTTACTACAATTGCTGCTTCTATTTTTCCATCCTGATAATCAACAAAAACAGCGAGGATTGATTGCATGACAGAAAGGACTAGTCCCATAAAACAACAGAGGATAGTAATTAATACGGTTCTTTTTACTACTAATCTAAATGAATAACCTGAATGACGCTTAATCATCGCAAATCCATATATTAAAGAGACTGTGTATCCTGCAGCTGTTGCTACAATTGACCCCACACCTTGATACAATTGAATAAGAGTTGTATTCAATGCTAATTTCACGAGAATACCTATAACTAGACTTATTACTGCTAATTTTTGTTTATTAATTCCTTGAAGTATAGCGGCATTTACTGTAAATAGCGAGAACAAGAGCGCTACAGGTGCATACCACATTAAGATCGTTTTGCCAATCTCGTCAGAAACACCATGATAAAAGATATTATAAGCTGGCCCAGCTAATAGAGATAAGCCGATAACAGCAGGCAACGTCAATAAGATAATCAGTTGAAATGTTTGATCAATTTGCTTATGTAGGACCACTCGATTATTGTCAATAAAAGATTTAGTGACAGATGGAATAAGAGTAAGACCAAATGCAGTTGCTAATGAAACCGGAATCATGACAAGTTTTGGGACATACAGCAGTAAAACAGAGAACATATCTTTTGTTACATCCTTGAACCCAGCTTCAATCATTGCACGATTGAATGTATTTGTATCAATATAGTTGTAAAGTGGGATAGCCAATCCAACAAACACAAAAGGTCCTGCATAACTGAAAACTTCTTTAAACATCATCCCTAGTGGCATGGCCTTAGTATCTACTTGGTTTTCTTGCATTGCCAAGAGTGTATGTTTACGGCGCATCCAATAATATAACAAGACTAACAATCCACCTATTGCTCCAACAAAAGCGGCAAAAGTAGCATATCCTACCGCTAATACTAATCCACCGTTAAATACATTAATAATAAGATAAGTGGCTGCTAATAAGAAAATAATTCTGACTAATTGTTCAATCACTTGAGAAACAGCTGTCGGACCCATTGATTGATGCCCTTGAAAAAAACCTCGAACTAAGCTCATCAAAGGCACAATAATTAGGGCTAAGCTAACCATGCGAATAACTAAAATTGCATCATCAACTGTAATTCCGTTAAGGTTGCTGTCTGCTAGTGCGCTTTTAGCAAGAATTGGTGCTAATAAATATAATAGCCCAAATGCAATCAAGCCAGTAACAAGCATAACTGTTATCCCTGCTTTGAACATGCGCCTACTTGTTTGATAATCACCAATTGCATTATATTTTGAAACGAATTTTGATACTCCGGCTGGAAATCCAGCTGTTGCAATACTTAAAAATATAGTATATTGTGCATACCCTGTTTGGAATAATGTTCCACCATCAGTTCCAACCATCGCTGCAAAAGGAATAAGATAAATCATACCTAAAATTCTTGAAATATATGTACCTAACGTTAATACAAAAGTGCCTCTTAACAATTTATTCGACATATTTCTTACTCACCATTCTTCTCTATGAAGATTCAACTTTTCTATTTTACCACAAACCTTCGGTTATTCCATAAATTCAATATGAAGATTCAAGAAAATAATGGAATTTTGTCGACTACTATCATTTTTTGGGCTTTTCCTATTCTTTCGCTATAATAGAAGTAAGTTGAAACCAAAACTAAATCTATTATTTATTATAAAGGTTGTGTAAAAATCGAATGAAATATGATGTGTTAGTAATTGGTGGCGGTCCATCAGGATTAATGGCGGCGATTGCTGGAGGCCAACAGGGCGCTCGTGTACTATTAATTGATAAAGGAAATAAATTAGGTAGAAAACTCGCTATATCAGGTGGAGGTCGATGTAATGTAACAAATCGCCTGCCTATAGACGAACTTATCAAGCATATACCAGGTAATGGTCGTTTTTTATATAGTGCATTCTCCGAATTTAGCAACGAAGATATCATTACCTTTTTTGAGAATCTTGGAATTAAGCTAAAGGAAGAGGATCATGGCCGGATGTTCCCTGTAACTGATAAGGCTCAGTCTGTTGTGGAAGCCTTACTAAATGAACTTAAAAGATTGAAGGTCGAGATCCGCACGAATGAACCTGTGAAGGATGTCAATTATAATAATCAGCAGGTCATAAGTGTCACTCTAGAAAGTGGAGAAACCATCTCAACAAATGCTGTTGTTCTAGCAGTTGGTGGTAAAAGTGTTCCACATACAGGAAGTACTGGCGATGGCTATGCCTGGGCCGAAAAAGCAGGTCACACAATTACAGAGCTTTTTCCTACTGAAGTGCCAATTACGTCCAATGAATCCTTTATCCAAGAAAAAACACTACAAGGATTATCCCTACGAGATGTTGCCTTAAGTGTTTTAAATCCCAAAGGTAAAGCCATTATTACACACAAAATGGACATGATCTTCACCCATTTTGGAATTTCTGGACCAGCCGTTTTAAGATGCAGTCAATATGTTGTTAAAGCAATGAAAAAGTTTAAAACAAATTCAATTTCAGTTAGCATTGATGCAGTACCAGATACGAATGAGGAACAACTTTTTCAAACAACCGTAAACAATCTAAAGTTGGATTCAAAAAAGGCACTCAAAAATGTTTTAAAAGGACTATTACCTGAACGCTATTTGTTATTTTTATTAGAGAAAAATAATATTGACCCATTACTGACATATGACAATCTATCAAACGAAAAGCTTCGAGCATTTGTAAAAGACTGTAAGCAATTTCAATTTAATGTTCATGGAACACTTTCGATTGAGAAGGCCTTTGTTACCGGTGGAGGTGTATCTGTAAAAGAAATACATCCTCGTGAGATGTCCTCAAAATTCAAAGATGGGCTCTATTTCTGTGGTGAGATCCTTGATATTCATGGGTATACGGGTGGGTATAATATTACATCAGCGTTGGTTACTGGTAGACTTGCCGGTTTGAATGCTGCCTTATATTCAGTGCAGTAATATTGAGTTTGTATATTTAGTATTGTTACGTTTCTCCCCAGAAAGAATAAGTATATGCGCGTTTACTCTATGCGGGGCGGGGCAATATAATCTAAGAACTTGTTATAAAAATGCTTTATTATATTATATAGTTAAGAATGAAGTTGGCGCTTAGTGATTGTTACTGACATCCTGTGTTTTAGCCATCCTCATTCTTTTTTTCCTTCCTTTTAGCCCACAAATTGAAATCAGATCTTCGACACCTCTTAAATTTTCAACTGTCACTTTCATTCGTTTGTATTTTCGCTGAAAAATCTTTATTTTTAGTATATTAAAATAAATTAGTTGTAAACGATAATGATAATTGTTATCATTTACTTTGTTATTACTACTATACTAAGAGGAGAAAAACTATGTTCAAATCTAAAAACAAAAGAAACATCATGCTATTTTTGAATCTATTCATTATCCTGTCAATACTCTCAGCTTGTAACAATAAGGAAAGCAATTCAAGTGATAAAGAAACGGAATCAAAAACTTCCACATCACCCGAGTCTTCAAGCTCTACAGAAAAACGAAAATTAACAGATGCACAAGGCCATGAGGTCACTATCCCTGCGAACCCTAAGCGTGTATTAGCTTCTTATTTAGAGGATAATTTAGTAGCTCTCGGAATCAAACCTGTTGCTCAATGGTCTGTAAATAACGGCGCAGATACACTAAAATATTTAGGTGAGGATCTTAAAGGTATCCCTACGATCCCTAGTGAACTGCCATTTGAAGTTGTCGCAAGCTATAAACCAGATCTAATCATCATTGATTCTGCAGATATAGCAGAGGGCGGCAAGTATGATCAATACGCAAAAATCGCTCCTACCTATGTCATTGGAACGGGACAAAATAATGACTGGCGTCAAGAACTACTTACTATCGGTGAGGTGTTTGACAAAAGTGCTGAGGCACAAAAAGTACTAGATGAATATGAGAAAAAAGCACAAGTAGCAAAAGAAAAATTAAAAGAATCTGTCGGGGCAGAATCTGTTGCAGCGATCTGGTTAGTAAGTAAGCAATTTTTTGTCGTTAGCGATACTCTATCCAGTGGTGCTGTGCTATATCAAGATTTAGAACTCACAGCTCCGAATGTAGTAAAAGAACTTGCTAAAAATAGTACTGGAAACTGGAGTCCCATTTCTTTAGAAAAATTGGCTGAGCTTGACGCTGACCACCTCTTCCTTATTAATAGTGATAAGGGCACAGGAGTGGACGTATTTAATGATCCATTATTACAAAATATACCTGCTGTGAAAAAAGGGCATGTATATGAATATCCAACCGACAAAAGTTGGTTATATACTGGTACAATCGCAAATAGCCAAATAATTGATGATGTTTTGGAAAGTATGGATAAGTAAATATCGTTCTACTACCATTTTTATGTCATTCATTTTTATCGATAATTAGAAAATAAACAATGATAAAATAGTAGATTATTGTTCATGCGGAGCTGAGGCTTAAAAATAAACGCTTTCCAGCTTTGTGTGTGCACCTCTGTTTAAACAGTTACAATGGATGGTCAATTTTAACCGCAGTAGGATTGTCAATTCTCGGAAATGATATGGATGCTATTCTCATAACTAGCAGACTAATAAAGCTCATACCAAAAACAGGGATTAATCCTGGCACTTTCCAAAGAATAAATAAACCAACTATCAAGCCAATAATTAACAAAATAGATTGTATGGGGCGACCAATTGTTAGGATGATAGCATATTTAAAGTAGTCTCTTGTTTTCAAGTTAAAATGAACAAATATCGGAAATAAATACAATAATGTCACTAGGTAGGCAGCGATGATAATATATAAGCCAATTGTAAACAGTTGGTTTAATAGACTACTGTCTAATTGATTCAATACTCTTAAGTCTATATACAAAATAAAACCAATCAAGGACCATGCATACCCGATCATGTTTGCTTTAACAAACTCCCTTTTGTAGGTAGTCCAAAACAACTTAAAAACTGGAACTTCTTTTGACTCCATTGTTAATTTTCTCAGAACCGCAAATAAGGCAACTGTTGCCGGAAATATCCCGACTATAAATAAACCTAGCATAGAAAATATCAGCCACAAAAGATTTAATAAAAATAAATTTAAGGCCCATTCGCCAAGACGAAGATACCATTCACCAAAACCTTTCATTGATTATCCCCCGTTCATTATGTCCACTAAATCCTTCTTAAAATCTAATAGCTATTGATCATTTAGACCAATAGCTATATAAAACTACTTAATGACTAGAGAAAAATTCAAAAAGATAGATCAACCTTTTACTGACCCAATCATAACTCCCTTTTCAAAGTACTTCTGTATAAACGGATACACGATCAGTATTGGTAATGTTGAAACGATTATAACACCATACTTTATTTGATCTGCATATCTCTGCGCATACCCTCCAGCAGAACCGCCACTACCTGCACCTTCAGCAAATACTTGATTTGATATAAGAATATCTCTTAATACAATTTGTAATGGCTGTAAGCTATAATCTCTCACATAAATTAAGCCAGTAAAGAAATCATTCCAATGCCACACTAAGTAATAAAGACCAATAACGGATACGACCGCCTTAGACAAAGGTAATACAATTTTCATAAAAAACGTAAAATGACTACATCCGTCAATTGAAGCTGCCTCATACATTTCCTTAGGTATATTACTCTCAAAAAATGTCCTAGTAATAATTAAATTAAAAACATTTACAGAAAAAGGAATAATAAACACCCACATTGTATCTATTAAGTGTAAATCTTTCATTAATAAATAGGTAGGAATTAAACCACCATTAAAAAACATCGTAAAGACAAAGAAAAACATTAAGATCCGTCTTGCTCGGAATTCTTGTCTTGAAAGTACATAAGCTGCTGGTAAAGTGAGCAACAAATTCACAAATGTGCCCAGTAATGAATAGATCATTGTATTTTTATACCCTATCCAAATTCGCGAATCTTGAAAGATTTCCTGATAGCCAAATAGACTAAATCCCTTTGGAATCAATAAGACTTTACCCGTGGAAACAAGGGTCGAGTCACTAACAGAGGCAATAATGACAAAGTACAAAGGATATGCAACAATTAAAAACACGATCGCACATACCACATAAATCACTATATCAAACAACATATCAGAAACATTTTTACCCTTTTTAGTAAGAAGCGCCATGACATTCCCTCCCTGCATGACCATATTTTTAGATCATACTTCATTCATTACCACAAGCTAATGTTTGAAAATCGTTTTGCAATGTAATTCATCGTTAATAGTAAAGCAAAGTTAATGATCGTATTAAACAACCCAATTGCTGCTGCATAACTAAATTGATTTGAAATAATCCCTATCTTGTAAACATACGTTTCAATTACCTCTGAAACTGGTAGGTTTAAAGGGTTTTGCATTAGAAATATCTTTTCAAATCCTGTACTAATAATCGAACCCATATTAAGAATTAGTAGAATAATAATAGTCGGAATAATCGCAGGTATTTCTACATTACGAATTATTTGCCACCTACTCGCACCATCAATCTTAGCAGAATCGTATAATTGGGGATCTACACTTGCTAATGCTGCAAGATATATAATGCTATTCCAACCTACATGCTGCCAAATATCAGAAAGTACATATACTGGGATGAATGTTTTAGTTGACGCTAGTAAATTTGTATCCTCAAACCCTAAAGCATTCATGATATGGCCGACAATACCTGTGTTTGGTGATAATAAAACATTTAGTAATCCAACCAATACTACAATTGAGATAAAGTGTGGTAGATACACTGTAGTCTGTAATATTTTCTTTCCCTTTTTCCATTTAATCTGATTCACTAGCAACGCCAAGATGATAGGTGCAGGAAATCCAATAATAATTGTTGTTAAACTAATAAGGATCGTGTTTCTCATTAAGTCAGTAAACATGTGACTTTCAATAAATTGTTGAAAATATTTTAGACCTACCCACTCTCCCCCTGTAAGCCCCTGAGTAAAGTCGTATTCCCGAAATGCTAATTGAATTCCGTACATAGGTATATAGTTAAAAACAAAGACAATGATGATTGCTGGTAAGATCAATAGCCACAATTGATAATCACGTTTAAACGTATTTAAGATCGTTGGTTTCTTCTGTAAGTTAAGACTAGCAGGATTATTTTTTTTATTTGTTTGGGTGCTTATAAAGGCCATCAATGCATTCTCCTTTATGTAGAATCTAAATAAAAGGGTTAGGACCCTCTAAGTTGAGGATCGCCCTACTATTCTAAAGACTTAAGTTTATTGCTATTTTTCACTCTTATATTCATCATAGTAACCTTGCATAATCTCGGTATTTTTATCGACACCGATTTTCTCTAGTTCCTCGACATAAGCATCCCATTCTGACTCAATACCGCCTTCAGTAACCCACTGAGAATATTTAGACATCGCTAAATTCATCAGATCTGTGTTGGTTAAACTTAATGTATTATTGTCCTCATCACTATATTTGATAAACATACCTGGAAATACATCCTGATCTTTATCAATCGCATCGAATGTTGCTTGTAATGGCTCAGTTTGTTTTCCAACTGATTGCATATCGGTACCGAGAGTTAAATTTAATGAATCCGATATATACATAGGTCCATTATCTGCCCAGGTAGTTGTCCATTTCCATGTTCCAGGATCCATCGCTTCATCTTCTGGTGGTAATACACTGTAAGTCCCATCTCCATTATCTGCAATATTTGTACCAATAGATCCAAATAAAACTTGCATACTTACTTCTGGATCATATAGTTCATTAATAAATTTCATAGCAGCTTCTTTATTTTTCGTTTGGGATGACATTTGGATGAAATTAACTCCATAGTTTAACATGTTATAATCGTAACTCCAGGATACTTCCTCTGTTGAATCAGCAGTTACCTTTAATGGTGCCATTGATGTATATTGCGGTGCTAATGTATTACCAAAACGATCAGTTACTTCCCAACCGTATGTGTATCCAACTTTAGCATTATCACCTTCGCCACGAGATACTGATTGATATTTCGTATAATCCTGTGTAAATACTTCAGAATTTAATAACCCAGCTTCCCAGCATTTATTTAAAAATATGACAAGGTCCTTATAACGTTCATCTTTTAAAAAGTTTTTTACTTCTCCATCTTCTGCAAAAGTGCCATTACCACTAGCATCAGTTAACGTTATTCCCATGCTACCTAACAAAACTGTTGGTTGAAACTGTCCAAATCCCAATGTTCCGGTCGGAGCAAAGTCCATCGGAATCTCATCATTTGGATCTCCGTTCCCATTTGCATCTTGTTCTTTAAATGCAAGTAAAACCTCATATAATTCGTCCCAATTAGTTGGCATTTTTAAACCTAGATTGTCTAACCAAGTCTGATTGATGAATTGTCTTGTAGCCGTCTCTGGCCAAAATCTTTGATATTTAGGCAAACCATAAACTTCTCCCTCAAGTTGAGTAGAAAGTTGCTTCAATTCAGGCTTTTCCTCAAACATTTTTTGTACATTTGGTGCATGTTCAGGAATTAACTCATTTAAGTCTTGAAACAAACCAGTGAATTTTGCAAAGTCTGCATCTGTTATTGCATTCGGTCCCACAATTAAGTCTGGAACATCTCCAGCAGCTAGCATTGCACCCTTTTTCTGATCCCAATCTGCTGTAACTTCTTCCCACTTGATTTCAACACCAGCCCGTTCTTCTGCTTCTTGTAGCCATTCCATCTTTTTAAGGTCTTGCGTAAGTGGATGCTTTGTAATAAGAGCAGTTAAAACTACCTTGCCATCCTCTGTTTTTTCTACTGTTTTGTTGTCACTACAACCAGTTAATGCTACAACTGCAATTAAACAAATGGTGAAAAGAATTTTTGAAATTTTTTTCATAGCACATTCCCCTTTATTTGTTTATTTATATGAAAAAGCTATTATGCAAACCCTTTCATTTGTTAGCATAAGAACTATATCATCAGAATGATAGATTCTACTTTCTTGAATTCTGAATTTTTTCACAACTTGCGTCCTACCTATATTATGACATTTTAAAACTTGATGAGAATTCACAATTCCTCATAAAACATATCTTATTTTTGTTTTTTAGAAAAAATAATTTAATCTAAAAAATGTTAACGTTTAGTTAAATTTCAGTAAAAAAACTTAATTATCGAGTAAATTATTAATAAATATTGAAATATTAAGGTTGAATCAATATTAATATTAAATAATTACTGTTTAATTTAAAAAAATTACAATATATTTTACTAATATTTATTAATTTTACTTATTCGTCATATCCTTTTATTAGAAACAAAACTAGTAAATTTGAATTATTTAATAAATCATATGACACAACAATATTATTTTTTTGTCCTATTAAAAGGAAAATAGGTACCATTGAACTATAAAACATTTACTAGCATGATCCTCATTAGATCAGGCCTACAGAATAGTAATAATTATTCCTTTTCCTTTATACGAAAAAAATAGTAGATAGGAGAATGGTAACTCCTACTACTATCTTATTAATATGTTTCTTAAGCATAAAAGTTTGTGATACAGGTTTCAAGTTACTAGACTGTTAGTAGCTATAATTAGGTTTTTATTTTCACTTTTCTAGCCATTAACCTAATAACTCCACCTATTCCTAGCAACACTGTACCAAGTATTAAATAGTTATATAGCTTTGTAGCTGTATTCGGAAGACTATTCTTATTTTTTTGCTTCGTATCTTCACTACTTTCTACTGTTTGTGTTTCTTCTCCATATCCTGGTTCGAGTGGGTTCTCTCCTTCCCCTGGTTCTGGCGGATTCTCTCCTTCTCCTGGTTCTGGCGGATTCTCTCCTTTTCCTGGTTCTGGCGGATTCTCTCCTTCTCCTGGTTCTGGTAGAACATGAATTTCACTGAATGCTATATGTCCATCATCAACTGTTGCCACACTAATTATCGTAGTACCTGCTTTTATCGCTAATACGTTTCCATTTTCATCAACAACTGCGATGTTTTCATTGCTACTAGACCATACAACTTCCTTATTGACAGCATCATCTGGTGTTACCTTTGCTTTCAACTGCGCCACTTCTCCTACAGTTAACTCCAAGTTTTCTTTATCTATAGAAATGTTTGTTGCTTTTTGTTCATCACTTGGTTCCTTAACTTCTGGTACATTAGCAAGTAAGGCTTCATGTTCAGACTTTGTTACTGGTAATACTGTTCCATGGCGTGGTCTTGTAGGTAATTCGTAATTTTCAGATAGCTTCCACTCACCTGATTGTAAATCAGACGTTTCAAATGGTACGTATCCACGCCCACCAAATTCATCAATAAACATGTACCATTTTTCTTCTGTGTTTGATTTGAAAATCGTTGGACCTTCACCTTGAGAAATAGACCCTTTTCCAATTCCTTCTTTAATAAGTTCGAAGCTAGTATCCAATACAGAATCTCCAACATCCTGAAAAATAAATTTCCCATTTGGTGATGAAGAGCTGTTTCCACGTTCATCTTTTGTAAACCGATAAACCTTTCCATCATCTTTAATCATTGTGGTATCAATAATTGAGTATCCATAATCCATATACACCTCAGGATTTGTAAATGTATGGAAGTCCCGTGTTTTGCTGTACATCATCCGTTGGTAACTAGAACCAGTATGTTCTTCATTGTCAAATAACTTTGATGCCCAAAATACAATATATTCTCCAGTTGTATCGTCATAGACAATTTCTGGTGCCCATGTATTTCCGGCCTCAGATGGTGATACCTCGACCATCCGTTGTTCAGACCAATTGACTAAATCGATTGATTCCCAAACCATGATAGATCTGCTACCAAATCTTTGTGCTCTATCCCAATTCCCATTTCCATTTATCTTTAAATCCGTAGCAATAAGATAGAATTTATCCCCTTCTGGAGATCGGATAATAAATGGATCTCTCAGGCCCTTTTCTCCTAAATCAGAAGTTATAGCTGGTTCACCATTGTTTAACTCTTTCCATTTGAGTGGATTATTACCTTCACTTAAGGCAAAATAAATTTGTTCACCAGTTGAATATCCTTCACCTGTGAAATAACTAAAAACATAGCCTTCATAGTTTTCTTTCTTTGGCAATTCTTTTACATTTGCTAAAAAAGCCTTTGTAACCGTTTGTTCACCTAAACTGATTGTAGCTGTTATCTTAACTTTTATATCCCCTTCACCATTTTTCGGACGAGTAACTTCACCTGTTTGGGTAATGACAAAGGGATCACTTGATTTCCAGGTGACTCTTGATTCATATTGTCCGAATTTCGGTAATGTTAGATTACCTCTTACATCATTTATATTGTATACAGTTAACTTCTCGGCAGCTAATTTAATAGCTACTGAATCCTGTTGTTTCTTTAAAACAATTACCGAAAATTCCTTCTTAACAGAATCAGTTCCATCTGAGATTGTTGCAACAATCGTTACTGTTTGATTACCCTCTTTAAAAGTCGGTCTTGTAACGTCCCCATTGTTGGTAATCATATTTTGATTTAGAGATTCCCACGTGATGGTTGTTCCATTAACTCCAGTCTTAGGTAATAACAAATTAGAAGTGATTTTGTTCTTGTTTTCGTTTTTATTAATAAATGTTGAATAATCTAACTGATTTGCTGCATGTTCTAACATTAAATTCTCCATATTGGTTATTTTTTTGTCAGCTTCTAGCTTTAGATCATTTACTTGTGAGGCTGTCATTGCTCCATCATACACCTCAAAATCTGCAATCATTCCGCCAAAATAAGGATCTGCGGAATAAAAGGATCGACCGATATAACCACTTATTCCATTTATGTTGTTTATTTGCTCTAATGTGTAACCATTTGTCGATCCAGTAGCAACTTCTAAACCATCAATATATAGTGTTATCGTTTCTTTTTCACCTGAAATAACAGCTGTAACTAGCCTCCATTCATTCGCTTTCAAGGGACCTGTTGTAGCATTAGACCCTGCTTCATTATTCCAACTTGTTACACCAAGCCCTACTCGTGCTGAACGGTCTCCTGAATTACGACTTGGGGTCATATAAAGATACTTGTTACTATCCTGACCTAATGCAAAAATCCATTCTGCTTCACTATTTCCGCTCCAATTTACTAATGATGAAACCGTGAGATCTTTCTTATCATTTAATACCCCCTTAGGAATTTCAATATAAGAACTTGAAGAACCACCCTGAAAGCTAATTGCCCCGGTTTCTGTTCCTTTAATTAAATCTACACCTTCTGGATTTATAAGCTTCCCTTCAAAATTACCGACATTATCCTTTACTTTTGTCCCATCAATCTTATTCATTTCATAGTCAAGTATTAATGTTGTTTCTTCCGGTTCCTCTGGTTTTGGCATATCTGTATCCTCATCCACTAAGCGAACAACCTCTTCAGCATTTAAAGCACGATTATAAATTCTAAAATCATCTAAATTACCCTTAAATGTCTTGTGACCTGTTTTACTTGACTTACCTAAATAATTCATCGTTGTCTCAAGTAACATTCTAGGTTCTACATTATAAGTCGAGCTTCTCGAGACCTCTTTACCATCAACGTATAAAACGGCATCGAATCCTTCCATTGTAATTGCGACGTGTTGCCACTTGGAAGATGTCAGTTTTGGAGCTCTAACAGCATATTTGTATGAGCTTTCTAACAACGTATTTTCATTTGCAAACTTTTCTGTAAACGGCGTTACAACTGCAAATTCTAGTCCTTCTGTATCACCTTGTGTACTTAAATACATTGTATTCCGATTGGCAACTCTACCTGTATCTGAAGAAAAATCAAAAATTCGTTGATTCGCTTGATTCTCCACAATATTGATCCAAGTTGACATTGTCATATTTTTTAAATTAAGATCCTTTATCATGTTTTTAGGCAATTCAACATAACCAGTTTCCCCATCTAGATTTACAGACCCAGTAGAATTCCCTATTGTATTGTTCCTGTCGATTTCAGAGCCACCTACTAACTTTGCGTCATACCCATTCGCTGAAAGATCTTTTACTGTTGATCCATCGATATTTTCAGGATCAAATGTGTAATGAACAACCGGTTTTTCGGAAGGTTCTGGTCCAGGTTTATTATATTTGTCTTGTAAAGCATTATACTCCTCGCTCGTGATCGGAATAACCGTTCCATGACGTGGTCCGGGTGGCAGTGCATACTCAGAAGCTGAAAGTAAGTTATTTTTAAATTGGTTTCCATCCTCAAGATCATTGGACCAGCGAACATGGTACGGCCATGAATCAAGAAACATATACCACTTTTCTTCATTGATATCTTTAAAGACTGTTTGTCCTTCATTATTACCTTGATGACCTATTAATCCTTTGTTACCATCCTTAGTTCCAGGAATAACATCAAATTGAAAGCCATTGTTTTCATTATTGTCTGCATCATCAAATACATTTGAAGCTTTTTCATAATAAACCTTGTAATTCACTTCTGATTTCGTTAATCGATACAGTGTATCATTATTTTTAATAAAGCTTGTATCTATTGTTGGGAAGCCTTCATCAATAAATACTTTTGGTTCTGAGAATGAATGGAAATCTCTAGTTGTTGCATAATACATAACATTGTATTGACCAGCTGGCCTTCCATTTGGATAGTCCCCATATGTTTCCACGTTTTTCATTGAAGAAGCCCAAAAAACCACGTATTCTCCTGTTTTTTCATCGTATATCGCCTCAGGAGCCCATGTATTTCCACCAGTCTTAGGAGCAACTTCGACCATTCTTTGTTCACTCCAGTTTACTAGATCATCAGACTCCCAAATCATCAGATGGTGGCTCCCTGTTATTTGCGCTTGGTCAAAGTTGGTACTTTCACCCATCTTTAAATCTGTCGCTAGCATATAAAATTTATCTCCCTCGGGAGACCGGATAATAAACGGATCTCTCAACCCTTTTTCACCCATTGTTGATTGAAGGACTGATTTTCCATTATTCAATGCTCTCCACTGTAATGGATCTTCAGCAGTAGCAAAGGAAATTTCCTCTCCACCTTCGTATTCTCCAGTAAAATAAGAGAAAAAGTAGGCATCATAATCAAGCTTACCTGGATCCTTTAATACAGTTAGGTCAAATTCCTTTTTCTGTTCAATCGTCCCTTTCGTTAACG
Source organism: Metabacillus sp. GQ13 (assembly GCF_059758525.1). NCBI lineage: Bacteria > Bacillati > Bacillota > Bacilli > Caryophanales > Bacillaceae > Metabacillus > Metabacillus sp. GQ13. Next base: position 15,237 of record NZ_JCAXET010000019.1, read on the forward strand.
TTGCTGTTAATTTCACATTCGTATCTTTATTTGGTCTTGTTACCCACCCAAGCAATTTAGCATTTTCAGTAGCTTGTTGCGTTCCTTTAATGATTTCCGGGTTTGAAGATTCCCATGTAATGATAGATCCGTGTTCACCATCTATTGGCAGCTTCACATTCCCTTTTACCTGTTTGGGGTTATGAATTTGTAGTTTCTCTTTATCTATATTTACTAGTTGATCATCCGAAGATTGTTTAAGTACAGTTACAATAAATGTTTTTGTAGCTGTGTGTCCCTCATAATTAAAAGTAGCCGTGAGCTCAATTTTGACATCTGATTCACTTGATTTTGGGCGTACAACCTTACCATCATCCCCGATCACTTCCTGATTATTTGATGCCCACGTAATGTCGACTCCATGCTTACCTTTAACTGGTAAAGCAAGATTATTTGTGATCTTTTCTGAATCTTGATCCGTTTTATCTAAATAATCAGTTATATCAAGAGACTTCTCTGCTTCACTTAATACTAGTTGATTTATTTTATCAACCTTGTTAGCAGTCTCTTCATATAAACTAGCAATTTCATTTTCTGATAATGCTCCATCATACACTTTAAAATCTCCTACCATTCCTTTAAAATAGTCATCATTTTTAAAGATAGACTTTCCAATAAATCCAGAAATCCCAGCAGAGGAATCAATGATTTCTGATAATTTATTCCCCCCAGCTGATCCAGAAGTGATTTTTTCTCCATTAACATACAATGTAATCGTGTTAGTTGTCTCAGAGAAAACAACGGTGGCTACTTCCCATTCATTCGCTTTTAGACTTGATGCCCCTTTAATAAGTGATTCATTTCTCCACCCCGCCTTGGAAATACCTGAACCAGCAACATTCCCTGATCCATGATTAGGTGTTACAAAAAAGTATTTATTACCATTCTCTGCATCATTCGTTACTGTTCCTAATCCAAAAACCCAACGGTTTACCCCATCATTATCCCAATTAACGAGACTTGATATTGTAACCTCTTCTAAACCAGTTAATAAATCTGCTCCATCTTTACTCTTTGGAATTTCGATATATCCACTATTTGATGTTGAATTCCCTCCATTAAATGCTGCAAATCCTATTTCATTATTGTTGACTAATTGTCCATTTTCTACATTCTTAAATTCACCATCAAATTGTCTATCACTTCCAGATACATCCTTAATAATCATTTTCGAACCTACATTGCTTGAAGATTTCATATCATAATGAAGGATTAGCTCAGTGCTCTTTGATTCAGGTTCCACTGCAACTAAAGATTGCGGAAAAACCCCTGAAACTGTATTAAAAAACATGATACATAATAAAAAAATCGAAAGATTTCTCTTTTCCATTCTTCACTCTCCTAGAAATTCGGATATCTATTCATTGAAAATATATTAATGATGAGTAATTGTCGTTTTTTTGCTGTCACTTCTCAGAACGCTCACTCTTTGAAAGACTATAAACATTAATAACAATGCACCAATTGCAATTTTCGTCCACCATGAGCTAAGTGTACCTTCGAAGACAATAAGAGTTTGGATAATTCCTAGAATAAGTACTCCAAAGACGCTTCCTGCTACATAACCTACCCCTCCAGTTAGCAGAGTTCCTCCAATAACAACAGCTGCAATTGCATCCAATTCTAAACCATTTGCATGAAGTCCGTATCCTGAAAGCATATAGAAGGTAAAAACTACACCTGCAAGAGAAGAGCAAAAGCCACTTAACGTGTAAATCATTATTTTTGTTCTTGAAACAGGTAACCCCATTAATAAAGCAGATTGTTCACTGCCACCTATTGCATATACATTTCGTCCAAATTTTGTATAATGAGCGATATATATTGCTATAAAAACGACAAGTAAAGCAATCACTACACTTATTGAAATAAAATAATCCCCAATAAAGATTTTTGTGCTGGCAACGTATTGGAAAAAGGTATTATTTATTGCAATCGTTTCTACACTAATAAGATAGCTAAGCCCCCTTGCTAAGAACAAGCCGGCTAATGTTACGATAAAAGGTTGCAAGTTAAAGTAATGAATGAGGCAGCCCATAGTAAAGCCGAGTGTTGTACCAATCAACAAAGCAATTGGTATAACAATCCATGGTGACAGTTGCACATTTTCTAATAAACTCGCTGTCACCATACTTGTTAATGCAATGACAGATCCGACAGATAGATCTATCCCACCTGATAAAATAACAAATGTCATCCCTACAGCGACAATGATTAAAAAGGCATTATCAATAAATAAATTCAAAAATACTTGGGGAGAAGCAAACCCAGTATATTTAAGTGTTCCATAGAGATACATTAATAAAAACAATCCAAGAGTGACCATGACAGGAATTTGTTTGTTATTTACTTTTAACTTTTTCAAGGTAAAGTCACTCCCTTTTCTTTATCCCGACTGTTCGATAAGCTATTTTTTTTCTTCGGTTTAAATTGTCCTAACACTTTCTCTCTAAAAGAAGGGGATTGTAATAAACAAACGACCATCACAACCACTGCCTTAACAACTAGATTCGTTTCAGGGGGTATCCCAATTGAGTAGATAGTTGTTGTTAAACTTTGTATAATTAACGCGCCTACAACTGTACCTATTAAGAAAAACCTACCACCCATTAATGAAGTTCCACCTATTACAACAGCTAAAATTGCGTCAAGTTCATACCACAGACCAGCGTTATTACCATCAGCACTTGCTACATTTGAGCTTAAAATTAATCCGGCAATACCCGCACAAAGCCCTGAAAATAGATAGACAAGTAGAATGATATTTTTTGAATTAATACCCGCTAAACGGCTTGCTTCTGGATTTGACCCTACTGATTCGATAAATAACCCGATGGATGTTCTTCTAGTCAAATAGAGTGCACTAACAAGGACAGCAGCCACAATAAAAATAGAAAAGGGAAGCGTAAACAAGTAACCTCCGCCAATAAAGGAATATGGCTCATAGTAAATTGTCGTGATTTGTCCGTTAGTAATTAACTGTGCGATACCACGTCCTGCTACCATTAAAATAAGTGTAGCAACGATTGGCTGAATTCCTAATCTGGAAACTAGGAGGCCATTCCATAGTCCAGCTAGTAAAGACAAACCAACTGCTAGTCCAATTGCTAAAAATAGCGGCATTAAACGATCATTTGAAACACCGACACTTTGTCCCACTGTCATTGCTGCAATCGCGCCAGACATCGCAATGACGGATCCTACTCCAAGGTCAATCCCTTTAGTGGCAATTACTAATGTCATTCCTAAAGAAATTAGAAGAAGCGGTGCCCCACGATTCAAGATATCAATGATACTACCTGTTAAATGTCCGTTTCTTACTTCAATCATAAAAAATTTCGGATCGAAAAATAAATTGATTGATAGGATTAAAAGTAATACAACGATTGGCCAAAATAATCTATATTTCATCATCTCATACCATCCCCCCAGCTATTTCCTTCATTATATCTTGATGGGTAATTTGCTGGTTATTCTCAATTTCTGAAACCATTTTATGGTCTCTAAGTACAGCAATCTTCCTACAGGTCCGTAGAACCTCTTCAAGTTCTGAGGATATGAACAAAATGGACATCCCCTTCTCGCTAAGAGAAACCATTAGTTTTTGTATCTCTGCTTTTGCTCCAACATCGATTCCTCTAGTTGGTTCATCAAGAATGAGCAATTCAGGATTTGTAATTAACCATCTTGCTAACAGAACCTTCTGTTGGTTACCACCACTCAAATTTTTTATTAATTGATCCGGATTAGGTGGATTAATATTTAATAATTTGATATATTCTTCGACAATTTCATCTTGTTTTTTTCGTGGTATATAATCAAACCAACCTTTTATACCTTGGATTGCTAAAATCATATTTTCACGAATGGTTAAATCGGCTATTATTCCTTCTGTTTTTCTATTCTCAGAGGAAAAAGCAATACCATTTGCAATTGCTTGTTTTGGTGAATTAATTTGTATACTCCGACCTTTCATTTTGATCTCACCAGTATCAGCTTTATCTGCACCAAATAAGAGTCTTGCTAATTCAGATCTTCCTGAACCTAACAGGCCAGCTAATCCAACAATCTCTCCTGAATGAAGTTCAAGGTTGAATGGAGAAATACTTCCCTTTTTAGAAAGCTGCTTCGCCGCTAATAACGGTTCCACTTTGTCTTCTTTTTTTGTATGTATTGTAGATGGTGCTGATAATGATCCGAATTCTGTTAATTCTTTCCCAATCATCTTTGATACCATTTCAAGTCTAGGAAGGTCCTTTGTCATATGCTCACCAACCCATTCACCATTTCGTAAAATCGTTATCCTATCCGTTATTTCATATATCTGATCTAGGAAATGGCTGATAAATACGATAGACATTCCTTCTGCTTTCAGTTTTCTAATAACAGTAAATAATTGATTTACCTCATTTAAGTCAAGACTTGATGTCGGCTCATCTAAAATAAGTACTTTAGCAGAAACATTTAGGGCACGAACAATTGCTATCATTTGTTGAATTGCCACAGAATATGAAGACAGTGACTTTGTTACATCAAGATCTAAATTCAGTCTTGCTAACAGCTCCTCTGATTGTCGATTCATTTCCTTCCAGTTAATTCTGCCTTTTTTCATTATTTCTCTTCCAATAAAGATGTTTTCAACAACAGATAAATTCGTGCATAGATTCACTTCTTGATAGACCGTACTAATTCCTACTTCTTGAGCCTCAAGAGGATTTGTTATATATACTGGTTTGTTATCAAACAGCACACTACCTTCGTCATATGAATAGACACCGGTTAACACTTTTATTAACGTTGACTTCCCTGCTCCATTCTCACCCATTAATGCATGCACTTCGCCTGGGAATAAACGGAAACTCACATTTGACAACGCTCTAACCCCGGGGAAAACCTTAGTAATTCCTGACATTTCTAACCTTGGATTTTGATCGGTCATACTCTTTACCCCCCTACTTACATTCCAGTCTGTTTATAAGAAGCCACTTAAAGACCACCTAGTATTGTCAATCAAACTGACGATCCTCTAGAATTGGCCTTTAGTAGCTCTTAATTAATTCATAGTGATTAGTACTTACGATCAGGAAGAAGTTCTTCCGCTTGATCCATTGTAAAAATGCCTTCCTCAACTGCTATACGTTTTTCCAACTCTTCGCCAGCAAGATGCTTTTCAATTAATTCAACTAATTGAGGACCGAACAGTGGATTACACTCAACTGTAACATTCATTTTCCCTGCTGCCATTGCTTCAAAAGCTCCTTTAACAGCATCAACACCAATAATTTTAATATCCTCACCTGGTTTTAAACCGTATTCTTCAATGGCTTGAATAGCACCAATAGCCATGTCATCATTATGAGAATATAAAACATCGATATTATCTCCATCTGATTTCAAAAATGCCTCCATTACCTCTTTACCTTTTGCACGAGTAAAGTCACCCGTTTGAGACTTTGTAATTTTGAATTTAGGTTGATCAGCCAAAATTTCTTCAAAACCTTCTTTTCGATCAATTGCAGGCGCTGATCCTACAGTACCTTGTAATTCAACGATATTTACTTCTTCTTGATCACCGACCTCTTCAATAAGCCAATTTGCAGCCTTTCTACCCTCTTCAATAAAATCAGATCCTAAGAATGTAACCCAAAGTGAATCATCTTCGATATCAACGGCACGATCAGCTAGAAACACTGGTATTTCTGCATCTTTAGCTTCCTGTAGTACCGTTTCGAAACCAGTTTCAACTACAGGTGAGAATACGATCGCATCTACCTTTTGAGCGATAAAGGACCTAATCGCTTTTATTTGGTTTTCTTGTTTTTGCTGAGCGTCAGAGAATTTCAATTCATGACCCGCATCAGTAATGGCACTTTTAACAGATTCTGTATTTGCTGTTCTCCATTCACTCTCTGCTCCAACTTGAGAAAAACCAATAACTAATTTATCACCTGACTTTTCACCCGAACTTCCATTATCTTTACTTGGACTAGCTTCTCCACCAGTATTCCCAGATGAGCTACACGCCGCTAGTAGTAGCATCAGTGACATCATAAGTAACAATAAAACATTTAGTTTCAGTATTTTTTTCATCTTATAATTCCCCCCCTATTTTTTTCGCTATTATCAGACTTTTAATCCTTCAAGCTAGCGTAATTAGATTATAAAACGCTTTCAAAATAAGATGAATAGAATTGCTTTTGATTAACATGCAATTTATTTGGGATTTTATTGTTCAAAAATAAAAAAAATGGATTATTTTTTGAAATGTGGATTATTTTTCGATTCATCCTCCATTTCCATCATTTAAATATTCTATACAGTAAACACCTTACCTAGTAATCGCTTACATATGTGGTATAATTTTATAAAATATTATTAAAAGGGTTTTTTATCTATGAAAAAATGGGTAATTTCAAGTTTACGTGCTAAGCTCCTGATTATGTTTGTCATACTAACAGCAATCCCACTTATTTTTGTAGGGCTGGTTTCCTATGTTAAATCAATTAATATCATCTCAGAAAACGCTCATACATTTGCACAGCTTCAAGCTAGTCAAGTTAGCCAGGAAATTGATGTCATTTTCCAAGATGCTATGAGATTTACTGAGATCAGTAAGCTTGAGAGTACGATTTCATTTTTAATGAATGATGAAAACACCTATGATGAAGCAAAAGGTATTTTAAATATGTTTAGCTTCTATCGCGAAATCTATCAATCAAGTAATACGATTCAATCGATTAGTATTTTTAATTTAGATGGCAAGGCAATAAGTGAAGATAAGGGTGTGCATCAATTAGAAACGTTACCAGCAAAGAACCCCGATTATAAACAGATACTATTATCTCCAAAGGATACGCTTATTCAACCCGCTGTGATTAACAATAAACCTGTCATTTCAATAACTGATACTGTCGTACTGGATATTACCGGTGAAGTAATCGGGTTTATTAACATTCTAGTCGACTCCTCTGCGATCGAAGATATTTTAAGTGAAGCTACTCTTGGAGATTCTGGAGCCTTTTACATAGAAACAGCATCAGGCGAATCCTTATTTCTAACTTCCACTAAGTACACTGGGAGACATTTGATCCCAAGATGGCGGCAAATGAAAGAGGAAAACTCTGGGTACATGACTAATGCCTCGCGAACAACCTTTACCGTATTTGATACAATTGCTACAACAGGTTGGAAAATTATTGGCCAAGCACCAGTCAGTGAGCTAATGAAAGCTTCCAATGATATACGAAGTTTAATCTTTATTACCGTTGCATTTAGTATTATTTTTACAATTACTCTTTATTATTTTATATCGTCCAAGCTCATTAGGCCTATTCGCCATTTAAAGGAAAAAATGAAGATTGCTTCTTTAGGGAATCTGGACGTAAAGGTTGTTAATGAAAGCTCTGATGAAATTGCAGATCTCGGAAATAGTTTTAATATTATGCTTGCAAAGATTAAATCACTGCTTCAAAAAAGTGTAAATGAGCAAAAACAGCTGACCAATGCCGAATTCAGAGCATTACAAAGTCAAATTAACCCTCACTTTCTTTACAATACGTTAGACAATATCATCTGGATGGCAGAATCAAAAAAGAGCAGTGAAGTGATTGAAATGACCAAAGCATTATCTAATTTTTTCCGGATTACATTAAGCAATGGAAAAGATTCAATTACTTTAGAGAAAGAGATTGAACACATACGAAACTATTTAACGATTCAAAAAATAAGATACCGAGATATACTTGATGTCACGTTTGATTTTAATGATGAAATATTGAATTTTTCCATCTTAAAATTAACCTTGCAACCTCTCGTTGAAAACGCCATTTACCATGGAATTAAAAATAAACGTGGGAAAGGCATAATCCATATTAAAGGGGACTTCAACAAAACAGGAGATATATGTATTGATATTATTGATAATGGAATTGGCATGAAAGAAGATGAGTTAATTAGAATCCGGCAGCAATTAACCCGAGGAATTCCTCTTAATAAAGACAGTGGTGGATTTGGTATGGTCAATGTACAACAAAGAATTCAGCTATACTACGGAAAACCCTATGGGCTTACTCTCGACAGTAAGTACGGAGATGGAACACATATTTGTTTAATCATTCCAGCGATGAGGTGATCCTGTGAAAAAAATATTTTTACTTGATGATGAAGTGCAAGTTCGAGAGGGGATACAACGGTCCATTAATTGGCAAAAAGAAGGATTTGAATATTGTGGCGATGCCCCAGATGGTGAGATTGCCCTGCCTTTGATTGAAAAATATAAACCAGACATTGTAATTACTGATATAAAAATGCCCTTTATGGATGGTTTTGAGGTAAGTCGAATCCTTCGAGAAAAAATGCCATGGATAAAAATTATCATTCTTAGCGGGCACGATGAATTTGAATACGCACGTGAAGCTATGAGAATTCAAATCTATGAATATTGTTTAAAGCCAATCAGTTCGACAGAATTACTTACAACTTTGCATAACGTTTCTAAACAAATTGATCTTGAAGAAATTGAAAAAAGGCGTTTGGATGAATTAGAAAATCAGGTGTTTAAAAGCGAATCCTTCTCACGTGATCTTTTTCTAAATGAACTTTGCGAAGGCGCTTATACTGCTTCAGAAGCAATAAAACATGCTACAGAACTAGATATCGATTTGATTTCAAGCTATTATTGTACCTTTATTATTGAATCAGAAAAGATAGATGATTTTCCATATGAATGGCTTAATGAACAAATTTGCAGCATCCAATTTAAACGGAAGTCAAAGGAAGCTGTTTTTATTTTAAAAGGTGATTCTAGAGATAAACTCGAACAACAGATTACCACCGTTAAAGACAAGTTACTCAATATGACTAAGAGGAGCTCTGACCATCCGATATTATTTGGATTTGGAAAAATTGAAGATCGGATTCGAGGAATAGCCACCTCTTTTTCAGATGCCGAAGAAGAGAAAAGCTATTACCGAGTTCTTCAAAGCTATACTTCGAAGAACTTCAGTGGTGAACCTTTACAAGCGGATTTACATGTTTTTAATCGGAAAGAATTAATTCATTTCTTACGATTTGGTGAAGTAGGGAACATTCCGACATTTTCATTATCTTATTCTGCTTATTTAAAAGATGCAAAAACCCGCACACCATTTTTCACTTATTACTTTTTACTCGATTTTACTATGACAATTAAACATTATTTAATGGAAATGGATACAGATCCTACTACCATTCATGAACTAAATAAAATGGAGGTAAACGCTAGCTGGGTTAGGGAGTATCCTGAAATGCTTATTTACATACGAGAAATGCTCCAGCTCATCATCGAATCTAGGGATCAAATGACTACAAAATTCAGTCCTACTATTATTAAGGCAAAGGACTATGTAAAGGACCATTTCAATGACTCACAGTTGTCACTTCAAACTATCGCAAACATTGTAAATGTTAGTCCCTCATATTTTAGTCATATGTTTAGCCAAGAAACAGGTCAAACACTTATTGAATATATAACGATGATTCGAATCGAGCATGCCAAAGAACTGCTTAAAACGACCAAATATAAAACATATGAAGTAGCACATAAAGTGGGTTATAGTGACTCTCATTATTTTTGCAACTTATTCAAAAAAGTAACTGGCATGACGACTAGAGAATTTAAAGCGCATCGGACAACCTTTAACATTTAAGCATTTGGTGTTTTCGAAAATATTGTAGTTGTTCGCATGAAGTACAGCTTCACGTATCTAGATTGGCATCGTGCTCTTTTCTTAGAAGAGACCTTTGTCATTAAAGGAGTAGGAAAAAATGGAACTGAAAAGGATACTTACATTATCTGTCTACCTATTCTTTATACTTGCTCTCTCCTCCTGTAGTATTCAAGAGTCAAGCCCTATTTCTATAAAAAAACATGCTCCAAAGGAATCTAATATAGCAAATACAAAATCAACCATAAAATCCAAAGAGGAACTTACATTTGCCATCATTTATCCTGTAGCACACCCATTTTTTGAAGGAGTAACAATCAGTGCAAAAGAAACAGCTGAAAAAATGGGAATTAACGTAATCATACAGGCACCAGATGCATCAAATATTGATCAACAAATCCAACTTTTAGAAAAAATGATCAAAAAAAAGGTAGACGGTATAGCTATTGGTCCTACTGATCCTACAGCCTTAACACCATTTATAAATAAAGCAGCAGAAGCTGGTATTAATATTATTTGCTTTGATACGGATGCACCTGAAAGTAATCGCCTCTCATTTATCGGGACAGATAATTTAGCAGCAGGTAAGCATCTAGGAGAAGTTGTTGCCAGACTACTAAACTATCAAGGAAACATTATTGTTAGCACCGGTATTTCAACGATGTTAAACCTTAATGCAAGGGTCGATGGTTTTACACAAACTGTTAAACAACATTCTAAGATGAAAATTCTAGATATTCAATCAAGTGATGGAATCCCTGCAAAAACATTGTTGAATATTGAAGAAATGGTAGAAGAACATCCTGATTTTGATGCATTAGTTGGAGTAGATTCTCTCTCAGGACCAGCAGCAATAACAGCATGGAAGGCTAGGGGATTAAACAAAACGATGGTTACTTTTGATGATTTACCAATTGTCTTAAAAGGGATTTCAAATAAACAGGTTACAAGTACGATCTCCCAGAGTCAGTTCAAATGGGGAGAACTGATTATTAAACAGCTTTTTGACGCCAAAAATGGTCATGATATCAGCTCACCAATCTATACTAAAACAGTTGAAGTAAATTTAAAGACTTTGGATAAATACGTTAACTCCTCTCATTATGATTATTAATTGGAATTCATTCAGTTTCAAACACTTCTCTTGATAAATGTCACAAGAAATAAGGAAAGATCAATATAATACTTTTATAGCTTCAAAAACGAACTTCCACCTATAAACTGCTTGCCTGAGGTAATGATAGAGTACCCAGGCTTTTTTTGTATGTATCCCGTTGATAAAATGGAATCATTATTTTAAATATAAAACCATTGCTGAATAACAGTATATTTGTTCTCCATCCTCGTCGATGGTTAAAGAAACACTATATTTAATATCTTTAACCTGATTATCTTCTAGATCAACTAAAAATAAGTTTATCTCTTCTTCAAGATCTTTTTCATGTTCTTCATCAAACACCGCTACCTGTAGCATGTCTACACGCCCTTTTTAATACCATTTTATTTTATGGTAGACATGATTATGACTGCTATTGCTAAAAAAACGGTGTTCAGTTTAAAGCTTAAAATCGGATTTACCAAGTCTATGAAAAAAGTGTCTGCTTCCTTTATAGGTCAGCAGACACTTATATGTACTATTATGGAAATTTGTTTATATTCTACTCTTAGGCTTCGTTTCACCTTTATATTCAAGCATACCACCTGTCATATTGACAACATTATATCCTTTATCTTGTAAGTACGCACACACATTACTACTACGTCCACCTGAGCGACAAATGAAAATGATTTGTTTATCTTTATCAATCTCGTCTAGGTTATCCGGAATGTCATTCATACGAATATGTCGTGCTTCTGGAATCATTCCTGCTTCCACTTCTTCATCCTCACGAACATCTATTAGTTCAATATTCTCTTTATTTTCTAGCTTCTGTTGAATTTCTTCAGGTGAAATTTCTTTCAATTCGTACATCTAGTACACCCCTTCATAGTTAATTAATACCTGCATTATATCAATTAACTACGAAGGGTACCAGTACCAGTGCCTATTGTATACTGATTACATCATTTTAAATGAAGCAATCATATAGAATCCTACCGATCATAGAATACGTAAACTTTGCCTATATTATTCTATAGTTAGACCTATGTCGGTACTAGTCTACTGTACACTATTGTAGATACAACGATTTCCTATTCCTTAATTTGCTACGATATTAACCAGCTTGCCTGGCACAGCAATCACCTTGCGTATGTTTTTACCGTCAACATGTTCTTTTACCCGATCGTCTTCAAGGGCGATCTTCTCTAGTTGTTCCTTTGTTACGTCCTTAGCAACTAGTAGCTTAGCACGAACCTTGCCATTCACTTGAACAACAATTTCCACTTCATTTTCCACTAGCTTCGCTTCATCAAACGTAGGCCATGCTTCATAAGTAATCGTTGTTTCATGACCAAGCTTGCTCCATAGTTCCTCTGCTAAGTGAGGTGCGATTGGTGAAATCAATTGAACAAAACCTTCTACATATTCTTTAGGAAGAATGGTTGCTTTATAAGATTCATTTATGAATACCATTAATTGCGAGATCGCTGTGTTAAAGCGTAATCCTTCAAGGTCTTCAGTCACCTTTTTTACGGTTTGGTGATAAACGCGCTCAAGCTCCACGTTTGATTCATCAACCACCTTTTCACTTATCACACCACTTTCTGTGATTAATAAGCGCCAAATACGGTCTAAGAAACGTCTTGCCCCATCAAGTCCAGTCGTTGACCATGCAATTGATGCTTCTAGTGGCCCCATAAACATTTCGTATAAACGAAGTGTATCAGCACCGTGAGATTCAACAATTTGATCAGGGTTTACAACGTTACCTTTAGATTTACTCATCTTTTCGTTATTTTCACCAAGAATCATTCCTTGGTTGAATAATTTTTGGAATGGTTCCTTAGTTGGTACTACCCCGATATCATATAAAAATTTATGCCAGAAACGAGCATAAAGTAAGTGAAGAACGGCATGTTCTGCTCCTCCAATATAAATATCAACTGGGAGCCATTGCTTTATTTTCTCATCATCTGCTAGGGCTTCACTGTTAGTCGGATCGATATAACGTAAATAGTACCAACAGCTTCCAGCCCATTGCGGCATCGTATTTGTTTCACGACGACCCTTCTTACCTGTTTCAGGGTCTACGACATGAACGAAGTCTTTAATGACCGCAAGTGGAGATTCACCTGTACCTGAAGGCTTAATTTCAGTTGTTTTAGGCAACACAAGTGGTAATTCTTCTTCTGGTACTGCAGACATTGTGCCATCTTCCCAATGAATAATTGGAATTGGCTCACCCCAGTAACGCTGACGGCTAAATAACCAATCACGAAGTCGGTATGTTACCTTCTTTTCACCCTTTTTATTCGCTTCAAGCCAAGTAATCATATTTTCAATTGCTTCTTGTTTACCTAGACCATTTAAAAAGTCTGAGTTTACATGGTCACCATCACCAGTGTAAGCCTCTTTCGTTACGTCTCCGCCGCTAACTACTTCCTTAATGGAAAGATCAAATTTTTGAGCAAATTCATAGTCACGTTCATCATGTGCAGGTACTGCCATAATTGCACCTGTTCCATAAGTCACAAGTACATAATCTGCAATCCAAATCGGCATCTTTTCCCCATTCACAGGGTTAATCGCATAAGCCCCTGTGAACACACCTGTTTTTTCTTTTGATAGCTCTGTACGTTCAAGATCACTCTTATGTTTGACTGCGTTGATGTACGATACTACTGCTTCATTTTGTTCGGGAGTAGTGATTTTATCAATTAATGAATGTTCTGGTGCAAGCACAGCATAAGTAGCACCAAATAAAGTATCAGGTCGTGTTGTAAATACAGTGAAATTTTCATCATAGCCATCGATATCAAATGTCACATGTGCACCTTCTGAACGACCAATCCAGTTGCGCTGCATATCTTTAATACTCTCAGGCCAGTCAACATCTTCAAGATCTGCAAGCAAACGGTCTGCATATGCTGTAATTCTAAGCATCCACTGTTTCATTGGACGTCGTTCAACAGGATGTCCACCACGTTCACTTTTACCATCAATCACTTCTTCATTCGCTAAAACTGTTCCTAAAGCAGGGCACCAGTTTACGGGAACTTCATCTACATAAGCTAATCCCTTTTTATATAATTGTAAGAATATCCATTGTGTCCATTTGTAGTATTCTGGATCTGTTGTATTGACTTCACGATCCCAATCATAGGAAAAGCCAAGTGATTGAATTTGTCGTCTAAAGTTATTAATATTTTGTACTGTAAATTCCGCTGGGTCATTTCCAGTATCAAGTGCATATTGCTCTGCAGGTAAACCAAATGCATCCCATCCCATTGGATGAAGGACATTAAAACCTTGCATACGTTTCAAACGGGATAATATATCTGTTGCTGTGTATCCCTCTGGATGTCCTACATGTAATCCAGCTCCTGATGGATATGGGAACATGTCAAGTGCATAAAACTTCGGTTTTTCTGAATCCTCAGTTGTTTTAAATGTTTTATTATGTAACCAAAAATCTTGCCACTTTTTCTCAATCTGTTGGTGATTGAAGCTCATCTGATTTCCTCCTTTAAAGCTAGATCTTATGTTTTATTTAGGCTAGTAATACAAGTAGAAAAAACACTCTTTGCGAAAACTGCCTTTATTTATCGGATGCGAACGGATCAAAGTAAGGTGTATTTTTTTAGATTTAGTAATGAATAAAAAACAAGAAAAACCCCCCATCCCAAACAGGGACGAGAGGTTTAATTCCCGTGGTACCACCCAACTTTGGCATAGTTCTATGCCCACTTTGACATCCGTAACGTGGATAGACGACAAACACTACTTAACCAATCTGGCTTTCATATTTGTAACTCAAAGGCGAGTTCGTAAGCATAGATCGATTGACTTGCACCAGCCGTCAACTCTCTGAACACATTCATGCAAACTACTATTCCTTCTCTCCGTTCATTTTATATAAGTGATTAAGCTTATTTTATATAAATTTGGCTAGATATGCAAGTGTACACGTGGGGGACAGGCCCCATTTGGTTTGTTTAAACGACTATTAATTGGCTGAACCATTGGTATATGGTCGTTTTTCCTTGTTGGGGACTGGCCCCAAACTATTAGGAGCTAACAATAACTTGCTTACTCTCAACCGTTTGCTTCAGCTTTCTATCATAAATTAAGGTTGTGATAATTCCGATACTTAACAGACCAATTATGACCATGAATAGCAAATTCATATTATAATAGTCAACAATCATTCCACCTAATAGCGGTCCGATCATTCTTCCTCCTGTCGCAGTGCTGTTAACAAATCCTTGATAGAAACCTTGTCTACCCTTTGGAGCCAGTTGATCTGCGATGGTAGGGACTGCTGGCCAAATCAGCATTTCGCCAATTGTTAGGATAATCATCGCTAGTAAAAATCCACTAAAATTCACAGCGTTCGCAGCCACAATAAACGAAACAATAAACACAACAAAACCGAAGATCATTTGTTGTTTTAATGATTTTGCTACATACTTTACAAATTGAGCAATGACAGGTTGCCCACAAACAATTAAGACACCATTAATTGTCCATAAAAGACTATATTGACTTAACGGTATGTTTAAGCTTTGAGTGTGAGATGAAATAGTCGTTGACCATTGGACATATCCAACCCAACATAATAAGTAGCCTATACATAGGATCACCAATGGGAAAAATTTCTGAGGATTATTCCCACTTGCCTTTTGCTCTAAAATCGATGTCTGACTAACAATTCCAGCATCAATATGACGATAACCGAACAAGGCAATGAAAAAGAAGATCGCGTAAAGTGCTGCATTTGCGATAAATATATAATGAAAAGAAAATGTTGCAACAATTCCTCCTAATGAAGCTCCTGCCGCAACACCGACATTTTGTGCAACGTAAATCGCATTAAAAGCTTTTCTACCACCTTCAGGCCATATATTCACTGCCAATGCATACGTTGCCGGAAAAACAATACCTGATCCGAAACCGATGAAAGCAAGTAAATACGTATACGTAGGCCAGCCATGAAAGAACATTAACAGAATAACCGAGACCAACGTAATAGTTATTCCTAATATAATGGTTTTAAATCCACCAATTTTATCAAATAATACACCGCCGGCAAGATTTCCAATGACAGTTGCTCCCGCATTGACCATCAGGACAACTCCAGCCACTGTTAATGATTTACCTAAATGTTCATGAATATAGATCGTATTAAGTGGCCATAAAAATGATGCTCCCATAACATTGATCATCATTCCAATTACAAGCAGCCAAAGAGAACGTGGCATATTCATCCTCCTTTAAAATTAAAATTCAGAGCAATAAAAAAAACACGGACGGTATCTATATAGATAAACACCACCGTGAGATATTCTAACTCCTCAAAGAATTTTAGCCGCTTTTCCCTTGATTTGCAATCATGAATGTCATTCCTGACTAATGTTGTAATAATGGCAATTTACCGACTTTTCAAGCTCCCTATTAAGGGTGAATATTTACTTTAAAAGAAGATACATAAGTAGGTCATCTACATACCTACCATTAATAAAAAATTCATCAATTAATCTTCCTTGATCAATAAATCCAACATGTCGATAAAACTGAATCGCTCCTTCGTTAGTAGCCAGAACACGAATTGATAGTTTGTGAATACCTCTGTCAATCGCAACTTCTTTCGCTTTAGCTAGGAGACTTTTCCCTATTCCTTTCCCTTGAAATGCCTCATCAACTCCGATATCTAGTTCCATCACATGCTGATTCGTTTCTAGTGGGGTAGAAGCATGAAATCCTAAATATCCAACTACTTCTCCATCAGCAAGAGCAACCACTTGGCTTCCCGCGGGATTTTGTTTTGAAAATTCACTTACTGATTTCCAATGGATTGTTGCCGGAGTTGTTGTTGCACTCCATATACGATGATCTAATTCAACCAATTGGTTAAAGTCACATTCCTGTGAAAATCGAATTTCTAACTCCATAACGAATCACCTCAATTTGTATGCTTTTGATACTTTACCAACATAAGAAGCTGTCTAAATTTATAGACTATAATTCTCTTCTCAGTGCAGATAATACATTAATATTGGTTGCTTTAACAGCTGGGCGGAAGCCAGATATCATCGCAACTCCAATACTAATTCCCGCTGAAATTAAAACAAGACTTACTGGGATATACGAGAAGGTAAACTCTATTTGACCTTCTTCACCGAGTGCTGATCCTACTACAAGTGGAAGAAGCATATTTACAGCAAAGCTTATTGCATAGGAAATAGCCACGCCTATGATCGATCCAACAATCCCAATATAAGCACTTTCCATTAAGAACAAGCGACGAATTACATTTGGTTGAGCACCTAAAGCTTTCATAATACCAATTTCTTGTGTTCGTTCTGTAACAGCCATCGTCATTGTATTAAAAATTCCAATCGAGGCAATTAAAACAGCAATTGTGCCAACAAAAATTAACCCTGCTTTAAATATAGTGAAAAATAAATTGATACTGTTTAATTCCTCTGTGATTGAAAAAACCATGTACCCTTTATCTTTTATATCATTCGTCACTTGTTCTACCTGCTCTATACCTGATGCATAAACAAAAACTTCCGTATAAGGGATATCATCTACTGCTTTTTCCTCAGTATTAATAAATGTGAGGATTTCTTCCCTAAATTCATCATTAATGTAAATACCTCGATCTTGCATCCAATCTCTAGTAGGTTCTTTTGCTATTCCAGATATTTTGAATGTATAAGACTTTGACTCTTCTACCTCACCATCAACATCTTTCGTGAGGTTCATCGTAAATTCCTTTCCAATTAGATTTCCTTCATAACCTGTTGGTTCTTCAATTTGGCCGTCAGATGTTTCCATCGCTTCTTGATATTTCTGGTTTTCTTCTTCTGTTAAAAGGGTCTTTGCAAAATGAAAGCCGACAATAACTTCATTTTCTTTTTTAGGGACCTTTCCTTTTTTTAAAGCTAAATTAGCTTTAAATTCCTCTTCCATATTCGTTATAATGGTGGGATGAACATCTGCCTTTCGATCCTCAAATGTAACCTCAACTGGCATATCGACGTAATTTCTGCGTACTACTGCAGTAACATTGTCTGTTTCTGCAAGTTCTTTAAGGTTTTCCTTAGTAAGTTGTTCACTACCTTCATCTGTTTCTTTCCCTTGTACAGTTACTTCTGTTAATACCTGTTGAGATTTAACCTCTTCTGTCATTGTTTTTTGAATTCCGAACCCAACAGAAGCTAACACAATCAAGAATGCACATGCCATCGTTGTTGCAAGAATAGTCATAAATACACGGAGTCTGTTTTTTTTCATGTTTTTCCTCATGAATTTCAACTGATCTTTAAACTTCAACGACCACACCTCCTTTTGATAGCACTCCATCTTGTAAATGGAACTGATGGTTACTAATTTTAGCAACTTCATCATCATGGGTAATAATAAAAAATGTAATTCCCTGTTCTTTATTTAATTGAGTTATTAGCTTTAATATTTCAATTTCGGTTTCAGAATCAAGACTACCCGTTGGTTCATCTGCTAAAATGATGCTTGGTTTCGTAATCATGGCCCGAGCAATACTAACTCGTTGCTGTTGTCCTCCTGATAATTCATTTGGATAATGTTCAGCATGATTATGTAACCCAACACTTTCCAACATCTCCATTACCATTATCTTACGCTTATCTGAATCAATTCCTTTTAATGTTAATGGTAATTCTATATTTTCAAAGGTGGTTAGACTAGGTATTAATTGAAAGCTTTGAAAGATGAAACCAAAGTGATCTAAGCGAAACTTAGCCCACTCCTTTTCGTTATATGATGTAACATTCGTATCATTAATAATGATGTCACCTGCTGTCGGTGAAATAAAACCTGAAATTAAATTAAGCAACGTTGATTTACCTGACCCACTACGGCCAACAATCGAGGCGATCTCTCCTTTATTAATGTTCAAAGAAAGATCCTTCAAAACAGAAATTTCATTTTCGTTCCCCTTTTTACCAACCTTAAAGGAATGACTTAAATTCTTAACTTCAATCATAATTTCTCCTCCATATTGTTTATCTATTTTTTTTCTTGTAAATAACAAAATAACTAATAATAAACCCAAGAATAACGCCTAAAACCGCACCAACAAAATAACCAATCATACTATGTTCTAGTGAACTGAGATAACCAAAAGCACTACACCCCAAAAAGCCAATTAATATAACCATCACTTGAATTGGTTTTTCCATCCACTTCCACATAAAAAAGGATCCATTGCGTTCAAATGGCTGTTTAATAAAAGCATAATACCCTATCATTAAAAATACCGTTGCTTCAATAAAAGGAGGATATACCTCTTTTATTGGAAAGCTTGCATATTTAAAAAATAAGTAAGCTAACGGCGTTATATTGTATGTTCCCCACAAAATTTGATCATTAAATCGTAAATGAATATCTGTAAAAACCTCTAACTGGACAGTAAATAAACCGAATATTAACATAGGAAGTATGCTAACAGAAAGTGTTACAAGACCTTGGGCAAATGCTGATCCTGTCAACGAACCAATTGCCAATGTCATCGTATACACCAACAACATCCCTCCTAGTAAATACCAATAATAATTATCAAAATTAACGGTTGAAATATTGAGAAATCGAATGATCAATCCTGTTATTCCATATGAGACAAGCCAACTGACCAAAATACTCCCAAAGCCTATCATCCACTTGGAAAGAAAGATACTTGCTCTTGAAAAAGGCATCCCTAACGTGAATTCTAAGGTACCATTGTTTCTCTCAATCCCTATTTGGATAATTGCTAACGTGAAAACAAATAGCATAAAAATAAAAGATGGTCCAAAGTTATCAAAATTAATTGTAAATAAACTGGTCATGTGTGACTTTTGATAATTTTGGAAATCCAAATATTGAATCCAAAGTTGGACAGGTATCACCAAGCCAATTGCTAAATTTGTTACTAACAGCAGAACCCAGTTTTTATTCATTTCCTTTCTTAGCATCTCATTGTCTACCATCTTCGCTTCCCTCCAAACCTTGCAATAAATACTTCTTCAAGGCTGACTGGAAGTTCGTTCCAAATAACTGGTTTTAACTCTTTAATTGATTCTAGTATGTTATGGTCATCTCGGTTTAAAATAACTGTGTAAAAGACTCCAGATGATTCCAAAATTGAGATCCCTTTTTCCCGAATTTTCAGCTGAACATCTTCCTCAAAGGCTAATTGAACTTTCATGTAATTTTCTTTTAACTTTTCAACGTCTAGAATAATAGATAAATGATTCTCTTCCAAAAACGTTATCCGATTGCATATTCGTTCAATATCTTCTAAACGATGTGATGCAATTAGAATCGTTGTGTTACGTGATGCTACTTCATCTATCATTAATTGCAATAAGTCATGTCTTGTTACGGCATCAATCCCATCCGTAGGTTCATCGAGCAAAATCACCGCTGGTCGAGCTGCAAAAGCTAGAATGAGACACATTTGCTTCTTTAACCCCGTAGATAAGTCTCGATATTTCCTTGTCTCAGGAAGTCCGTAACGATTGACTAATTCATTTGCATACGTCACATCAAATTCAGGGTATACCGAGCGCATCATTCTGACTAATTGCTTATATGTATATCGATCATAGAACGGTGTTTGCACTGGCATATAAATAACTTTTCTCTTTACAAGCGGATGGTCTATAATCGCTACATTCTCAAATAATATTTCACCTTGTTCGGCTTGAAAAATTGTTTGGATACATCTAAGTAATGTTGTTTTTCCTGATCCATTACGACCAAGTAAACCGAAAATTTCACCTGGCTCTAATTTTAAGTTTATGTCTTTTAACACTTCGACCCCATCAAGTGTTTTCGTTAGATTCTTTATCTCTAGCATGGGCTTGTCCTCCCACTTCATGCTTAATTTCATCAATCCACTCATATATTTGCGTAAAATCAATACCCGCATAAAACGCATCAATTATCAGTGGTTTAAGCTGTTCTTTAATCATCCCAATCTTCCCTTCATCAACCGTTTCTCTAGCATTTTCGGTTACATAAGTTCCTCTACCACGTAGAGTTTCAATCATTCCTTGCCGCTCTAGCTCTTTATAGGCTTTACTAACTGTATTCGGATTAGCTATGATCATCGTTGATAATTCTCGAACAGATGGTAGCTTGTCTCCATTCTTCAGCAACCCCTTAAAACAAAGCTCCTTCATTTGTTGAATGATT
Source organism: Metabacillus sp. GQ13 (assembly GCF_059758525.1). Classification (NCBI taxonomy): domain Bacteria; kingdom Bacillati; phylum Bacillota; class Bacilli; order Caryophanales; family Bacillaceae; genus Metabacillus; species Metabacillus sp. GQ13. Next base: position 36,303 of record NZ_JCAXET010000019.1, read on the forward strand.
TGTTCATATATGGGAGTTGAACTTCTCGGATCAATTTGGATCATTGTTTCTCCCTCTTTCTGCTATTGTCTAAAAGTTTAATGTTTTATTATGTAAATTCATGCAATCTCCGGAGGATGTCAGAGTCATTTTGCGAAAAGAGCACGAAGATAAACTAAAACCTTGTACATTAGTACATTGTATGGAAAACAACAATCTTTACGAAAAGAACCATCCTTTTAGATTCAATTTTCCGAAAAGACATTATGTGTATTATACTAATTAGTACACTTAATACACTAATATCTTTTCAATATATTGTCAACTAAAATATGTACGACTAAAAATTAATAGGATAGATCGTTTAGCGACTCGATGTTGACTTATCTTAAGGAGGCGAGTCTAAGATTACTGAGCTCTGAGCATTGGACGTCTCGAGCGATATGCAATGCAGGTAAGCTTATCAACATTACTAGAATTTTATAATTTCCTGCTAAAAGAAATAATAAAAAAGGACCAAATTGGTCCTTTTTTTACTTACTCTTATTCTCTACTCTCTGCTTCGATTTGATTGGCTGACCTTTTTTTGCATTTTTTGCTTTGGCTTCAATAACCGGATCATAATCCTCACCAAGTTCAAGATCGTTACTATTTACGCCATTTTTTGTTTTTTGCTCTGGATTATTTTGTTTAGAACGCTTTTTCACTTTACTCCTCCTAGTGTCTTCTTAAGATCATGTCATTTTGTACTTGTTGGAGTTGTAGTCTCATGCGGTGAATCCTGTCTTGCTGCTCATCATCAGCACTTAACGCTAAATGATTAATTTCATTAACGGAATTTTCCAACCCCTGTAAAGCATTTGTATATTCCAATTGATTATAATGTTCTTGCTGTGCCCCAATTTTGCTTTGTTCGCGAGCATAATCTAATGCATCCGTACAACGCTGCATATATTCATCAACAGATTGTCTTGTTGCCATTTTATCTCTCCTCCAAACGATATGAAGTCAAAGAATTACTCCATCAATCATATTGTTTACAAGAAAAAGAAAAACTTGACTTATAATATTTGGTAAGTATAAAGGATTTCTGTCAATATGTATGTGATCATGTTAAAATTTTTTGAGGATCTTTTTCTTTTGGTAAATCTTTTATAAGTACATTATAAGGAGGTATCTGATGTGATTCAGACAAATCCATTTCTCTTTGCAACAGATAATAAGCGCTACCATACATGGAATTATCATTTGCGCGATACATTTGGTCATAAAGTATTTAAGGTTGCATTAGATGGTGGCTTCGATTGTCCTAATCGTGACGGTACTGTCGCTCATGGTGGTTGTACGTTTTGTAGTGCAGCTGGATCAGGTGATTTTGCCGGTAATCGAGCTAGCGACCTTGTGACACAATTTAATGATATAAAGAGTAAAATGCATGCAAAATGGAAAGATGGAAAGTATATGGCTTACTTTCAAGCCTATACCAATACCCATGCGCCTGTAAAAGTATTGCGAGAGAAATTCGAAGCTGTTCTCAATTTAGAAGGTGTTGTCGGTTTATCGATCGCAACACGACCTGATTGCTTACCAGACGATGTAGTGGAGTATTTAGCCGAATTAAATGAACGGACGTATTTATGGGTTGAACTTGGTCTACAAACCGTTCATGAAAGAACGTCACTCCTTATTAATCGAGCACATGATTTTAAAACTTATCTAGATGGTGTAAACAAACTTCGTAAGCACGGGATACGGATTTGTACGCACATAATTAATGGACTGCCTTTAGAAAACAAAGAGATGATGCTAGAAACGACTAGGACTGTTGCTGATTTAGATGTCCAAGGAATTAAAATTCATCTCTTACATTTATTAAAAGGAACACCTATGGTAAAACAATATGAAAAAGGAAAGCTCGATTTTCTTTCCCAAGAGGATTATGTAAACCTAGTTTGTGATCAATTAGAAATTCTACCACCTGAAATGATTATTCATCGAATTACAGGTGATGGACCAATTGATCTAATGATTGGACCGATGTGGAGCGTAAATAAATGGAGTGTATTAAATTCGATAGATGAAGAATTAGGAAGACGAAATAGTTTTCAAGGAAGATACTATAATAAAGAAAAGGAAATAATGTCATGAAGCTCCTACGGATATTACCTTTTGCTAAACAGATCATTCAGTCAGCAATCGAAAAAGGAGATACTGTTATTGATGCGACAATTGGCAATGGTCATGACACTGTTTTCTTAGCAGAATTAGTCGGAGAAAAAGGACATGTCTTCGGATTCGATATTCAAGAGGATGCGATCAATAAAACGGCTGAACGCTTAATGAAGGCTGAATTGAAGGAGCGGGTAACACTTCATCACTTAGGACATCAGCATCTTCGTTCAACGATTCCTGATAACTTACATGGATCTATATCGGGCGCCATTTTCAATCTAGGTTACCTACCAGGTGGAGATACAACAATTGTTACGATACCAGATACGACCATATCAGCAATAGAACAGCTTTTGGAGATAATCAAACCTGAGGGGATTATTGTTATCGTCATATACCACGGACATAAGGAAGGACAAGTAGAACGTGACAACTTGATGAAGTATGTCCAAGCGATAAATCCAAGTATTGCCCATGTTTTACATTATCAGTTTATTAACAAGTTCAATAATCCACCATATATTATAGCCATAGAAAAATGCAAATGATCGTTATCATAAAGCAGCGCAAGTATATTTTAACAAAACAAAAGCAGTGAATAGAATCAAAATCTTCACTGCTTATATATATTCAGTTACAGTTTTATGAACTCTTCTTCCATGTTAGCTTTTGAAATGCCCGATATGCCCTTCCATTATAATAAAAGAATATTGAGGTCATTCCACCCAGCTTGATTAGTCTCTTTCTCATTTTATTGAGTTCCTTTTGTGAGGCAACCTTATCATCTGAAAGATAGACACCTAATAATCCTCGATTAATGAGTTTGTGGAAATTTTCATGAGGAATACCAGTAAGGTTATTATCAGCTTTTAGAACAAAATGTTCGAATCTTTTCAACATCGCCGTTTCAGATTCGTAATAACTGCAAAAATTTAAGTCTCCTTCAATTCTATCCTCTTCTTGGTCAATTAAATAATCCAACAAAATATGTAATCCTTGAACATAAGGGAAATAACTATCTCTTATTTGAATGGCTTGCTTTTCTTCAAAGCTTTCTTGAAATCCATAAGCGACCAAACAAAATATTCCTAGTGTCGACCCCGTACAAGCGGAAAACTCATACCATTCCATTTGTGGAAGATTTGACTTATGTATTTCAAACCAATTTTCCAGTCTTTGAACACGTTCTTCTTTCTTCACATGTTTATGTACCTGCAAATCACAATAATAGCTCGAAAGCTCTAATAAATACTTTGATATAATTGGATACGTATTTAAATCAACTAACACATTTTGACAAGTTTGAACAAGTTGATGTAGATATCCACCGTCGTCTTGATCATCTCTATATTGATAATAATTTTTACATGGTGCTCCACAGGTGAGAGCATCTAACATTGATTGATGTAACATCCGAAAGTCATCTGGATCCAACGATGTACTTCGATCACATAAGTTATCTAGATAATCACTTATTGTTTGATAAGCAACAATAAATTCAATACATTGTTGCTTATGTACTCCAGCAATTATTGATAAAATCCCTCCACCTTCACAGTGAAATTCCTTTTGTTCAATACTACTGACTGCTTGATCCCTAAGCTCTTTATTCGGAATATTTTCTGCCTGTTCTCTCCAATGTTTAATATAAAAATGGACAATTGGAAAAACTTCTCTATATACTTTTGTCATTAATCTAATTGGATGCTTTGGCACTGTCAAAGGGGTTGTCACCTCTTGCTTTTAGATTTATATGTTTTAGGGATATTTTAACTAACCCTTTTGCAGTTATCATTATTTTACCTTTTTTATTTGCTCATTTCTTTTAATACTTATATTTTACTTTGTTTCAGGAGAATGTGCATCAAAAAAGCGTCTTGCTGTTTCAAACACTACTTCACGTTCGGGTTCACTAAAGATTTCATGATAAAAACCTTTCCATTCTTTATATGCCTTTTCCAAGATATCTACCTTATTAAACCATTCCTTCACTAGGGATTTATCAACAATTTTATCTTCTCCACCCTGCATCAAAAGAAGAGGCACATCTTGAAATTCTCCCACTTGTTTATGAGCAACCTCCATAGCCTTAATTAATTCACGATACCATCTAACAGAAACTTTTGTCACATATAATGAATCATTTTCATCGGTATCCTGTATTTCTTTATTTCTAGTTGCCATCGCAATGCTAAGATTTGATTCCACTTTATATGAAGGAGCAACTACATTTAAACCTTTAGAAGCAAGCTCTAGAGCCTTGTTTGGCTTATAAATTGTTCCTAAACAAGGGGATGATAAAATTACCGCTTTTACCTCATGATGCTTTTCCTGAAGTAAGCGTATTAAAATTAATCCACCCATGCTATGACCAAGCAAAAACAATGGCAAATCATACACTTTTGCTTCTTTGATCCAAGAATTGACCTCTATAATATATTCGTTAAAGGATTCGATATGACCTCTTCTTCTTGTCGTTGTTCCTTGACCCGGTAAGTCTCCCATCAAAACATGATACCCTGCTAGTTTCCACATTTCTACAAGCCATTTATATCGACCATGATGTTCAGCTGCTCCGTGCACCATAACTATAACACCTTTTGGCTGTTCAATCTCAGATTCCCATTTCCACATGATTACTCTTTCTCCCTTCCATTTCCAAGTTTAAAGCGAAAGTATAAGTACAGATGTTTTTTAAGTGTTTATTTTTCGTATATAGCTAAAACGGTATGTAATAAAACTGACTTCGTACTCTTTTCGTTTAATGATTTAGTTATTTTTCGAAATTAGTACTAATTCTTAAAATAAGGCTGTTTTCGCAAAGATTGTTGTTTTCCGTACAAAGTACTAATGTACACGTTTTAAGGATATCTTCGTGCTCTTTTCACTAAATTAGTCTGATATCCCTTTAGACATAGCTTAAATTTAGATCAATATTCATACTAGAGCAACAAACTTTTAGAAAAGAGCCTAAAATAAAAACTACTGAGCTGGTTTTAACCACATCCCAGGGCAACAAAAACATTTAGATAAGAGTCTACACACTTGATATAATAAATGGAAGAATAGATCCATTATTCCCAATAGAAAGGATTGAAACAATCAATGATATATTCTTATAAAGACAAAACACCCCAAATAGCAGATTCAGCTTTTATAGCTGATTATGTAACGATTACTGGTGATGTAGTTGTTGGAAGTGATACAAGTATTTGGTTTCAGACGGTTATTCGCGGAGATGTCGCCCCTACAATAATTGGTAATAAGGTCAATATTCAAGATCTTTGTTGCTTACACCAAAGTCCGAATAATCCACTCTTAATAGAAGATGAGGTAACCATTGGCCACAGTGTTGTTCTCCATAGTTCGATTATTCATAAAAAGGCCCTAATTGGTATGGGTTCAATTATTTTAGATGGAGCAGAAATTGGTGAAGGAGCATTTATAGGCGCAGGAAGCCTTGTTCCACCCGGGAAAAAAATCCCTCCTAACTCGCTCGCATTTGGAAGACCCGCGAAGGTAGTGAGAACTTTAAATTCTGATGATATAAAAGACATGGAACGAATTCGACACGAATATGTTGAGAAGGGAAAGTACTATAAGTCCATACAAAATAAAGGCAATAATTAAGCTCATTAATCACTAAAAAGTAAAAATTCACTCAGGAAGAACTAACCTTTTTCCAGTACTGTTCCTGGGTGGATAATTTTACAGGTTACAAAAGCAATGAAAAAGCTTAGCTCTTCATTTCAAAAATAAGGCACAATTAAGCCCATAAAATCATAATTTATAAATAACCTAGAAGTGCTGTGGTCAATTCCTTACATTCGTTTATTATCTTATAACTTCAAATCCTAATCAAGACGTTTAACATCAACTCTACAAGTGTCTTTCAACTTGATGATACTAAGTAGTTCCAGTTCTTATTTTATATTGTATAGAATTCATTAAGATTATGAAAACTTTAATCATTATTTTTTACAATTTCTTATTATGGACTAAACATTCCTCACTTAAAATAAAGAAAAGAGGTAAAGGGGGAGTTTTCACAATGAAGACAAAGCTACTTACAAACATGTATGATTTTGATTGCAAGTTGTTCAGAAGTGTCAATCGCCATTTCGATCATAAGTTTCTTAACTTTTACTTCCGCACGATTACACATCTCGGAGGGGCAATTACTACAATTGCTGTATGCCTTGTCTTATTCTCTTTCACAAAGGGACTTGTTCAGGCTACTAGTATTGCAAGTGGAGCAGCACTCCTAATAAGCCACTTACCTGTTGCGTTAGTTAAACGGTTATATCCACGTAATCGCCCTTATTTAACTTTATTAGAAACTAAAGTTACTGCTAACCCTTTACGTGATCACTCCTTTCCTTCTGGACATACTACTGCTATATTCTCTGTTATTATTCCGTTTATTTTACTTATGCCATCATTATCCCTAATCCTCTTACCAATAGCCATTAGTGTAGGATTGTCAAGAATGTATCTAGGTTTACACTACCCTTCTGATGTAATAGTAGGTTGCTTACTCGGATCGTCTTCAGGATTTATTAGTTACTTTTTATTAAGCCTTTTCCCAATAATACCACCCCTGTAAAACAGAAATAGATTATTGACTGACATGTACCTTTCACTTATTAGTAACTGGAGGGATTCGATGAGAATAGCTATTTTTACAGATACCTTTTCACCTGATGTTAATGGTGTTGCTCGTACGTTAAAACGCTTTACCGATTATTTAGAGACAAACGGTTATGAATACAGAGTCTTTGCACCAGTTAGCACAACCGAAAACCGATTTTCTAGTCATATTCATCGTTTTGCTAGCTTACCATTTTTTTTATATCCGGAATGTAGGTTAGCATTACCAAATATGCTTCATGTAAAGTCAGAGTTACAACGTTTTAAGCCAGATATTATTCATGTTGCAACACCTTTTAATATTGGGTTATGTGGTTTACATTATGCTAAAAAACTAAATATCCCGATAGTTGGTTCATATCATACTGATTTTGATCAATATTTAGATTATTATGATCTTCATTTCTTATCTAAATTGCTGTGGAAATATATGCATTGGTTCCATAAACCACTATTAAAAATATTTGTTCCTTCTAAAGAAACGATGGAACAATTAAAACGAAAAGGTTTTGCTAATATTCGTATTTGGGGGAGAGGTGTTGATTGTCAACTCTTTCATCCATACGCTTCTAATGATGTACGTGAACACTATCAAATAACAGAAAAGTATATTTTTTCATATGTTGGACGTCTTGCTCCGGAAAAGGACATTGAAACACTTATCAATATTTCCGAACGTTTGCCCGAAGAGATAAAGTCTCAAGTGCATTGGTTAATTGTCGGGGATGGCCCTTCTAAGGAGGATATGTTAGCAACAGCCCCTAAAAATATGACTTTTGCTGGCTATTTAAACGGAGAAAGTTTGGCACACATTTATGCATCTTCTGATCTTTTTATCTTTCCTTCACCAACAGAAACGTTTGGTAATGTCGTTTTAGAAGCACTTGCAGCTGGGACACCTGTCATTGGAGCAAATTCAGGAGGGGTGAAAAATATTATCCAGCAAGGAAAAACTGGATATTTGTGCGAACCAAAAAACGTCGACCAATTTATAGATGCAATAAACCATTTAGTGGAGAATTCCCCACTCCGAATTCAAATGGGGGTGGAGGCACGAAAATATGCACTATCACAAACTTGGGAACAAATCTTTGTTGAGTTATTGAAAGAATATGAAAATACGTTAGTTGAGATGAGCACCATTCGATATGCCTAAATCCACCTATTAAGCACCTTTAAATAGTAGAAAAGCACACGTGTCCATTTAACGATGTATAACTAAGAACACTTCGTTTGGGATAAAGAAAACAGGAAGCGTGGTAGCGATGCGATGTTGACTTTTCGTATGGTGAGGGAGTTCTCTAGTTGTTGAACGCTTGCACTAAACAAAATCTACGTACAAAAAATATATATCTGCTATATAATAGAATTAACAGCCGGTACTCTTTTTAGAGCCGGCTGTTAATTCTATTATATACGACTTATTAACTTATATTTTTTTCAAAAAAGCAGTTGGTTTCATATAAAAATTAATAGCTTACTGGGGTCATTTATTGTTCTATTCCTATTTCATTCTATCAAAGTAATGATTAAGCTTATCACCAAATTTATTTAATGATTTAGAGGATTGGTTAATCATACTCATTGATTTCACTTGGTTATCGACAGATGCAGTAATTTCCTCTGTTGAAGATGCAGTTTGTTCTGCAACAGCTGATATATTTTGAATTGAATCAAAAATGACATAACTATGTGCTGAAACATCTTCTATTTCCCTATTTAACTTAGAAACACCATCTATTATTTTATTTATCGTTGTAGAAACATGATTGAATTCATTTTCAGTTTTTAGAACACTCTCGTTTAAACCATTTGATATATCGGATGTTTGAGCCATAACCATTACCGTGGATTCTGTTTCTTGCTCGATATTTTGTATCATCGTTTGGATTTGTGATGTAGCTTGATTTGTCTCCTCTGCAAGCTTTCTCACCTCTTCGGCTACAACTGCAAAACCTTTGCCATGTTCACCTGCTCTCGCAGCCTCAATACTTGCATTCAAAGCTAAGAGATTCGTTTGTTTTGAAATGCTATCAATCGTTGTTACAATACTTGAAATTTGATGTACACTTTGAAATAGTGTCGTTATTCCAATACTTATTTTCTCTAACATATTTGCATTTTCTTTATTAGATGATTGCAGCCCATTCACACTCGATTTCCCAGTTTGTACAGCACGGGAACAATCTTCGGTTAGTTGAATTATAACATCACTTTCAGCAGTCATATTCGTAATGCTTTCCTGTAAATCATTGGCTTTTTGACTTGTCGATTCTATATCAGCTGCCTGAAAAACAGAGCCTTTTGTAATTTCATTTAAAACTTTAGCAATATCTTCACTCGTTGCAGTAGTTTGCGCTGTTAAAGCTGAAAATTCTTCTGAGGAATGTGAAATTGAGTCTCTAATATCTTTCAACTCTTTAAATAGCAAAGTTGTATTTTTATTAATTCTGTTTAATGATCTAGCTAATAATCCAAAATCATCATTGCCTTCAGATAATGGTTCTTCAGGTAACTTTCCTTCTTCCATCACTAAAGCAACCGATAACATATCATGTAATGCTTTTAATCTTTTATTTGCAATCAAATAGAATATCGTTAAACTAATAATCGTAATTCCAGCTGTAACACCGACAATTGTCATGACTATATGCAGTAATCCATGATCTTGTTCTAAATCACTTCCCAGAAAAAAGTAACTCAATAACCCAATCGAGCTTGTCATAATTAGTACGAGTATAGCGATGGCAATTAATAGTTTCCCAGAACTCTTCTCAAAATATTTCATTTGTTTCATTGCGAATCTCCCCCACAAGTATCTGTTTTACCTTTTATATCGGTAAAATTATGACCGTTTTAAGTTCTTTACATCTATAATAAAAGTTGTTTTCGTTTTCGCAATGATGATGTTTTTTATAAAACTCTAAATAAGTTCGAATTTTTTATGAATTGTATGGTTATCATTAAAAGAACACTGTCTTTTACAGTTCAAACTCCCATTCTTCTCTTACTAGTAAATAAAGAATAAACAAATTATTTTCTAGCTCTTCATTCGTTTTCCCTTCCACATTAAGACCTATTTTAGAAAATAAGATTTCTGCCACCTTCTTCGTTAGTTGCTCCCTTTCCTCTTCCTTAAGTTGGAGGATTCGGTTACTATAAGTCTTTAATAAATCCCATTCTTTTTTACCTAATGATCTTAGCACTAACCCATCTACGATCGGATCCTCTTTAGTAAGACCTCTGCTTTTAATCTCTTTATCTAAAGGCGATAGCTTTCTTGTATTCTTCCTTCTACGTTCATGGACAACAATCGTACCAGCAACAAGATCCCCAATCCGTTTGTTCTTAGAATGAAAGAAAACCATCACAATCCCTAATAAATAACTTGCTGGTAAGCTATCAATTATCCGTAATAAATTTCGAATAAAACTCGATAATAACGTTAAGCTATGACCATTATCTTGAATCACTCTTATTCCAATCAATCGTTTTCCGATTGTTTTGCCACCTGAGAAGTATTCAAGGGCAAAGAAGTATCCCCAATTTATCAAAAATATACTAATAATCGTTATCGCTATTGGGAACGACATAAGATCGTCCCAATAAAACAGATCATTAAAACCATATAAAAAAAGTAATAAGCAAATAATGATGAGAATATTGACGATCGTCAAAATAATTTGGTCGATAATGAATGCGGCACTTCTACTTCCGAGTCCTGCTGATTGAAATTGAAGAGAAACAAATTCAGGTGTTTTGATATCAACTTGCTCTTGATTCATCTATGTCACTCATTTCATGGTTATTTTTTCCTTTAGCTATTTCTATTTCTCCACTAAATTACTATAATATAAGATAAAGCCTTCGTAAAAGGCATGAATAATCTAGTAGACAAGAAGGTGTGCATAATGAACATAAAACAATTTGTAAAACAGCATCGTGAAGATTGGAAACTGCTAGAGCAATTGATATCTTCTTTACACGAAAAAAAACCCGCAATGACAGGGAGTGATATTGATCATTTTCATCACCTTTATCAGAAAGCTGCTCAACATCTCTCTTACAGTCAAACGTATTTCCCTAATGAAGATGTTACATCATACCTAAACGGTCTTGTTTCTAAAGCACATAATCTTTTATACAAAGACCAGGTTTCAAGTATGAAACAACTAAAATATTTCTTTAGCACTAAATTTATCGGCTTATTTTTGGAACAGTGGAAATTTGTTGTTATCGCGATGTTCCTTTTTAGCTTAGGCACATTAGGTAGCTATTTTGCCGTAATCAATGATCCATTGCATCTGCATTCTGTACTTCCTGCTGACATAGCTCAGAGTGTGAATCCTAATCAACTTGGTGATCATGCAGTTAATTCACCACTTATGTCCTCGACAATTATGACAAACAATATCCAAGTAGCGATACTTGCATTTGCGAGTGGCGTCACATTTGGCATTTTAACGGTCTATTTACTCGTCTATAATGGTATTATCATTGGTGCTCTAGCAGCTTTGTTCTACCAACATGACAAAGCCTACGATTTTTGGGCTTACATTGTCCCACATGGGATCATTGAACTTACAGCCATTTTTATAGCTGGAGGTGCAGGTTTGTTAATGGGCTATAAACTATTTGTACCCGGACCTTATTCAAGAGGCTATCAATTAAAACAACAAGCGAAGCGTTCCGTTCAATTGTTTCTTGGTACGATTCCTTTGTTTGTTATTGCAGGAGTAATCGAAGGCTTTATTACCCCTGCAGCCATTTCACTTGAGGCTAAATATATCGTTGCTTTTATCACTCTAATTGGCTTAATTCTCTATGTTTATATAGGAAAGCTACTACTAAATAGAAAGCAAACTACAGCAGCCCTCGATTCATAATATCGATATAATAAGATACTGCAGCTGTAGCAAGTTTTTCTTCCTGGGCCTCAATCATTTGCAGGCCCTGTCTTTCCCACTTTATTTTCTCACGCCTTTTATAAAGCATTTGCTGTTGAGCGATACTTTTCATCATTGTATTCTTTATCGTTTCTGGTTTTGCCTTTATTTTTCTAAGAATCATCTCGTCTTCAATACCTATCATTAGAAATAAATGCCGTTGTCTTAATCGCTTAAGATAGGTTAGTGCACTCTCTTCGTGAAGGAAGGTTTGAACGTCACTAAATAATAGGATGAGGCTGCGTTTTTTTTGCATGGTTTGTAGGTAGGTTAATACCTCTGCATAATTGGACTCCACTGCATCTACTTTTAGATGATAAATTGCCTGTAGAATGGTTTGCATATGAGCCATACCTTTTCCATGTGGGACAAAGACCTTTACATCCTTTGAAAAGGCTAGTACAGAAACATAATCTCCCTTTTGTAAAGCAGCAACAGTTACAGTTAAAGCCGCTTCTAACACCTTCTCTAACCGATTCCCTTTGCTTAACTCTGCCCCCATCATTCTGCCACAATCAATTAACAATGTAATATATTTTCCATGTTCTGGTTCATATTCATTTGTCATTACCTCATGAAGCTTTGCTGTTTGGCGCCAATTTATTTTCCGCGGGTCATCTCCAACTACAAAGTTTCGAACCTTTGTAAATTCTCCACTACCACTTTGATACTTTCTAATTTTCATACCCTCGTACAATAAGAATTGTTGAGCATTTTCTAAAAAATTCCTCGTTTCTGTTAAATCTGGTATAACCTTTACTTCATCCTTTAACAAAACGGTTACTTGCTTTTCCCAAAGACCGAAATGACTTCTATAACGGAAATAAAATAGTTCAATCTTGTATTTACCCCTAATTGGGGCACAAGTTTGGTATGTAACTAACCCCGTAGTTTCTTTACGAATTTCACCATAAAGAGGGAAATCCTTCTGAAATGATTGCGGAATTCCATCCACGAACCGAAATGTGATTGGGTGGGATGAGCCGTTTTTTATCTCTAATTGTACTTGATAGGAAAGTCCTCTTTCCATTTCATTAGCTATTGTTCGTTTAAAATTCAACTGCTTCTTATTTGGAGAGAACCATAGGTCTATTAAACTAACTAAAAAGACTAAGCTATTGCCGATGATGATAAAGGTCCAAGACAAATTCCATTTGGTTGCTAGTAAAAGAAAGAGAGAGAGAAAAAAGAATATGTAAAGTAACCGTTTTGTCGGTAAAATCCCTCTATCTTGGAACAGGAATCGCCCCCACAAGCTCTTCAATGATTTGGTCAACGGTTGCTCCCTCCAATTCTATATGTGGAGATAATTGTATACGATGTCTTAATCCAGGTTTTGCTACGATCTTAATATCATCTGGTGTAACATAATCTCTACCCGATAAATAGGCCCATGCCTTTCCTGCTTTTCCTATTGATATTGCAGCACGCGTACTTGCTCCAAATCGGATCGATTCTGTCTCCCTTGTCATTCGAACTAGCTTTATAATATACTCTAGAACACTTTCCCCTATCGTGACCTGATCAATTTCTCTTTTGATTGTTAAGAATGTTTCCACATCTAACACCGGCTCGATTTGACTGCCACCAAGACTTTCTTCAAGAATGAGTTTTAAAATACGTTGCTCTTCTTCAAAGGAAGGAAAATCAATAATTAGCTTAAATAGAAATCGGTCCTGCTGTGCTTCTGGTAATGGATATGTACCTTCGAATTCAATAGGATTTTGGGTTGCCACTACAAAAAAAACATCTGATAGTTGGTAGGTCTCACCTTGAATGGTAACTTGCTTTTCTTCCATCGCTTCTAAAAGGGCTGCTTGTGTCTTAGCAGGTGTACGATTTATTTCATCAGCTAATAGAATATTGGTAAAGATTGGCCCTTTCAACGTTTGAAATGTACTATCCTTCATATTATAAATCGTGCTACCCGTGATATCACTAGGTAATAAATCAGGAGTAAATTGGATTCGTTTAAAGCTTCCCCCTATTAGACTAGCAAGAGTTTTGACCATTTGCGTTTTCCCTGTTCCTGGAACCCCTTCTAGTAAAACATGTCCTCCTGATAAAATAGATGCTAATAAAAGCTTGAGATTTACACTTTGCCCCATGATCCGTTTTTCGTATTTTTCTAGTAAGGATGCCAATTCTGCATTCATCCTTCCTCCACCTCTTTCCTAAGTTGATCTAATTTTTTTGCCCATATCATATATTCTTGCTTGGTAACTGTATCTTGTTGTAAAAGGTTTGACAGTTCTTGGACGAATGAACGAATTTCTTGTTGCGGAACCTGCTTCCATCTTTTTTCAAGGTGGATATCTACATCAATCCATTCCTTATTAGAGGGTACTCTCCAATTCTCCTGCAGGATAACTCTTACATAATCTGCTTGAATCTGAAGTGAATCCTTAAAACGGCGTCCTTTCAAATACCAAACAGCTATCGCGTTGATTCGTTCATCACTGTATCGAACCGTTTCTTCTCTAGGAATGACGACTTGCCCGAAGCGTTTACCTTGATACCAAAGGACTAACAATGTGAGTAATATACCTTGTAGCATGAAAAGTAAAAACCATTTCGGATATACTTTTACAAATATAGCACTCTGTTGTCCATGTATGTATTCATTAAAAATGATGCTATTTGCGTCGACCTCATTAAATAGACTCAACATCAGAGGGAGATGACCTTCCTCTAATATATTTTCGTTCGTGATCCAATTTGGAGTATTTGCAACGATTAACTGACCGTCTCCGTAAGTTCTTTTAATTGCGATCGCACGTCCATTTTCACTTTGTAACAAGACTTCATCCTGCTCTTTCGCTTCAAAAAATACGACAGAACCAAACTCCGATACATATTTGTTCTTATGGTTATCTACTATTTTCTGTGGTAAAGACTCTTCTAAGTTAAAGGAGATCTGCAAATCAAATAATTCTCTTGGGTTTTCCTGTAACAAAAGAATTGTATGACCAGACTCCATAAACTTAATATATTCAGCAATTTCGTCTGAATCAGGCGTGATAGATGGCTCAATCATTACCATTAATTGATTTTCTACCTCGCTAGATAAATGGTTCGGAGGATGTGACCATCTTTCTACTGAATCGATTTCTTTATCTAAATACGTATAAAAGGCTTTTACACCGGTAGGAGAAGGAGAATGTGAAACAAAATTCGGATAATTCTTTGGTTCAGAAGAACCTACAAAGTAACTGCTTAACATAATGATAAGTATCAGGATCAGAAACCAGATCCACTTCCTTGTATGTAACATTGTTTTCAGCAAAATTCATTCATTCCTCCTTCCCCTAAACTAATTTGAATCATCATGACTATTTTCCTCATCGTTACCTAGCCACTTCATTGCATTCTTTTTGAATTTAACGTATTCCTCTTGTTGGACATTTCGTTCTCCATATGTAACTTCGTCAAAAATAAGGGCTAAATGGTAAAATTGATTCGCCCATTCCTTATTTACCTTCTTTAATTCATCATAATACTCCCAATTTGTTTTCCAGATTCGAGCAAGCAACCACTCTCTTTTATGAAAATAAAGGAGCAAGGATAAGAACATATGTCGAGTTGCTAACGAATATTCTTCTAAAACTTCACGTTGATTCGCTTCAGTTAGATGCATTTCATAGGACCAATCCATTTCATTTGCTAATTGTAATGGTTTGTTCTGATGTAATGATTTTTTACGATATTCTCTCCTTATGAGATAGTAAACAAGTAAGAGTAAGAGAGCAATAGTTACAATAATGATACCAGTTAAGACGAACCCAGAATAATCCTTTGTCACCTCAATAGATGGAAAAAGGTCCTCCAATAAACGACCAAACCATTCCTTAACTTGAATCCACCAAGTCTGAATCAAGCCATTTGACTCCTCATAATACGCTCGGTATTCAGCGCCATTCAATATGTCACTTAGTTCCTCTCGAGCTTGATCCTCATTTAACATACAACCCCCCCTTATTTACAATTTTTGAAGTTAAATAGATTACTAGTATCTAAAAACTAAACAGTATACTCATCAAGCATATCTTTTATATCATCCGCATCATGTCTCGTCTTTAAATCAAAATACATAATCGCATATCCTACGGAGAAAATCATCGTTGTTATTAGCGTAACAAAGTTTACAATCATTGTTACTAACACACTTGAACCTAAAAATAAGGTAAGTGAAATTTCAATTGCGCTACTTATACTACTAATAATTAAAGAGAAGATAATATAAATCCCTACAATTACCCATCCTCGCTTCTTAGTAAGGTTCCAACTTCTTAAGAATCCTGGAGTTCCTTCTTTTAAGGTAACAGAGCCAAAATAAAAGCTCCAGCGTGCCACTATATAGAAATAGCCAACTGCAATACCTAGACATAACAATACGATCATTAAAACTCCTAAAATAGGATTCAACTCAATGGCAAATATTCCACCAAATGTGACAAGGAGAATCGGAATAATGACTAAAGCCAATATCATAAGTCCAAATAAAATACTACTTCCTAAAATAGCCCAAAACCGTTTAAGTGCCTTTTTAATAACTGATCCAACTGTAAACTCTTCATTATTTCTAATATGGTTAACAGCTATTAAAACGGATGCTTGAGCAATTGGTAGTAAAAAGATACTGCCTAGTAAAATAAGGATGTAACCAGCATCAAGACCTAAGCTACTCGTACCCGTATATCCTTCCGTTTCCAATCGTGAGAATAATTCTTCATACCATAATCCACCACTAACCACATCTTCTCTGAAAAAACTTGTTCCCATCGCCATTAATACGATGGCTTCTAAAATATACAGTGGTCCCATTAATAATAAGAAAATCTTAAAAAAGTCTGAAAAGCGATTTTTACTTAAACGAAAGGTAAAATCGAGTATTTCCCCAAAACCTTTCGGCTTATTAAACTGTGTATTCACGAAATGTCCTCCTCGTAAGGTTTTTAAGCCTTTTCTAGTTTTAACTAAAATTGCCAATATGACCTATTTTAACACTTTTTTAGCATATTTAGGGAGAACAAATACTGAAATAGACAAATGTTTTTATCCAGAAATGAAATCCTAAATTGCCATCATTTTAAAGTCAAAAAAAGCTAGCTATATAAGCTAACTCTTCATCGAATTTGAGATCATGTTCTCATCTTTATATGTGTATTTGAAAAGATTTGTTAGTAGAAGCTTTATTTGTCTGATCTATTCTTAAAGTAGGTTCCTCAACAAATTGTTTATGCCATAACATAAAGGTTATGACGGTCCAGAGCTTCCGGCTGTTATCATGTTTACCGATAGCATGCTCACTTAATAATTGTTTAAGATAGCCTTTATTTAGCAAATAATCCGTTTGACTATTATTTATTAAGGAAGTTGTCCAATCATACAATTCATTTTTTAACCAGATACGGATTGGAACAGGAAATCCTAGTTTTTTTCGGTGCACAACATGGTGAGGGATGACATCCTTGAAAGCTCTCCTAAGCATCGACTTTGTTTCACCATTTTGGATTTTACTAGACGCTGGAATATGTGCAGCAGCTTTGAAAACTTCCTTATCAAGGAAAGGCACCCTTAACTCTAACGAATGTGCCATTGTCATCCGATCTGCTTTTGTTAAAATATCTCCTCTTAGCCATGTATTCATATCAATTGTTTGCATCTTCGAAATATCATCTAAATGCTTTGCCTGTTGATAAATAGGATCTGTCGTTCGTTTAAAACTAGAATCATAAGGAAAGGATAATAAATTCACTAAATCCTGCTCTTTAAAAATATGTGCATTACCAATATAGCGATCAGATAAATTAGTACAACCACGATAAATAAAACTTTTCCCCTTCATACCATCGGGAAGTATTTTTGAAGATGAAAGCAAGAAATTTTTTACCCATTTTGGAATAGAATGAAACATTGCCAAGTCATTAGGCTCTTTATAAATATTATATCCAGCAAATAGTTCATCTGCTCCTTCTCCAGATAATACAACTGTTACTTGTTTACTAGCTTCACGGGCAATGAAATATAGTGGGATAGATGCTGGATCTGCAACAGGATCATCCATATGCCGAATGATAGTTGGTAATTCACGAATGAATTCTTCAGGTTTAACCAAATAAGTCGTGTGATTCGTTCCAAGTACTTCTGCAGTCTTTTCTGCAACATCTGCTTCACTATACTTTTCATATTCAAAACCAACAGTAAATGTGTTTATGGAAGGATGAATTTGGCTTGCTAATGAAGCGATAATTGTTGAATCAATCCCTCCTGATAAAAAAGCTCCAACCGGTACATCACTTCTCATATGCTTCTCAACCGACTCTGTTAAAGCCTCTCGAATATTTTTTAATTCATGCTCTTCATTATAGGTTGCACTAGGTTGAAATTCTGGTTTCCAATATGACGTAAACGTGCATTTTTCGTCATTTTCTTTTTTAATAAAATAACTACCTGGTGGAACCTTGCGAATAATAGTATCCATAGTTAAAGGTTCTGGAACATATTGAAATGCTAAATATTGTTGTAAGGAGCTTTTATCAAGCTGGATTGAGTCAATAAATGGAATAAGACTCTTTTTCTCTGAAGCAAAAAAGATTCCATCTTGTCGGTCTGCATAATAAAAAGGCTTAATTCCAAAATGATCTCGTGCACCAAATAATAGGTTCTCCTCTGTATCCCAGATCAGAAAGGAAAACATACCTCTAATTCGATATAAAACATCTTTCCCAATTGCAGCATACAATGCAACAAGCACTTCTGTGTCACTACTTGTCTCACATTCTATTCCCCATCCACGTAACGTTTCACGTAATTCAATATGGTTATAAATTTCACCATTAAAAGAAATAATATATCGACCATTGTCATAAGAATACGGCTGATGTCCGTTTTCTTTATCAATTATACTCAATCTTCGGAATGCCATCGAAACATAATGATCATGAAAATATCCACAATCATCGGGGCCACGATGAAAAATTAGTTCATTTGCTTTTGAAAACAATTCAAGTCGTTCATCACTTACAGCTGTTTCTTCATAATAGAGACCACCAACAAAACCACACATAATGCTATCACCCATTCTTAATAAGGCATCTTATTCATTAAGAAACCTAATCCTTGTTTTGACTATAAGACGACTGATAAATGGTAATTGTTTCAACATTTTTCAAATATATATAAATTCTGACTATTAATATGAAAAAAGACACGATTTAAAAGGGATAAATTCCCTATCTAGATGATCAATATCTTCATCTTATAGTAAATAGGGAGATCATTATCCTAGGTGTTTGTACATGACTAAACTTTTACAAAACAAAAAAAAAGAGGCCAAGCCCCTTATTTAACCTCAACCGAAGTTTCAATATGGGCGTGAACCTCTTCCTTTTCAACATGTACTTTTACCGTATAATTACCGATCTCATCAAATGTATAGGATGCTGTGTATTCCCCTTTTGTAGAAAATTCAGTAGCATCAACATATTGATGTTTCTCCTCTCCATCCTTCCAGATTTCGAATCGTACGATCGCCTCAGTAAAAGGCTGTTCAGCTTCTTCTATATTTGTTGATAACGTTTCTTCCTTATTTACTTTAAAACCAGTTAATTCTTCTACATTGATTGTTACACTACTAGGATGATGTTCCGCACTTGCATGGTCTTCATGATGATGTTCATCCACATCTGTTGCCTTTGTGGTTTCCTTGCCGTTTTCTCCTGATCCAACCACAATATCCTTAGTTGGCATCGTATGATAACTTTTCACATTCGTGTGAGCCGTTACGGAATATGTTCCGTCTTCTTTAAATTGATAGTTAATTTCATATTTCCCATTATCAATTAGCTTAGCTTCCACTTTTTCAGATTGATCACCTAGTTTTACTTCAAATATGACTTCTGCATCGTCTACCAATTCCTCACCATAATAAACGTTGGCTGCTATTGTTATATCTTCATTTTTATTAACCTGCTCATTAGCGATAATTTCCACTTTTGGGATTTTCACTTCTTCTTCAGCAGCTTGATGCCCGTTATGATCCTCTGAACCTTGACAACCAGTCAATAAAAAAGCTAGGAAAAGAATGAAGCAACTCAAATATCCTTTTGTCATTCTACAAAAACCTCCAATTAGTCACTAACTATGAGTTAAATGATGAATATACCGGTTAACCACTACATCATTTATACACATTTTATAGATATACTATTCATTTTTAAAAAAGCCCATTGATAAGAAACGATTGTTATAAATGTTTATGTACATATTATTATTTGCTAGGTTCACTTCACCAACCTAAACATATAGCTTAATTGTTTAAAAAGCTCTAATTGCTGTCTTTGAAGCTAAACATCACCAATATGTAAATCCCATCGTTCACAGAGTTTAAATTACCTTACCCATAGTATATTTATATCCGCGGAACAAAGTCCAATATTATTAGATAATTTGCTTTTTTTACACTTATTCACTTAACGTTATTACGTAATTCTAAGGATGCCCTAACAATCGAAATAGCACACGAACCAATTCGGTTTGTGTGCTATTTCAATCATTATTGTTTCTGTGTCAAAAGTTGTTTCCCTTTAACGTGTTTTTTCCTTTTTAACAGCCTATTGATTTAGTGCTTCTTTACTTATTGCCTCAGCTCTATCAGTTCTTTCCCATGGAAGATCTAGGTCATTACGACCGAAATGTCCATAGGCTGCCGTTTGCTTATAAATTGGACGGCGTAGATCAAGCATTTTAATTATACCAGCTGGACGTAAATCAAAGTTATTTCGCACAACTTCAACTAAAGTATTTTCAGATACTTGACCCGTTCCAAATGTATCAATTGCTATCGATACAGGATGTGCAACGCCAATAGCATAAGCCAGTTGAACTTCACACTTATCAGCCAAACCAGAGGCTACAATATTTTTTGCAACATAACGAGCCGCATATGCAGCAGATCTATCAACCTTAGTTGCATCTTTACCAGAAAATGCTCCTCCACCATGTCTTGCATAGCCACCATATGTGTCAACAATAATTTTTCGACCAGTTAAGCCTGCATCACCTTGAGGTCCACCAATTACGAAACGACCTGTTGGGTTTATGAAATACTTCGTATTCTCGTCAATTAATTCCTTAGGAACAACAGGATTAATAACGTATTCTTTCAAATTACGTTGAATTTGCTCTAACGCAACTTCTGGGTGGTGCTGTGTAGAAATGACAATCGTATCAATACGAACTGGTTTATTAAACTCATCATATTCAACCGTTACTTGTGTTTTACCATCAGGACGTAAGTAAGGTAGGATATCATCTTTTCGTACTTCGGTTAAACGACGTGCAATTTTGTGTGCTAAAGAAATTGGTAGTGGCATTAATTCCTTTGTTTCATTACATGCAAACCCAAACATTAACCCTTGGTCTCCTGCACCTATTGCATCAATTTCTTCATCAGTCATATTTCCTTCACGAGCCTCAAGTGCTTGATCAACACCTAATGCAATATCTGCAGATTGTTCATCGATTGAAGTCAATACTGCACATGTTTCAGCATCAAAGCCATATTTAGCACGTGTATAACCAATTCCCTTAATCGTTTCGCGAACGATTTTTGGAATGTCCACATATGTACTTGTTGTAATTTCACCAGCTACTAGCACTAAACCTGTTGTTACAGATGTTTCACACGCTACACGTGCATTTGGATCTTTTTCAATAATTGCATCAAGGATTGAATCTGAAATTTGATCACAAATTTTATCTGGATGGCCTTCTGTTACAGACTCAGAAGTAAAAAGACGCTTATTAGTCATAATTTAAATCTTCCTCCTATATTCGTTTTCATTAAATTTGATCCGGAACTCTTCCCTAAGTCTATTTACCTTATAAGGATCACGCTGGCATGTTTCTGAACAGAAGTATTATGTACCTTTACCACATGCTTGTCCTGATAAAACTCTAATGAAGATCCTCATTCGAAACTATGTTGGACACACGTAAACTAAGGACAAAACTTATCTATTCTTATCACTACAAAAAAACCTTTCCCTTGTGAGGAAAGGTTTTGTAATCGTTCATCGCCTTTCGCTCTTATCGATCAAGGGCTTTCGCCTTGCTTCAGGTTAGCACCTTTGCGTTTTGAAAATGTCGTGGTTCATTTTCGACTCCAACATAGAAATAATTGCACTAATTGTTTAAACAATAGATACAACCTTTGAACTCTACATGTAAGAGCGAAATGACGACCTTTCCTTAAATAGCAGGTTGCTGGGTTTCATAGGGCCTGTCCCTCCACCAGCTCGGGATAAGAGAATCCGTTCAAGGACATATCATAGCGCACAGAATTACTAGTGTCAAGAACAAAAGTGGAAGAGCCCGTTCAATGACGTATGAACTGGAGCACTCCCAAATTAGATAAAGGAAACACGAAGAGCGTAAGCGATTCGATGTTGACTTACCCTATGTATAAGAGTGAAGTTTACTATGCACTGGATGTCAAAGTGCTTATCCACAATACAAGAATTTTATAAGAAAACGATGAGATATACTAGATAACCTTTGTGTTTACTTGCTTATTGATTCTTTTATTTATCCTTACCTCTTTTGATTGAAATATCCAAAAATGTGATTCAATTTTGCTATGTTCACTTAGATACCTAATCCTTCCCTTTTGAATTTAATAAAAGTGGTACAAATAAAATACATAAGTTGATTTTTATCAGTCAATAAGCAACAAGCTTTTGGAAAAGAGACTTTAGAAAAGAGCCTAATTTTCCTCAGTATATTGTAATATAGTAGAAGAAGGACATTTCTCGAGTAAAGGTGGTAATGGGATGAATCTAACTGAGATGACAAATAAGCTAACTCAACTTATTAACGGGGATAACGCGAGGCATAATTTATCGGTTTCCCAACTTGTGGAAAAGGTTCTTGAGCGCAAGGAAGGTATTTTAACTTCAACTGGAGCAATTCGTGCGACGACTGGTGCGTATACTGGAAGATCTCCTAGGGATAAATTTTATGTAAAAGAACCATCGATAGAAAATAAAATTGAGTGGGGAAATATCAATCAACCAATTTCTGAATCAGTATTTGATAAGCTTTATAGCAAGGTTATCTCTCATTTAAAAGAACGAGATGAATTTTACATCTTCTATGGTTATGCAGGTGCAGATAAGCGCTATCAATTACCTCTTCAGGTAGTAAATGAATATGCATGGCATAATTTATTTGCTAGTCAGTTATTCATTAGGGATAGTGAGAACTCCTTCCCATTATCTAAGAAACCTTTTACGATTTTATCTGCGCCATATTTTAAGGCAGATCCTGAAGTTGATGGTACCC
The DNA here is from genome assembly GCF_059758525.1 of Metabacillus sp. GQ13. Lineage (NCBI taxonomy): Bacteria > Bacillati > Bacillota > Bacilli > Caryophanales > Bacillaceae > Metabacillus > Metabacillus sp. GQ13. The sequence continues at coordinate 59,396 of NZ_JCAXET010000019.1, forward strand.
ATTCTGAAACATTTATAATCATATCACTCGAGAAAAGAACAATATTAATTGGCGGGACGGAATATGCAGGAGAAATGAAGAAGGCAATATTCTCGGTGATGAACTATCTACTTCCAGAAAACAATGTCTTGTCAATGCATTGTTCTGCGAATGTTGGATTTGAAGGCGATGTTGCCCTCTTCTTTGGATTATCAGGTACAGGGAAAACAACTTTATCGGCTGATTCTAACAGACGGCTAATCGGTGATGATGAACATGGATGGTCTACTTCAGGGATTTTTAATATAGAAGGCGGTTGCTATGCTAAATGTATTAATTTAACGGCTAAAAAGGAACCGCAAATTTTCAATGCGATCCGGTATGGTGCGGTTTTAGAAAATGTTGTAGTTGATATTGAAACGAGAGAGGTAGACTATCATAATTCCTCCTTTACAGAAAATACACGAGCAGCATATTCTTTAGATGCGATTGATAAAGTTATTACACCTAGTATAGCCGGGCATCCTCAGTCGATTGTTTTCTTATCAGCTGATGCCTTTGGTGTCCTGCCACCGATAAGTATTTTGACTAGAGAGCAAGCGATGTATTATTTCTTAAGCGGTTATACAAGTAAACTTGCCGGAACTGAAAGAGGTGTAACAGCACCAGAAGCAACCTTCTCACCATGTTTTGGTTCACCCTTTTTACCCCTGCAAGCTACGCGTTATGCCAAAATGCTAGGTCAGAAGGTCGATGAATATGACGTTAAGGTATTTCTAGTTAATACTGGCTGGACTGGTGGAGAATACGGAGTTGGAAAAAGGATAAACTTAAACTATACAAGATCTATGGTTCAAGCGGCAATTGAGGGTGATCTTGATAACATTGAAACAATTAAAGATGAAATTTTCGGGCTCCATATTCCAATACATGTACCGGGTGTCCCAGATGATAAACTACAACCTCACCTTACTTGGAATTCACAAGATGCTTATGACAAAAAGGCAAAAGAGCTTGCAACAAAGTTTAAAAGTAATTTTAAACGCTTTTCACATGTTTTTTCTGATCTTGACAAAGCAGGAGGCCCAATCTAAATTTCTAATCCAATAAATACCTTTAATTAGACTGTTTTAACAAGCAGTCTTTTTTTATTAGGCTCTTTTCTAAAAGTTTGTTGCTCTAGTACGAATATGATCTAAATTTAAGCTATGTCTAAAGGGATATCAGACTAATTTAGCGAAAAGAGCACGAAGGTATCCTTAAAACGTGTACATTAGTACTTTGTACGGAAAACAACAATCTTTGCGAAAACAGCCTTTTATTACAATAAATTTTTATTAATAATCGTCCTACATAGACGTCGTACCTATTCACTAAATCGCAATGCCTATAAAATCACTTTAATTTGATAGACCTAAAGCAACAAATCCCTCCGAAAACAGTCTTTATCATTGCCTACTATAATTCTACAATAATATTTTACGCCTTTCCCTATTCCCTATTTTATGATATTGTAATTACATCATAAAAACACAACTGTTCATTTCAGGAGGACATTATAATGAAACGAAAATTCGGACTATTACCCAGGATACTAGTTGCGATTGGCTTGGGTATATTGATAGGAAGTATTTCTCCGCAATGGTTAGTTAAGGGGTTTTCTACCTTCAATGGTATATTTGGTAACTTTTTAGGGTTTGCTATCCCCTTAATTATTATTGGATTTATTACACCAGGAATTGGACAAATTGGTAAGGGTGCTGGTAAACTTCTAGGTTTAACCACATTGTTTGCTTATACTTCCACAATCATTGCAGGCCTTCTAGCATTTTTTGTTGGTGCAGTTGTCCTACCTAGTTTTATTGCTGAAGGTAAAGTATTAAATTTAAAAAACCCAGAAGAATTTTTACAATCTCCTTATTTCACGATTGAAATGACGCCAATTATGGGCGTCATGAGTGCACTAATTATTTCCTTCATCTTAGGGATTGGTATTGCATCGATAAAGGGACAAACGTTAAAAAATGGCTTTGAGGATTTTCAACAAATTGTAGAGAAACTTATCTCTGTGGTAATCATTCCGATGTTACCATTTCATATATTTGGTGTTTTCGCAAATATGACATATGGAGGACAAGTTCAATCGATATTATCCGTTTTTGCAAAAGTATTTGGGTTAATTATTGTCTTACATCTAGTCATGCTTTTACTGCAATATATAATAAGCGGCCTAGCTTCGAAAAGCAATCCAATTACATTAATAAAAACGATGTTACCAGCCTATTTCACGGCAATAGGAACACAGTCTTCTGCTGCAACCATTCCGGTGACATTGCGGCAAATTAAGAAAACAAATGTAGAGCCAAAAGTAGCGGAATTTTCCATACCATTGTTAGCTACTGTTCACCTTTCAGGAAGCACCATCACACTTGTTAGTTGTGCAATGGGTGTCATGCTATTAACAGGTACCGAACCAACATTCATGGAAATGCTGCCATTAATTCTGATGTTAGGTGTAACGATGATTGCCGCACCAGGAGTGCCAGGAGGAGCCGTTATGGCAGCACTTGGATTACTTAAATCAATGTTAGACTTTGACCCCACAATGGTTTCTCTAATGATCGCTTTATATCTAGCACAAGATAGTTTTGGAACAGCAACAAATGTTACAGGCGATGGTGCTTTAACCATCTTAATCAATAAATTTGTAAAAAAAGAACAACCTACCACACCATCAACTCAATCGATTGCTTAATTATAAGAGTGGTCAAGAATGTTCTTATTCATTAAGAAAAAAAACAGGACAAGAATTATTTCACATTCTTGTCCTGTTTTACCATTTGTTTGTTAACCTAGTTCGTAGAGTTAAGCGCAATTAATCGATAGGTTACTTCTGTTTCATTATCATGGAGTTGCAGTTTTTCAATAATGGCTTCACCTAAAACTTCTCCACTCTTTGTTTTTCTAACTTCTATTGGAATATCAATAGGATAAATTCTATATCCTTCTTTTTTAAGTCGGAAGATATTTTCTTCCACTCGTATTTCATTACCTTTTGTCACAATCATCGTATTAAACTCAACAGGCATTCCCATAAGAAAACCTCCTTTTTCTTACATTCGAACTCTACTTCATCATACCATCTTGTCAGACTCATAAAAACTAGTTATTGTATTTTCATCCAAAAACATAATCTTTGTAACGTTTCACGATTAATTTTCGGAGGAAAGTAATGAGTAAATCCCTCAAAATACCAGCTTTCCACCTGTTTGTTTAATTCCTTCAATCGTTTTTCAAGCCTGTATGCATGGTCAACTGAGACATTTTTATCCTTCACCCCATGTATAATTAAAATAGGTGCATTCATTTTCTCTAATTCATATAATGGTGTTCTCCACACATACCGATCAGGAAATTTTGTCGGGCTACCACCAATAACTCTTTTCATCATTTTCCGTAAGTCTTCACGCTCAACATAGGTTAAGAACATATCAGACACTCCACCCCAAGTAACAACAGAGCGAACATGCTTAGACATGATTGCAGCAAATAACGCCATGACACCACCTCTAGAAAATCCAAAAACATGAATACGATTTGGGTTGACATTGGTGTGCTGCTTTAATAGTTCAACACTTGCGATTGCATCTTCCCGATCATCACCGGCGAAATCTTCATTCCCTTCACCACCCTGATTACCGCGATAAAAGGGTGCCATAACAACGAAGCCTTCAGAGGCGAATTGAATAATTCTACCGATCCTTACCTTTCCGACGCTTTTAATACCGCCGCGTAAATAGAGTATACCGTCATAGTTACCTGGTACAATGGGTTCTGCTAAAAGACCTTTTACTTTTAAATGTCCCGAAAGATAGGTCACAGCCCACAACCGTATGTTCGGATTTGGTGATGGATATTTCACCTTACTAATCATTTCACCATTCATTACTACTTCACCATCTTCTTATGGCAAGCAAGTTGTTACTTACCAAATCATTTAGTTACTACTCAATTTTCTATTCAAAGCCATCAATGTTTTAGAATAGAGTCTTCGTTTGGTTAGGCATATTTCGAAAAAAACTAGGCATTCACACATTTTTCTCAAAATCATAAACTAACACTAGTTCACATTATACAACTCCTCATATCTTATCTTATAGGAATCTTTCCATACGAACCTTTTCAAAAAAATATTACGATGCTCATTGCATCAGGAGGTTGAAACGATGAAAAAGTGGCTAATGTTATTAGTATTTACACTTATTCTAGTTATACCACTATCAGCTTGTAATCAAAACAATCATGAAAAAATCAAACTAGCTGAAGTGACTCATTCTATATTTTACGCGCCATTATATGTTGCTATGGCTGAAGGTTTTTTTGAAGCAGAGGGTCTGGATGTTGAGTTGACAACCACCTGGGGTGGAGATAAAACAATGACTGCACTGTTATCTGATGGTGCTGACATTGCTTTAGTTGGATCAGAAACATCGATATATGTTCATTCACAAGGATCGAATGATCCCGTCATTAATTTTGCCCAATTAACCGAAACAGATGGTACATTTCTTGTTAGTCGTGAAAAAATAGAAAATTTTGAATGGGATCTTTTAAAGGGTCGTACCTTTTTAGGGCAACGAAAGGGTGGTATGCCACAGATGGCTGGTGAATATGTTTTAAAACAACATAACATCGATCCACAATCAGACCTTGAGCTTATCCAAAATATTGATTTTGCAAATATTCCAAGTGCCTTTGCATCTGGCACAGGTGACTTTGTTCAGTTATTTGAACCAACTGCAAGTATTTTTGAAAAAGAAGGTACAGGTCATATTGTTGCCTCATTTGGAACTGAATCTGGAAAAGTACCTTATACAACATTCATGAGTAAAGAGAGCTTTCTGAATAAAAATGAAGCGACTGCAAGAAAATTCACAGCAGCGATCTATAAAGCACAGCAATGGGTTGCTGAAAAAAGTGTAGCTGAGATTGCTAAATCAATTGAATCCCAATTTGAAGATACAGAGTTAAGTCTTATTGAGACAGTTGTTGAACGTTACAAGCAACAAGGCTCTTTTTCAACTGACCCAATTTTAGATGAAGAAGAGTGGAATCAATTACAAAACATTATGGATGAAGCTGGTGAACTTCCAACACGTGTTGACTATGACACCCTAGTGAATACAATATACGCCGAGGAAGTGGCAGGTAAGTAAGGAGGAACAATCATGTCATTCTTAACGGTAGAACATATTCATCACGCTTATTTTACAAAAAATACAGCTAATGTAGCTCTTGAAGATGTTCATCTTTCTATAGAGGAAGGGGAGTTTGTCTCCTTTCTCGGTCCAAGTGGATGTGGAAAATCAACATTACTATCGATTATAGCTGGGCTGATAAAGCCCGTGGATGGTACTGTAAAAATAGATGATAAAATCATTACGAAGCCTGATTCAATAATTGGGTATATGCTGCAGCAGGACTATTTATTTCCTTGGAAAACAATTGAGGAAAATGTCACATTAGGATTAAAGGTAATCGGGCAAAAAACGAAGGAAACGAAAGAAAAAACACTTGCTCTTCTCAAAGAGATGGGTCTCGAAAATGTTGAAGGACAATTTCCAAACCAATTATCTGGTGGAATGAGGCAACGTGCTGCTTTAGTTAGAACCTTGGCAACAAACCCCAAAATTCTCCTACTAGATGAGCCGTTTTCAGCATTGGACTATCAAACAAAGCTCAAGCTTGAAGATCTTGTTGTTAAAACTTTGAAGGAATATAACAAAACCGCTCTCCTTGTTACACATGATATTGGTGAAGCTATTGCAATGAGTGACCGAATATTTGTTTTTTCAGCACAACCTGGAAAGGTAAGTAGAACCTATCTTGTACCAAATGAGCTAAAGGAGTTAACACCATTCCATGCGAGACAGCACCCTTCATTTACTTTGCTATTTCAACAAATATGGAAGGAGTTGGATCAGTTTGAAACAGAATGAAACCATCAGCCTCCTCCACACTAAATATAAACGAGGGTTAGAAAAAGAGAAAAAGTGGATTCGATTTTATCAAATTCTTATTTTTATCTGTTTTTTTGGATTGTGGGAAATTGCGGGTCAAAGAGAATGGGTTGATCCGCTATTGTTTAGTACCCCTACAAAAATTTGGAACTTATTTGTCACAAAAATGATTGATGGTACACTACTCTCCCACATAGGTGTAACCCTTTTTGAAACGGTATTAGGTTTTATTTTTGGCACATTGCTTGGTGTGTTACTAGCAGCTATACTATGGTGGTCTAATCGTCTCTCTCGGATACTTGATCCTTATCTAGTCATTTTAAATGCAATGCCCAAGGTTGCACTTGGACCTATTCTAATTGTTGCCTTAGGCCCAGGATTTGTATCAATTATTGCAATGGGAACCTTAATATCGGTTATTATCACAACTATTGTTGTTTTTACATCGTTTAAAGAGGTTGATTCAAATTATCTAAAGGTTCTTAAAACATTTGACGCCACAAAATTACAACTCTTTAAGGAGGCTGTGCTGCCGGCATCTTTTCCAACAATTGTTTCAACATTAAAGGTGAACGTAGGTTTATCATGGGTTGGGGTTATTGTAGGAGAATTCCTTGTCTCTGCTAAAGGACTTGGATATATGATTATTTATGGCTTCCAAGTATTTAATTTCACACTTGTCCTTTTAAGCCTGCTAATCATTGCAGTTTTTGCAACAATTATGTATCAAGGTGTAGAAGTATTTGAAAGGCGCTTTGTCAAAACTGAAAAAAGAGGCTGACATCGACACCCCTTAAAGATTCTATTACGGGGTTAGTCGATGCTCATCCTACCTTTCCAATTGGAACCTTCTCTTTACTTCTTCAAGACTTTTTAGTAGGACTTCATCTTTCATAATAAAGCTATATCTCTTATCTCTTTTCACATTTCTTGGTATGTTGTCCATAAGGATAGGTCCGAGTGTTTCATAATACCCCTTTTGCACAGTAAGCTCACTTATCAAGGCAAAATAGATATTTTTAACAATAGTCTTCCCTTTTCCAATTACTTTATATTGTCCGATATATTCAATCGTTTCAACTGTTCCACCTGTTTCTTCCATTACCTCTCGTATCGCCGCTTCTTTTGCTGTTTCATCCCCCTCTACCTTACCGCCAGGAAATTCAAATCCCCGGTCTGAATGATTTGTTAATAGCCACTTATCCTTGTGACGACAAACAACCCAAACATGTTTAGGATTTGCTAAAAATGGGTGATTCTCAAAAGATAATTGTACTTCATTGTGATAATAATCGATAAATCGATACATATTATAATCCCTCAATCTTCTTTAACTACTCAAATCTTATCACAATGTTATTCTTCTGTATAAGGTTTATTCCTGCTCATTAATTCTAGACATTACCCCAAACTCTCGAATATGTTGTTTCGCCTCTTCATCACCAAGCTCATAGATCATCCGATAAATTTGTATATTTGTATTATCCACTGCATCATTCTCACGATCGTAATGGTATTGTACATAGGGAGTATGCGCGCGAAAAAAGCCTTTCAAATCAGAGGAATACACTTGATCGAAACTTTCTCGTAACTTTATGACTTCATCGTCTGTTGCTTCAATTTTAAAATCCCATGGGGATGAAGTACTTAGTTGAGAGATCTCTCCATTTGCAATTGATATATAATACGTTTTTTTTGTGTTTTCCATGATGACAGCTCCTTCTAATATCCTTATGTTATTTTTGCCTTTAGTACGGGTTTTATTCTAGTTCACTGAGAAAGGAGTACAGCTGAAATGACTAAAATATCCATAGATGTTACATTAGCAACTAGAACTTTTATATTTTTTAGACTTATAAAGATTGTATAGAATAGTTTTAAGAAAGATTGCAAAACATATTGGTAAAAACGAGCGGAGGTAAACTTAGGGGATGAATCATGAATTCTTTTCACAACCAGATGTTAGTCGATTTCGTGCAAATGATGAGGATGTAAATGCCTATGTATACGGAATAATCCAAAAAACAGATAAACAAGAAATACTATCATGGATTAAACATTTATCTGAACAAGATTTGCATTCGTTAATTATTCCTTTTATTACTGAGAAATACACAGCAGAACTAAGTGAAGAAGAGCTTGAATAGAAAACAGGTGAAAATCAGTTAGATTTTCACCTGTTTTTATAAGGGTCTATTTCTTTAAAAATGATTTTAACATCCAATTATGCTTTTCTAATGCCTGATGAATGGCCAACAACATATCACCGGTTGTCTCATCGCCTACTTCAGCAGCTAGATCCATACCTTCTTTTAATTCATTTACTAGTAAGCTGAAATCATCATGTACACTTTGAACCATTTGTTCTGCTGTTTCTTTTCCCTCCGCCTCTTTAATAGAAGATACTTCAAGGCATTCTTTCATAGTTGCAATCGGCTCACCCTCTAATGCTAATAATCGCTCTGCCAACTCATCTATATGGATCCCTGCTTCATTGTAGAATTCTTCAAATTTAGCGTGTAATGTAAAAAAGTTTTCACCCTTAACAAACCAATGATAATTATGTAGTTTTACATATAACACCGTCCAATTTGCTACTTGCTTATTTACTGTGTTAATTAACTTTTTCGACATCGATATTCCTCCTTTAAAGTATAGTAAATATTTACCCTTAATAGCTTTCTCCAAAACATCCTATTTTATCTGATATTCTTCATGTTAATATAAGAGTAACTAAAAAAACGTCACCGGTTTTACAGAATACAGGAGGAAGTAAAAATGAAAATTATTTTTATCATTTGTATTATTATTGTCATCGTTATCCTATTATTAAGTGTTTTAACAACTAGTAAAGCATATCAATATAAACATACTGTCGATCCTATAAAAAAAATAGATGAAATCCCAAATACAAAGGACAGCACCCCTGAGTCAAAAACAGATCAATAATCAAAAGCAACTTTATCCATAGAGCACTCAATAAAAAAAAGCATGATCCTTTCTCATGCCTTTTCCTGTTTAAACTTAAGCTACTACCAATTATTAATATTCTTCATAAACATAGGGTTCATCAGGCTGTTCGACTTCCTCAATATCTGCTACTTTTACATATGGGAGTGTCCAATCTTGATAATCAATAGTAGAAAGTTCTCCTTTTATTTTTATCCATTGATCGTCTCCATACTGTTTAGCATTTGGCAAGGTAACAAGGGTCCCGTACACCGATGCATCTGCTACACAACATGAAAGCCCAAACCTTGCAATGACAAACTGATTCTCTTCAAAATCATCCTCTCGATAGACAAAACCCATGAGCTCAACTGTTTTACCTACAAATTCCTCTGGGTGTTCATCAAGAATTGAAGTTGTTGCAATATAGTTCTCTTCGGTAAGTGTAATCGATCCACTCTTCAACATGTCACTTTTTAATTGAGCATAAACATCAACAGGGCGTTCCTGAACTTCAAAACCTTCAGGGTGTTCTAGAGGAACATCTGGTGAGTTGGATGATTGTGCTACCTTGTCACCAATTCGTTCGTCTAATTCTTTCATATACGCCTCAGGATCATTTAAATATTCCTCTGCTAATTCTGTTGACTCATTATCCTTAGGAGATGCATCTTCATTGGCTGCCATTGATTTAAATCCACGTTTTTCAATAATAGAACTGTCTAGCACGATATCTGGGAATAAAAACCCTGTAATAACTGGTGTGATAAACATAGCATACATAACAAGTGATTTTAGTGGTGAACGTGTAGTTGAATGATCGATCCCACACTCACATGCAAGTTCAGCTTCAGCTTTTGATCCACTTCGCCAGATTTGCATAATCCCTAGTAGCAAAAAAATGACGATCGCAAAATACATAAACGGCAGCATCCTAGGAGCAATAAAATTTGTCATATTTCCAGTTAAGATTAGCTTTAACATAAGCATGGTAAATCCAATTAAAATAATCCCTCGTATATAGAGGTGAAAACGATATTGACTTGTTTGGTTTTCCACTTTCAACCTCTCCTTCTATAGAAATATCTGTTGATAACCTAAGATTGAAACATATACAACAATTGTAACAACTACGATAAATATCGCCACAAATTTAGATTTAAAAAATGCAAATAACATAATTGTATTTTTTAAATCCACCATTGGTCCATAGACTAAAAATGCTAAGAGTGAGCCTGTTGTAAATGTACTACCAAAGGAAGCCGCTATAAAAGCATCTGCCTCTGAGCATAATGACAATATGTAACCAAATCCCATCATTATTGCTGGCGAAAGGACATCATTTGAGCCGAGATCAGTTAGTAACGTACGATCAAGAAATGTCTGAAAGATACTGGCAATAAAAGCACCTAAAATTAAAAACTTTCCCATTTCAAAAAACTCATCACTTGCATGAAACAGTGTTGATTTTATTTTTCCGATACTCTTCAAGCCTTCTTGCTGTTTCGTGCTACCAACAAGATAATCCTTTGTTAGCTTCAATTGATTACTATTCTTAAAAATGAGGTAAATAATAAAGCCGATAACAATAGATAGAACAAAAGCTAGTCCCATTCTTGCATAGGCAATATGGTGCTGTGACCCAAACGCATATAATGTTGAGGCAAACACTACAGGATTTAAAATAGGGGCACCTACTAAAAAAACGACTCCTAGATGTAATGGCATCCCTTTCTTCATTAAGCGCCGAACAATTGGCACAATTGCACATTCGCATATTGGAAAGATTGCGCCTAGTAACGCTGCTGGTAAAAGAGCAAAGATTGCATTCTTGGGTAACATTCTTCTAATAAAATCTTCTGACACAAAGGTTTGGATCATGGCTGAAACAAATACACCAATTAATATAAAAGGAATTGCTTCAAGTAATATACTTAAGAACATCGTATTCATCGTCAATAATTCTGACGGAATATCGATTGATACATTATGAAAATCCACAAATAAAAACAAGTAAAAAAACAAGCCAATTAACCCTAAAGCAAGGATCTCTTTAACAAAGGGTAAAACAGGTTTATTCATCTCATAAACTCCAATCCTAGTAACTAGTAAGTACTTTAAGTATACGAAACATTTTAACAGATTATGACAAGTTCTATTAGATTCATTAACTCTATACTTCTTCTAGTAAACACCTTTAAAGGTTAAATTCGACAAGATAAAAGATATATTCGTTGAAGTTTACTGTAGACTTAAAGTATACTCTCAATATCGAGTAAGCAAGGGGAGATTTTAAGATGACTAGAAAGATAAACTTACCACCTAAAATAGAACGTCATAAGCTATTTGGCTCTGTTGAACCTGGAATAAAACGTAAACCTACAGAAAAGGAACAAATGCCTGATTTGCAAAATTCTAAAAAGGATTTTCTTTTTAATATAGATGCAGTTGGAATTAGCAATGTTAAGCATCCGATAATAGTAGAATCCGCATTGAATCCTACACAACAAACAACGATTGCCAGTTTTAAAATGACAAGCAAAATCTCTCATGACTCAAAAGGTACAAATATGAGTAGATTTACTGAACAATTAGAACAATACCGCCAAAACGGAGGATTTAGCGTATCTATTAAAAATCTATTTGATTTTACGAAAGAACTAGCTGAGCGTTTAAAACAAAAGGATGCCAGTATTGAGATAACATTTCCATGGTTCTACGAACGCAAGGGTCCAAGTTCCAATTTAATTGGTTTAAACCATGCCGAAGCAACTATTGCTGTATCATATGTAGAAGGTATTGGTTATACTAGCTCAGCTTCGCTAACATGTTCAGTGACAACTCTTTGTCCATGTTCAAAAGAGATAAGTGAATATAGCGCACATAATCAACGTGGTTTTGTGACAATGAATGTTGAATTTACTGAGGATTACCAAGAAAATACTGACTGGAAAGCTAGCTTATTAGATGCAGCAGAATCAAATGCAAGTGCAATGATTCATCCTGTACTCAAGCGTCCTGATGAAAAAATGGTCACAGAAACAGCTTATGAGAATCCACGATTTGTTGAGGATATGGTAAGACTTGTTGCAGCAGATTTATACGAATTAGCATTTGTTAAGGCATTTACCGTAGAATGCAGGAATGAAGAATCCATTCATCTACATGATGCAATTGCTAGTTTAAGCTATCGAAAATAAACGGTCAAATTCCGTCATTTCATTCAGGGAAAAAATCGGTGCTCCCAGGAAGGGACACCGATTTTTTATTAGTTAAGAGCAACAAGCTTCAAAAAAAGGGCTTTATCCAAATACCTTTGCCAATTCTTCTTTATCTTGTTCAAGCCAAAAACGCATTAAACGTTTGGCACCATCTAAATCATGGAGCTTTGCTTGTCCACATTGTTTTTCATTTGCTGCTGGTATTTCTGTTATTTCCACGGCTGCTTTAAGGGTATCATCTAATAGATCAATAATTTCAGTTACTTCTGGATTGCCACTTACCACTAAGTAATAGCCAGTTTGACATCCCATAGGAGAAATATCAATAATATCAAAATGATTATATTTTTCGGCATGCTCACGAATATTAAAAGCTAATAAATGTTCTAATGTGTGAATTGTATCTGGCTTCATCGCTTGTTTATTCGGCTGACAAAAACGAATATCAAACTTATTCACTTCACCGTCGCTTCCAACTTTATGGACTCCACAGTGGCGGACATAAGGTGCTTTTACTGCATTATGATCTAAATCAAAGCTTTCTACTGAAGGCATTCATCCCACTCCTTTTTTAGGTAAATTCTTTTATCATTGTACCATATTAACGGATATACGCAGACAATTAATCCTTAGTGTTTAGCTTTTATATGAAACAAAGTATACTTATGAGACTAACCGTTAGGAGACGATTGATTAATAATGAAACATTTATTTATAGCGATCATTCGCTTTTATCAAAAGTTTATCTCGCCAATAACTCCACCAACATGCCGGTTTTATCCGTCTTGCTCCCATTATGGTCTAGAAGCATATCGACGATTTGGAGTATTTAAAGGCTCGTACTTGACTATGAAAAGGATTTTAAAATGCCATCCCTTTCACCCTGGTGGATTTGATCCAGTTCCTGAAAAAAAAGAAAATGGCTGAGTATTTAACGAAAATAGCACGAGGACAGATTAAACACGTAAAGAACGCTATTACAAGAAACAATAATCTTGTGAAAACAGCCTTCACCTTATATGATTAAGCTATTTTTAAAAGCTTGAGGACAATTCCTCAAGCTTTTATCTAACATATATTCTTTCATTACATTAGTCCTCATACCCATTAATCACCACATCTAATTTACCTGTCGCTGGGTCAATTACTAAGCCATGTACAGGAATTCCCTTTTCTAACAGTGGATGATTTTTAATTGTATTAACACTATCTGTCACACTATCCTCTACCTTTTCAAATCCTTTAAGCCACTGATGTAAATCGATTCCAGAATACTCTAGTGTATCAATTAACTCTTGAGTTATTCCTCTAGCTCTTGCTTTTGCTAGAAATACATCCGCATTTAAACTACTCATTCCACAATCATGGTGCCCTACGACACAAATTTCATCAGCATTCAGTTCATACACTGCGACTAATATACTTCTCATTATACTACCAAATGGGTGTGCAACAATCGCTCCAGCACTTTTTACAATCTTCACGTCACCATTTCGTATATTCATAGCCTGTGGAAGTAACTCAACTAATCTAGTATCCATGCATGATAGGATAACAAGTTTTTTTTCAGGGAATTTTGACGTTTCAAATTCCTCAAATCGTTTGTCAGTAACAAATTTCTCATTATGTACTAATATTTCATCAATAATTTTCATATTTGATCCCTCCATAATTTTTAATTTATCTAAATATAGCATATCTATTGTTTTTTCACTATTTATAAGATAATATATAAAACGTAATGATTACTATTTATGAAGGCGGTGCTATTCAATTTATTTGGCTTTTTACTAAATACCTTAGATTTTTTCTTGAATAATTGACTTATGATTCACTTTAATTATTGAGGGTCACTATAAAAACACAACTAGATCTTTATTTTAGGAATTATTTTTATAAAATAGACAGAGATTAAGCGAAAGAGCAAGATGACAGGCCAAATTTATGAAACAAAGATTAACTATGCAAAATAATAGAAAAAACATGTTCTCAAATCGGAATCATTAAGATATAATAAGTAAGGCTTAATCGTAATCATACTGATTTATTGAAAGGAGATAATAATGAAAAAGCAATCTTTACTTATAAGTATACTCTTTTTATTAACTATATTTCTTGTTGCTTGTAGTGAGGAAAACACTTCACCACAATCAACAAACGTCAAAGAATCCTCTACTAATAAATTGAAAATCTATACAACAATTTTTCCCCTTGAGGATTTCACAAAGAAAATAGGTGGAGATTTAGTTGAAGTTGAAAGCATTTTACCTACTGGAGCTGATGCACATACATATGAACCAACTACGAAAACTATGGTAAATATCGCAGAGTCTGACGGTTTTATCTCTTCTGGCGTTGGCATCGAAAGCTTCACAGAAAAAATTGAACAATCTTTAAAAAAAGAAGATGTCTTGTTTATAAATGCTGGAGAAAATCTTGAACTTGGTCATGATCAACCAGAAGAAAGTCATGTTGATCATGAAGAAGAAGAGGCACATCATAGCGATGAAGATCATGAAACAAATACAGAAGAAGAGGCACATCATGACGACCATGACCATGATCATGGTGACCTTGATCCACATGTATGGCTTGATCCCATTCTTTCTATTACATTAGCTGAAAATATTAAAGATGCTCTTGTCGAATTAAATCCTGAAGGTGAAAAAACGTTTGAAGAAAACTTTCAACAAGTGAAAGATCAGCTTGTAGAGCTAGATAAATCATTTACTGACATAGTTAATCACTCCGATAAAAAGGAACTTCTTGTTTCTCATGCAGCATATGGTTATTGGGAGAATAGATATGGAATTGAACAAATTAGTGTATTAGGTCTATCTCCAACTGAAGAGCCTTCACAAAAAGAATTACAAACAATAATTGAAACGGCAAAAGAACATAATCTTACCTACATCATCTTTGAAACCAATGTTAGCAGTAATGTTACCGACATCGTTCAAGCTGCTATTGGGGCTGAATCACTAACACTTAGCAATTTAGAGACCATCACAGAAGAAGACCAAAAAAACAACGAGGATTATTTTAGTATTATGAAGAAAAATCTTGAAACATTAGAAAAAGCTCTTTCGAATAAATAAAAAAGCATAGGATTCGGTACCGACCCCCGAAAGTTAGATTAATAAATCTAACTTTCGGGGGTCACCACCTTCCCTTTGGCTTTTTTATTTTGTATTTTATTATCCAAATTTCAATTCATTGATAACTACATCAGCATTAAACAAACAACTCTATATTCCCTACCTCACCGTTTAATAACACTTTGTGCCTACAACAATAACCATTAATTTTCAGTATTTACACAAGGCAATTACCCTGAAGATTGTTGTTTTTCGTAATAACCACTTGTATACGTATTTAGCCTTTCTTCTTGCTCTTTCCTTATCATTACTCTGCCAATTTCTTTAAAGAATAGTTTCTACTTTTACAAATATAATCCACAAGTAGTTTTTTCCGATTTCAGAGCAATAAACTTTTAGAAAAGAACCTAAAACAAAAACAAAGGAATTAAATCTAACAAAGCAATGGAATGAGTAAGCTTTTATCAATTATAATGATTTCATACCTACTTATTGTTCAACTTAAAAACTATTATTCTATCACTGATATTCTGATGATACTAGAGAGGAGTATGTGCCCTTATGAAAAAAACAACGATTAAACTTAATTCAGCAGAACAACCTGAGATGGTATTACTTCATTCAATCTATGCAAAAATGGCATTAGACAAAGCAGTTCGTGATTTTCAGAAAGAGCAAATATATAAGAGGATCGACCTTTCATTACAGCAGAAAAATAAGGAAGAATTCTTACGATTAACAGAGGAATTAAAGATTATTTCATAGAACAGTGATCTCAATATATAAATATCATTTCAAGTTAGATGACAATTCCTTTATCTTCTTTGCCATTCATCTATCAAAAATTCGGCAAGAAACATGTAAGATGATACTTCATCTTACATACTTCTGTAAAAGGCATAAATAAACGATTTAACTCATCCTCTGAGTTCCTCTAGTTCTTATGTTCTTATCTAGTTTTTTCAACAAGCTCTTAATTTACATCTTCTTCATTAGCTCTTTATTGTTTTTATCTAATCAATTTTTTTAAGTTATCCACCAAAATTCTAGGTGAAAATAACACTTTTCTAAAAGGGTTGACTCCTAATGGTCGCTTAGACTTGAGTCAGCCTCTTTTTAGTTCCTTTTTTACAGATGTCTCTCTTTTACTTTTATTCGTGCTTACTAGTTTATTCATTCAATCTTGATCATTCTCCTCTAGAAGGAAAAAAGAATAGTATTTAGAAAATAGTGGAGACTATGGTTGATTATGTCGAATAAGGGAAAGAAAGGCGGATCACTATGGATGACTTAGTATTGGCACGTTCACTATTCGGAACAACGATGGGCTTTCACATCATTTTTGCAACCTTAGGTGTTGGACTGCCATTGATGATCTTGTGTGCAGAGGTCCTTTTTCAAAAAACGAAGGATAATGATTATGCAATTATGGCTAAGCGTTGGACAAAGGGACAGGCTGTTTTACTTGGAGTAGCTATTCCAACTGGAACGATAGCAGGTGTACAGCTAGCTTTATTATGGCCTGGTTTTATGGAGGTAATTGGTAAGGTGATGGCATTACCATTTCAGATTGAAATATATGCATTTTTTGTTGAAGCACTGTTCATGTCAATTTATGTATACGCTGCTGATCGGATTTCACCTAAAATGAGAATATTGAGTGTTTCTTTAGTCCTTTTTGGAGCAAGTGCCTCTGCTATCCTCATTACAAATGTTCATGCTTTCGAAGGTACTCCAGCTGGTTTTCGGATTGCTAATGGTGAAATAGTTGATGTTGATCCATGGGCAGCTTTCTTCAATCCAAGTTTTCTTATTTCTGCTGCACATGTTGTTGTATCAGCTTTTATGACTGGTGCATTTATGATTTGTACAATTTCAGCATATCAAATGTTAAAAAACAGAAAAAATGAAAGAGTTCTTAAATTCCATCGAAAAGCTTTACTGCTCAGTCTCGTCATCGGTGGGTTCTTTTCGCTTTTAACCGCACTAAATGGGCATGAATCTGCACAAATGTTGCATGAATATCAGCCAGAAAAGCTTGCTGCTGCAGAAGGTTTATTTGAAACACAAGATCATGCTCCACTAGCAATTGGAGGCTTTACGGACAAAGAAACACAAGAAATGAAATACGCCATTGAAATCCCTTGGGCCCTAAGTTTTTTAGCTGGCAATAGCTTTGAAACGAAAGTTGTAGGTCTAAATGATTTCCCTGAGGAATATTGGCCTCCATTATTTGTTCACACCCTTTTCAATGGCATGGTATTGATCGGAAGCTTTTTAATCTTTTTATCTATAGCTGGTTTTGTTTGGTATAAGTTGCTGAAAAAACGTCATTTCCCTAAGCTTTTTATGTATGCATTTGTCATTGCAGGACCACTTTCCCTGCTGTCGATTGAATTCGGTTGGATTTTCGCATGTACTGGAAGACAACCTTGGGTAATCTATCGCATATTAGCAACAGCGGATGTCGTCACTGGCTCCTCACAAATCGGTATATTGTTTATCCTCTTTACTTTGATCTATGTAATATTAGGTGTAGCTGTACTTCTTGTTTTAAAATATTATTTCAAAAGACATCCTGTTGCAGATGAACTGGATGGTGGAAGTTCTATAAATGATGGTATAAGTGTTTACTAATCCTTAGAAGAGGTGTGCATCAACAATGACAACAGATTCATTACTAGCAATTACTGTATTATGGGGTTTTGTGTTTATTTATGCTGTAATGGCAACAATGGACTTTGGAGCAGGATTTTGGTCTATGATCTATATTAATAAAGAAAAAACGAATGCAACGAATATTGCAAACAGGTACCTATCCCCTACTTGGGAGGTAACGAATGTGTTTATTGTCGCAATTGTGATCGCACTCGTTAGTTTTTTTCCAGGTGCAACCTTTATATTAGGTACAGTTTTACTTTTGCCTGGCAGTTTAATTTTAATTCTACTTGCCTTGAGAAGTGCCTTTTTAGTGTTTTCACATGTAGCTAAGGATCATGAGAAGGCTTTGACCTATGTATCAGGAATAACAGGATTTATCATTCCAGCTCTTTTAATGCTTGTATTGCCGATTACTCATGGTGGTTATATTGATGTTGTAAATGAGGTTCATCAACTCAATTTTCTTGCCTTATTAACAAGTCCAAATACATATGCATTTATTGGTTTTGCCGTTAGTAGTACCTTATTTCTATCTTCGTTATTACTTGCAGATTATTCAAATGTTGCAGATGAATTACATGCTTACCGAATATACCGTCGTGATGCCCTTATTCTTGGTCCGATATCATTGGTAATGGCGATTTTAATTATCATTACCTTAAGATTAGAAGCGTATTGGCTTTATAGCAATATGCTTGATTATTTACCTTTCCTTATGGCATCCGTTGTCTCCTTTTTACTTGCTGGTGCTGCATTATTTCTACCATCAGCAAAACATAAACAAAGGATTGGACGACCAAGATTGGCGGTTATTGCTGTTACATTCCAGTATTTATTGGCAAGCTTTGCATACGGAAGAGCACATTTACCTTATATGATATACCCTGATGTCACGATTGTATCCGGTTTTACACATCCAAATACATTCCGAGCACTATTCGCAACATATATTGTTGGCTTTCTCATTCTATTCCCAGGATTTCTATACTTTTGGAAGTTATTTATGAAAGATAATCGTTATTTAAAGCAATCTTAACGCGCACTTGACTATTGTAGCCACTGATTCTATATCTATTAGAAAAGGTCCAAGTAATTAGCCAAGGGACAAATTTTGAAACCAGGTTTATTTTCCCTATGCAAGTGGTAAAAAACAATTTGCCCAATTTCTTCTCTTCACTTACCCTTGCTTTTAAACCAAATTCTAGAAAGCACTTAGAAATTGAAGAAAATACATAAAAGCTGTTTTCGCAAGATTGTTGTTTTTCGTAATAAGTAAATCATTACGAATTCAGCCTATCTTCGTGCTCTTTTCGTTAATTACTCTGATATCCCACTGAAGATCGGTGATATTAAAAGACTTATTTTGTTTACCAATAATTAGATAAAAAAAGAGCGGAAATTGTTAAACCTCCGCTCAATTTCTATAACCAGTCTCTATTTTCTGTTTTCTTACAGCATCATCGTCTACCAAAGATGTTTTAGATGTATTTATGATAAACTCAGTAAATTGAACCACCTATTTTAGTATTACATTAATAGAATAGATCGTACGTTTACCCACATCTACCCTTATTTTATATTTACCAGCAGACATTGACTTTGTGCTGAGATTGAAGATATATTGATTTTCAGTAGAATCATAGCGGAACTGATTATCTTTTACTGCTGAACTTGTTGATACTCCATTAGCGTCTTCCACATAAATCTTTGCAGTTGCTCCTGTAAGATGGTTACCCACTCCATCCATTAACTGGAACTTAATTGGAAGTGTTCTACCTGCCTTGTAGGTAGTGGATTCATCCGTTTTAACAGGTGCAAGAATCCCACTAGCATCAATAGTTTCGCTGGCTGCTACAATTGGTAAATCCGATTCACCTTCGCTGTTTACAGCAGTTACTTTATAATAAGATGTACCTATAGGTGCATCGCTATCAGTAAACTCTGGTATTATAGAAGTTCCAATCTTTGTATATTCACCATTTGGAGTTGATGAACGATAAATATTGTAGCTTTCTACATCTAATACAGGAATCCAGCTTATATTAATATCAGCACTATTGTTTACAGCTGCCTTAATCCCTGCAGGGACAAGGTTTTTAATTGTTAAATCATATCTACGAGAATCATATCTACTGAAATTGTAGTTTCTAAAGTCTGACATACGTGTTTCACCAGTCATATGTTCCTTTAAGTTACTTGTGCTATTGGAGTAAATATTTACTGCAAGTTCGCCTGTAAGATTATAAACGATAAGCTCATCTCTGGAATCTCCAGCCATGTCTGCTACCATTACTTGCTCTTTTGAATCAGTATGTTCATTAAAGGTAACAATAGGATTAAAGTATCCATCATAAAGCTTCGGTACTATCCCATTTGGATTGTCTGCATCTTTCCCTCTTCTGTATGCAGTAATAAGCGGTGTATAGCTTCCTGTCCAGTTGTCAAGAGGACGTACTATACTTCCCCAATCTCCCATAGCACGCTGTTCGTGGTATAAAGTTTGGCCTCCTGAGGTAAAAAGGAACATTCCATCTTGACCTGGATTGCCTCTGTTAACTCGATCTAGTCCTGCAAACTCTAAGCCAGGAGAGTCTATGCGGTAATTACCTACTAGAATCTGTTGCGGCTCTACTGTATCACCATTTCTAAATAATTGGTTACCATTAACATCGAAGGCAAACGTATCAGAACCACCTAGAATTATTTCATACTCTCCATCACTGTTTATATCTGCTACCCAGTGAGTATCTACATGATCCGGTAAATCTTTTCTCCATAACTCCTTGCCTTCGTGAGAAATTAAGGAATAATTATTAACTAATTCATCTCTTCCATCTCCGTCAAAGTCAAAAGGAAGCAAACTGTGTCCAGTATTTCCTTCATAATGCCATAGTTGGTTAAAATCCTTGTCCATCGCCCAGATGTCTGAATATCTATCCTTCAATAAGATGTCTTGTGGAGTTTTGTTACCTGAGAAGTTGGCGATAAAAATAACATCATGAGCTCTTTGACTTGGAAGTTTGTGCTTTTTCTCAATCTCTCCAGTTTTCCCGTTAAAAATGTAAAGGTACTTTTCTGTATCTTCTCCTAACTTCATAACGGTTAGGACTTCATTTTCACCATCTGCATCAATATCATAAATCTGAACAGGCTCATCAGCTCCGCTGGTTGTAACTCTCGGATCAACTGTTCCTTGCTGCCACAATAAGTTTCCTTCAATATCATATGCTGCTAAATGTCCTACAAAACGGGGATTATAAGCATCTCTGCTTTCATATGCTGGCTGTACCATTAAAATATCATGGCGCCCATCCCCGTTCATATCTCCGATACGCATTCTATTTCCTGTGCCCGCTGCACTTATATCAATCTTACTCACCAGGTTTGGGAATGACCATTCTGGCATGCCTAACACCTCTGCAGATAGATCCCCTTCACCGGAGGCATTTAATGCTGAAACTTTATATAAATAATTGGAATCGCTTTCAATATTAACGTCAACAAAATTTGTAGTTTGTGAGTTACCAATTAATTTATAATCTTTATATCCCAATCTTGTTCGATAAATATTATAACTTTCAGCACCATCTACTTTGTTCCATTCCAAAGAAATAGAGGCTTGAGTAACAGAAGGGATTTCAATACCACTTGGGACTGATAGAGCTGTATGTACTTCAGTATCAGCATATACATTAACAGGTTCTTTTAATGGAATAAATTCAGCCACCATTGATAATGTTAGCACAGTAGCAAGTAAAGTTTTAGATTTTTTAAACATGATTTTCCCCCTGACGAAAAATAGTATTTTACCGAAATATGATGTTTAAATGGTTAACAAGACCAATAAATGATTGAGTGGAAAATGAAACAGGTATAAATCCATGTCTAGAAAGGTAATGATACGACCAGGAACTTATAAAGGATGTCTTAATGGGGACATGTCTGGGTTTTTCTAGGAAGGGCGAACACTTGGGCTGTTTATCCCTTGTCACAAGTAATACACCTTTTGAACCGTGGTACGAATATTGATATTGAGTGTTAACTTCGGGATCAGTTAGTAATTCTGAAGATTGTTCAATCTAAACTGGTTTAGGCGAACAATATCTGAGATGTGGGCTCATTTGAAGAAGATCTGCATTCTGCGGTATACTTAGGTGCTATGATCAATAACAATAATCTACTGCATCAAAATGCTTAAAAAGTTAAGGTATTTAAAAAAATATAAGGAAAGAGTTTGTCCATCACTACACCTCACTTCCAAAGTAGTCCATACCATCGTAACCCTATAGAATATCGGATTACAAGGTACTTTTCTCCTGATTTTTCTATTTTCGGGTAATATCCCCTCCACTTTACAATCCACTAACAATTGCAAATTACGGGTCTGACATGTTCACCTACCCTATATTCCTGAATAAGGGGTTCATATCGCAACACTTCATTAGATATTGCCGATCCTCCACCACTTTCTCCCAACATACCAAATTCAAACTGATTACTACCGCCTTCACTGATGATAATAAATAAAGCTAATCCGAAAAAAGATGGGAGAAGAAGTAGGATACCTGTAAAAATTCATTTTTGAGGATTTTATGAATGGCAATTATTCCAGTAGCTTATGCATATTGCTTCAAAACTCTTGAAGATAAGCTCTTCTTTCCGAAGACATTTTTTTAGCAATAAACTGGGGGAATTGTTCAGGAAACCACTTACAATTGTGCCAAAATGTTTCCAAAAACATCATTTTCGTTGTTTAAGATCCTTCGCCTTTAGTTGTTTTTCATCTACTTTGGGTATGAAAATCGAATGAATTTGACAGACTAATGATGTATCTCATTCTAAGGAGGGTACACAACATGGCACAGGATGTTCTTTGTGAAGTAAATAATTGTCACTATTGGGGACAAGGAAATAAGTGTAAAGCAGATGCGATCTATGTAGTAAGTCATACTGGTGAGCAAGCAGAAAGCAGTAAAGAAACGGATTGCAAAACGTTCGAACCAACTACCTAATTTACATTAGCAACCTTTTATTCGGAACGAGTGGCTGTAACTACTCGTTCCTTTCATAGGTATTATTGATAATGATTATCATATTTATACATTTTCTACATATTTTTTGCTGTTCTTATAGAGACTCACTATCCTAGTCCTTCTTACAAGTCGGTGTTCTCTATTGCTGTAGATGTTCCCGATGTTCTTCTCAAATTGCTTATTTTAGCGAGCTTTCTTTGTACTCTCCTTTTGGCTAATAATCCATGCTTAGGAGAAAGGAAAAAAGTGATTCCAAATAAGACACCAGTAGATGTGGCCATTGCCCCTGCGATCGAAACGTTAAATAAAGTTGCTATATAATAACCACTTAACGCTGATATTACACCTATACTTGCACTTATAAATAACATATATAACAGCTTATCCGTTAACAGATATGCAGTTGTGGCTGGGACAATCAGCATAGCAACAACTAATATCGCACCTACACTATCAAATGAAGCAACTGTTGTAATGGACAGCATTCCCATTTGCAAATAATGAATAAATAAAACAGGAATCCCAATTGCAACAGCCATTTCAGGATCAAATGAGCTTATTTTAAATTCTTTATAAAAGAAGATAATTATCAGTAGATTGACAATCAATACTAATGACAACATCCATACCGCTTTAGGTCCTAACTCCATTCCATTCCACTGAACAGTATCCCAAGGAATAAAGGTAATTTCCCCCATTAAAGCATGATCAACATCCAGGTGAATATCTCCCGCGAAAACAGATAATAGAATAACACCAACTGCAAAAAGTGATGTAAACACCACCCCTATTGCAGCATCTGATTGAACACCATTACTATTTAGTACTTGAACAAGTAGCGCTGTTAAAAGACCTACTACCACCGCTCCAATTAATAATGCTGGACCATCTAGGCTTCGACTAAGAAGATAACCACCTACAATACCTAACAAAACTGTATGGGAAATAGCATCAGCGAGCATAGCCAATCTTCTTAGTACTAAAAAACAGCCAATCATCGCACAGGTAATCCCAACTAGTGAACCAGTTATCATAATCCATGCATCATAGGTCATTTATCATCCCGCTCCTTTCATTGTTGTTGGAAGATTTCGGAACCAACTTTGGTGTTCGGTCATGAATATCTAATAGTGATAATAAATGATTCTTTGCATCCACGGTTAAATCACTAAACTGTAAATCATCCCTTGTTTTGAGCTCTAAATAAGCAAATTCCATTTCATACATCAAATACATTTCATATAAACGTTGCTGTAATACTAATTTATACGCTGTCTCAATTCCTTTATCTGTAAGCAACCATTTGTTCCCTTTGGTTTTTACGATTACCTTCTCCTTATTCAATACTTCATTAGCATAATGTAATAGCCTAGTTGATACTTTACGCTTCAGAAGAAGCTCCCTTTCAGTTGCACCACTAGTTACTCCAGCCTCTTCAAGATCATAAAAACTCAAAAGAACTTGATTAACAGCAGTTTTCTTTCTCAACTTAAGTTGTTTCGTCATCTTCACAAGTAAACCTTTCTTCGGTGCAAAGGTTAGAGATATAAGGAACATACAAGTGGCTGCAACAATTATTAATGGACCAGTTGCCATCCCTTTTGTGACTGTACTTAGCAAGGTACCTATAACACCAGAAGCACCGCCAAATAACCCTGAAATAATAATCATATAGCTAAGTTTATCTGACCAATATCTAGCACTAATTGCAGGAGTAATTAACATGGCAGCCATTAGAACTACACCTACTGTTTGAAGACCTATTACTACTGAACATACGATGAGTAAAAGTAAAACCCCATTAAAGAATTTGGCAGGTATGCCAAGACCTTTTGCAAAATGGTGATCAAACGATAGTAATTTAAACTCTTTGTAAAAAACAGTTGTCATAACAATCAAAATAACGGATATAATCGCAATTAATCTTACATCTGCTGCAACCATCGAGGCAGCTTGCCCAAAAATGAAATCATCTAATCCACTTTGATTTCCAGCACCATTATGTTGAATATACGTTAGCAGGACTATACCAAAACCAAAGAATACGGATATGATAATCCCCAGAGCAGAGTCTTCTTTAATCCGAGAATGATTGATAATCACTTGTATGATAAAGGAAGAAATTAACCCTGCTATTGCAGCCCCTATTAGAAACCAGATTAACGATTTTGAACCATACAAAAGAAAGGCGACACATACTCCTGGTAAAGCAGAATGGGCCATGGCATCACCAATTAAGCTTTGTTTTCGTAATAAGGTGAAACTTCCAACTACACCACTCGCCATACCAAGGAGCATGGTTCCGAGCAATACCCACTGTGTATTAGGATTTTGCAATTGTAATAAGATCTGTTCTAGCAATGAATTTCACCTCTGTTTTGAACTATATGAGCAGTCTCTGTCTACTATCTAACCGTTATAAACTAAATGTATCCTGTTATTTCCTTCTGAACGAAAGATATTTTAGATTTATTGTGGGAGTGTATCCTCAATCAATATAGCTTTATTCTGTAAAAAGGTAAGCTTACCACCATATGTCTTTTGAAGATTTTCAATTGTAAAGGTTGTGTCAGTTGGACCAAAGGCAATCTTTCTCATATTTAATAGAAGGACCCAATCAAAATACTCTTTTACTGTTTGGAGGTCATGATGTACTACCATAACTGTTTTACCTTGATTCTTTAATTCATTAAGTAACGAGATAATCGCTTTCTCAGTTGCAGCATCAACACCGACAAATGGTTCATCCATAAAATAAATGTCAGCATCTTGTGCTAGAGCTCTTGCAAGGAAAACACGTTGCTGCTGTCCTCCAGAGAGCTCACTAATTTGACGATTCCCATACTCTAGCATCCCAACCTTTTTTAGGCATTCCTTCGCAATTTCAATATCCTGTTTTTTTGGCCGTTTAAACCAGCCGATATGTCCGTACCTACCCATCAACACAACATCCATTGCATCGGTCGGAAAATCCCAATCAACCGAACCACGTTGGGGAACATATCCTACTCGCTTTCTTTGTTTTTTATAAGATTCTCCATAAAAGGTAACCTCGCCAGTTGCTATTGGGATTAAACCTAATACCCCTTTAATTAATGTTGATTTACCAGCTCCATTAGGACCAATGATGCCAATCAATTTACCCTCTGGAATAGTAAAATTAACCTCCTGTAGAACAGGCTTCATATGATAGGCAATCGTTAAATTTTTCACTTGAACTGGATACAAAACAAAACACCTACCTTTAATTTTTCTCCGTCTATTTTAAAGATGACACAATCGTATCAACATTGTGTTTAAACATCCCGATAAATGTTCCCTGGTCTGTATCTGCTTCACCCATAGCATCTGAGTAAAGTTCTCCGCCAATTACAACTTGATGATTTTGTTTCTTAGCACCTTCGACTACCGCTGTTATCGACTTTTCTGAAATACTACTTTCTACAAAAACTGCTTTTATATTCCTCTCAGTTAATGTATCAACAAGCTCTTGAACGTCTTTTAATCCATATTCCGAATCTGTACTTAGCCCTTGTAAACCCATTACTTCAAGTCCATAAGCATGACCAAAATAGTTAAAAGCATCATGAGCAGTAACAAGTACTCGACTATTTTCAGGAATTGATTCAATTTGTTCTCTTGCATACAGATCTAAATCTACTAACTTCTCTTTATAGGTTTTTGCATTCTCTTTAAAAATCTCCTCATTTTCTGGAGAAAGCTTTGAAAGTTCTTGTTCAACTACATCGGTTACATAAATCCAGGCTTGAATATCGAACCAAACATGAGGATCATGGGCATCGGAATCATTTGCATTTAACAATTTATTCGCAGGAATCGAATTAGCTACCGCTACAGTTGGTTTACCTTTTGACATCTTTTCGAAAACCTCTCCCATTTTCCCCTCTAAGTGAAGTCCATTATAATAAATGATATCTGCTTTATTTAGTTTTTGAATATCACCTTGTGACGCTTTGTATAGATGAGGATCAATTCCAGGACCCATTAATGACATGACGTCTACTTGATCAGCACCGATATTCTTTACTAAATCAGCAATTTGCCCAGTTGTTGTTGTTACTTGAATTACATCACTAGAATCTCCCTTTATTTCATTACTCCCACATGCAGTTAAAGATATGACACCAACTATTGATAGAATTGTAATGAACCATTTTTTCATTTTGTATCTCCTCCAAATCATCTTCAAAGATATTCCCATTAGGTACTCTTTGTTTTAAATGATGACCATTTTGTTTTTTAGTGTATGTGCCAATATTTTAGCTTGTGACAGTTTTTATTTACAAGACTAAAAATGTTTCCTTAATGCAATAATAATGCGCTCGACCATTTATGTCAACAATCACTTATCGACAAATTCAAACGCTTCTTCGTTTATATGTACAGTTATCACAAAGCTACCTTAGAAAAACATCCGATTTTCGCAAAAAAAAATCCAGCCGTAATCGACTGGAAATGAGCAGAGAGAGAAACTAATTATTATTTTATGAAAGGTATCCTTTCAAATGAAGTATAGTTTATACACTATCTTTAGGCTACTTGATACTATTGAATTTTGATCAGGAAAGTTCAACTATTTCCAATTAAAAATGAAGTTCAATTTATATATAATTTGGATTTTTAATCACGGTCACTGAATCTCGATACTTTCTAATAACATCCATATTGACATGGAAACCTAAGCCTACTTCGCTTGGTACGGTTATCTTTCCATTGACTGCAATTATTTCAGGATAAACAAGATCTTCTTCCCAGTATCTAGTTGAAGAAGAAATATCCCCGGGAATTGAAAAATTATCCAATGATGCTAATGCTATGTTATGAGCACGAGAAATTCCAGTTTCAAGCATCCCGCCACACCAAACTGGTATCTGATTGTTTTTACAGAGATTATGAATGTTTATTGCTTCCGTTAAACCACCAACACGACCCGGTTTAATATTTATGATCTTACAACTACCAAGTTCTATCGCTTTACGGGCATCCTCACTTGTTACAATGCTTTCATCTAAGCAAATAGCTGTTGAGAGCTTTTCCTGAAGCTTTGCATGATCAATGATGTCATCAGCAGCTAAGGGCTGTTCAATCATCATGAGATTATATTTATCCAATTCAATTAATCGATCAAGATCTTGAAGTGTGTAGGAAGAATTAGCATCTGCCATTAATGGTAAATTTGGAAACTCCCCCCTAATAACTTCAAGTAACTGAATATCTTGAAATGGCGAAATTTTTACTTTAAATCGTTTGTATCCTTGTTTTAAATATTCGCTTATTTGGTCTATCATTTTTGGAACTGAACCTATACCGATTACAACACCACTTTCAATTTCAGTCCTAACACCACCTAGAATAGATGAAAGTGACCTCCCTTGATTTTTGGCAAATAAATCCCAGATAGCTCCTTCTAATGAAGCCTTAGCCATATAATTGCGTTTTACTTTTTTGAAAATACTTTGAAGTTGGTCTGGATGATTAATCGTTTCATTCATTACTAATGGAATTAAGATATCGTTTAAAAGATGAAAACAAGTAGTAATTGTTTCTTCTGTATACCATGGTGTTGAAAAAGCAACAACTTCTCCCCATCCACTATTTCCTTCAATGTCTGTAACCTCCACTAAAATACTATCTCGATCTGTAACATGACCTATGCTAGAGTTAAACGGGACTTTTAATGTTTGATTGATATGATGCAATGTTACTGTTTTTATTTTTATCATTGCTTCCTTCCTTACCTATTGTTCTTTTAATTTTCTTCGTAGTAGCTTATTGGACGCATTTCTTGGAAGCATATCAACACTCGTATACTCTTTTGGTACTTTGTAGATTGCTAAACGTTGTTTACAGTATTCAACTAGCTCATTTTTATTGATACTTCTATCCCGCAAAACGACAAATGCATGCGGAATCTGGCCCCATCTTTCATCATCTACACCAACAACACCTACATCCAGGACATTAGGATGGGTAAGCAAAACAGCTTCTATTTCAGCTGGGTAAACATTTTCACCCCCAGATATAATGAGGTCTGATCGACGATCCAATACAAATAAAAAGCCTTCGCTATCTTTGTAGCCCTGATCACCGGTGTGAAGCCAACCATCTTGAAGAGATTCTTGTGTTGCATCCTCCCTCTTCCAATAACCATTTGTTATGTTGGGACCTTTTGCAAGAATTTCTCCTTCTTCATTTGGTAGACATTCTTTTCCGTTCTTTACGATTTTAATTTGACATGAAAATAGAGGTTTTCCTGCCGACCCTAACTTTGTCATGCTATATTCAGGTGACAAAGTCACAATTTGTGAAGCAGTTTCAGTCATTCCGTATGTTTGATAAACAGGAATATTTCGTGCTTGGCATTCTTCAAGTAAGTTTTTCGGAATAGGTCCACCGCCTGCTAACATACATCGAAATGAATCAGGATATTGTTGAGTATCAAGATTTTCAACCATTTGTTGCAGCATTGTTGTCACAACGGACACAATTGTCACCTTATCTTTGATAATTGCACTATTCATACGTTCTGCATCAAAATGTTCATGTAAAACAATTGAAATTCCATAGATAACACTACGCATGACGATCGAAAGCCCACTAATATGAAATAATGGAACAGCCAATAACCAACGGTCACTAGGAAGTAATCCCAAATTCAGAGCAGACCCTACTGAACTGGACCAGTGATTACCAAAGGTTTGCATAACGCCCTTTGGTCTACCTGTCGTCCCGGAGGTATACATAATTGTTGCCAATTGATTATGTGAAAATTCCTCATCAATTCCTTCAGCGAATTGATTGTCCACAGATAAAGAATCTCCAATGACCACAATTTGTATTTTATCCTTAAGTGTATGTACCTTATCTTTTAGTTCAATATGACAGATAATATGGACTGCCTCGACATCAACTAGTTGCCATACCAGCTCTTCGGTAGTCAAACGGGTATTTAACAAAACAGAAACTGCCCCAATTGAGATAACAGCATGGATGGTTTCGATCATTTCAACACTATTCTTCATTAATATTCCGACATGCTGACCACTTTGTACGCCGCTCCGTTTTAAGATAGATGCACGGTTTTGTACTCTTCTATATAGTTCATTAAAAGTTATGTTTTCGTCCTGTGATTTTATGGCAAGCCGATCCGGTGTAAGCTCTGCGCGTTGCTTTAACCAGTTTGGCATGAATGTATCCACTTATTACACCACCATTTATTCGTTATATTGGTTATTTAGGCTCTTTCTACAAGTTTGTTGCTATAATCCTAAAAAAACAGTCCTTTTTGATAAATTGAAACTATTTTAATAGAACATGTCTAAGTCATTATTAATGAATACGAGGATAAGCTAAATTTGTCATGATGTTCTTAATACAGAAACAACAATCTTTGCGAAAATAGCCTTTATTTAAAACCTGTAAAAAAAAGCTTGATGGGTTTAATCATCAAGCTTTCCTTATCTAACATAGTCATCGGCTTATTAAGGAAAACGTGGGAATTGCTTAAAGTTTGGTTCACGTTTTTCTTTAAATGCGTCACGGCCCTCTTTTGCTTCATCTGTCGTATAGTAAAGTAATGTTGCGTCACCAGCAAATTGTTGAATTCCTGCAAGGCCATCTGTATCAGCGTTAAATGCTGCTTTTAAGAAGCGAATGGCTGTTGGACTTTTTTGTAGTATCTCTTCACACCATTGTACAGTTTCTGCTTCAAGTTGTTCTAAAGGCACTACTGTGTTTACTAATCCCATGTCTAATGCTTCCTTTGCACTGTATTGTCTACATAGGAACCAAATTTCACGAGCCTTTTTATGACCAACTATTCTTGCAAGATAACCTGAACCATAACCAGCATCAAAACTGCCTACATTAGGTCCAGTTTGTCCAAATACAGCATTGTCTGCTGCAATTGTTAAGTCACAAACAATATGTAATACATGACCTCCACCAATTGCATAACCAGCTACCATTGCAATAACAGGCTTTGGAATTACACGGATAAGACGTTGTAAATCAAGTACGTTTAACCGAGGTATTTGATCATCACCAACATATCCACCGTGTCCTCTAACTTTCTGATCTCCGCCAGAACAAAATGCCTTTTCACCCTCACCAGTTAGGATGATTACTCCTACATTCTGATCATCACGTGCCCTTGCAAAGGCATCAATTAATTCCATGACTGTTTTCGGTGTAAATGCATTATGTACATGTGGACGATTAATCGAGATTTTTGCAATGCCATTATATGTTTGATAAATAATTTCCTCATACTTACGTTCAGAAACCCATTCAATTGCCATTATATAGCCTCCTATATCATATCTTACTTTCATTTTAAAAAGTCATTTACTATTTTACCAAAGATTCGTGGTTGTTCCACATGTATTGCATGACCTGCACCATTTATTTCTTTTCTAACTGATTTTGTTAATAGTTCGTGCATACGTATTGCAACATTACAAAATTTCTTATCATGCTCTCCACATAAAAGTAAAACAGGAATATTCAAGCTTTGTAGCTTGTCCCACCATGAAGGTTGTACTCCTGTCCCCATCCCAATTAAACTATTTGCCAATCCAAGCGAGGTGTTTAATAATCGTTGCCTTCTCAACGAATTTCGTTGGCTAGGTGATAATTTTTTTTGAGTTTTAAATAAAGGCAGGCTTTCCCATTTATCTACAAAATGAACTAAACCAAGCGAGTTTATTTCTGCAGCTAGCTTTTCATCCGCCTCTTTCCGTTTAGCTCGTTCATTCGAATTTGCCAATCCTGGTGAACTACTTTCTAGAATTAATTTAGTTACCCGTGTAGGATAAATCATTGCAAATGATAAAGCTAATCTACCACCCATAGAGTAGCCTAAAAGGTTTACCTTTTCAATATTTAGCTCATTAAGAATTTGACCAAGATCCCTTACAACCTCTTCTATTTTATACCGTAAAGGATCTACAGGACTAGCAGATTGCCCATGACCGATTATGTCGATAACAATTAGCTTATAATTAGAAAACTCTTTTATTACTTCATTCCAATTCTGAGAAGATCCGGTAAATCCATGTAATAAAACAAGGGGTTCCCCTTCTTCTGATACCACATCAACATGATAATCTACGCCTCTTATTTTCATGAATTCAGCACATTTCTTATTTCCTGGGAAACATGATCTAACAATTCCCGATGAACTTTGACACGAGTTTTTCGATCTGTTGATATTTCGATAACCTTTAAACCTTTATTTGTTTGGATTGAATGAAAATATCTTTGAAATTCATTCCAACTAGTAACTTTTTTATAACTACCATCGTACATGTCTACCACTTTTGAAAAGTCTAAACCAATTGCCGTGCCATACAATGTTTCAAAATGCTTTTCTTCTTTTGCTTGAGGTAAAAATGAGAAGATCCCTCCCCCATCATTGTTAATCAAAATAATCGTTAAATCAAGCTTATTCAACTTTGCTGCTAGTAACCCATTTAAATCATGGTAAAAGGATAAATCACCAATTAACAAAAAGGTAGGTTTCTTTGTATCTACACTTACCCCTAGTGCAGTTGATACAACTCCATCGATACCGCTTGCTCCCCTATTTGCATAGATGGTAATATTCTTACTGGTATGACCAAAGAATGAATCAACATCGCGGATAGGCATACTATTGCCAACAACCAGTGAGCTTTGATTTGGTAATAATTCCTGCAGCTCTCGAACGACTTTCCCTTCGAACATTTCTGTTATCTGTCCAAAGGATTTTTCAATCAAGTCCCAGTACCTTTCATTACATTCTACCCACAATTCGTAAAAGCGAGATCGGTTTTTCCCACTTACTTTTGATCTCAAATTTTCGCAAAAAATCCTTTCATCACAAGTAATCAATTGGGACGCATTTAATGTAGGATCTCGGTAGACACCACCAGGGTCAACAACAATCTGAATGATATCAGGGTTATTTTTAAGCATAAGCATTAATGGCTTTGAAACTGGCATTGAACCAAACCGAATAACTGCATCCGGCTTGAGCACTTCTGACAGGATAGAATCCTTTAAAAGTGAGTCATAACTATCGACAATTCCCTGTTTATTATGTTCCCCTGCACGTAATTGGGATAAAGGGTCAGCAAGTACAGGAAAATGTAAATGCTTAGACAACTTTTGTAGACTTTCAGCAAACGCCATGTCTCCGTGTTCACCACAGATGATCACACCCTTTGAAACATCCTGAATTAGTTCTGCAATTTTATCCATATCCATGTCTGACAAAACGGAACTAGTTGTAGGAATATGTAGATACGTATGTCTGTTGTCTTGTTTACTCCACAAGTTCGGAAGTTCTAAGTTAGGCATTAGCGGCTCTCGAAATGGAAAGTTTAGATGTACGACACCAGCCGGACTTGTAGTCGCCGTTCCAACTGCTCTTGCAGCAACTGTTCGAATGTAGCGAAACATTGCAATTTCCTCTTCAGGTAATGCTATATCAACAAACCATTTAGCGTAGTTACGATACATATGTAGTTGGTCAATGGCTTGTGGGGCACCCACATCTCTTAATTCATGTGGCCTGTCTGCCGTTAATACTAGTAACGGAATTCTTGAATAATGCGCTTCAACTATAGCTGGGTAATAATTCGCTGCTGCCGTACCAGACGTACATAACAATGCAACAGGCTTTTTTTGAGCCTTAGCAATCCCAAGGGCAAAAAAGCCTGCTGATCGTTCATCTATATTAATGTAACAAGTTAAGTCAGGATGTTCAGCCATTAGTATGGCTAGTGGGGTAGAGCGTGATCCTGGACTAATGACAACCTTTTCTACGCCTGAGCTAACTAGTTCATCAACAAAGCTTGCTACATACTTGGTAAATGAGTCGAGATTACTCATGCTCTACTCCTCCTAACGCTGACAGCATTGGTTTTAATTTAATCTTGGTCTCAAAGTATTCGGATTTTGGATCTGACTCCTCAACAATCCCACATCCTGCAAAAAGAGCTGCCTTATTCCCCTCGATTAAACCTGATCGAATAGCTACAACAAATTCACCATTATCTTCATGGTCAAACCAACCGATCGGTGCCGCATACCAGCCACGGTGCATAGGCTCTAACTCCCTAATTTTCTCAATAGCTGATCCCTTTGGGAATCCTCCTAAGGCAGGAGTAGGGTGAAGCCTTTCGACCATTGAAAGTAATGAGTGTCCAGCATTCACAAATCCCTTTACTGGTGTATAAAGATGCTGGATATTTTTTGTTTTTAATAAAGCTGGAGCTTCGGGAACATCTAAATCATAGCAACAATGTTTTAATGAGTCCTTAATCATTTTCACAACAATATTATGCTCAATTAAATTTTTATCATCATTTAATAATTGTTCTCCTAATTGCTTGTCCTCTTTAGTCGTTCTCCCTCTCTTAATAGAGCCTGCAAGACATGTTGAAAGAACTTGATTTTCTTCCTTCTTTACCAATCTCTCTGGAGTTGCA
This sequence comes from Metabacillus sp. GQ13, assembly GCF_059758525.1. Lineage (NCBI taxonomy): Bacteria > Bacillati > Bacillota > Bacilli > Caryophanales > Bacillaceae > Metabacillus > Metabacillus sp. GQ13. Next base: position 93,852 of record NZ_JCAXET010000019.1, read on the forward strand.
CCAATAAATTGCTGAAGTCCATTTTCAAATCCGAAAATAAAGCTTGTTGGTTGTTCCTTTTGGAGTCGGCCAACAACTTGGTAAGGATCTATTTTTTGGGAGAATTCTAAATGAACTTCACGAGCGAGAACAACCTTATCGATCTTTTTCGCACGAATATCTGTTGTTGCCTTTTGAACTGCTTCTACCCATTCTGCCGTTTTTAGTTCGATTGAAGCGAATTCGTTACCTTTTTCACAATCTATTTGATAAGGAAAGAAAGATTGCGTTTTATCAAATTGTTCAAATTGTTCAAAATGCTTAATACTCGTTTCAAACTGATCATAAGGTGTAAGTAATTTATTTATCGTAAGATAGTATTTGTTATTAATAATCGTTAACATCGTTGATGGTAAGACAAATTTAGCTTCTGAAAAGGCATCCCAAAGTGGATCTTTCTTTTTAAGCGGGTCAAAAGAAAAGCCACCAAATAATAGTGGACCAGTCCCAATCAATTTTTGGTGTTGTTCAGATATTACCTTTTTTCCATATTTTTTCCACTCTTTTTCTATTATTTGAAACCGTTCAGTTGTAGGATTGTCATTTTCTAATACTAGCTCATTTCCCATTCCTACCATCGTAAGTTCATCATTTGGCGCAGACCAAAAGAACCGCTCACCTAAAGATAATTCCTCACCAGAAGCAAAAAAATGGAGGGGGTCTATGACATCCACTTCTTTAATGCGGCTAACGATCACTGAATGATTCATCCGCTTTGCCTCTTCTAATGAATGTTGAATTGTTTCTCTTATAGTATGATCCAAAGTTGTTAACAAAAGCTTATCCCCCCGTACCGAAAATTGCTTATATTAAGATACACCTACTACTTAGGTGTGTCAATAGAATGGATTTCCAGATTAAATTCACTTGTTATCCTTATTATATATCTTGCCGATCAGGATTAAAATCAAAACGTGCTAAAACTAGTGGTCATTTTATAGGCATATCTGGTAATAATAAGCTCTACACAGCAAAAGGAATGAAAAGCATTGACACCCCTATTTTATTTTTCTAAACTATTGTTTGGGAGTCGTTTATATGAACTATTTGTTTTTTATAAAAAAAAGGAGAGATCAAATGCAACCTCAGACAACGCCGCATGTTCCTTCAATCACAAAGGACAAGGGTTGGAAGGTATGGTGGAAGCTGCTTCGTCCTCATACACTATCAGCAGCTTTTATTCCAGTAACCATTGGAACTGTGTTAGCCTTGCACGAAGGATCTATAATGCTCTCATTATTCATAGCAATGCTATTAGCATCTATTCTTATACAAGCTGCAACAAATATGTTTAATGAGTACTTCGATTATAAACGTGGCTTAGATACCGAAGATTCTGTTGGCATTGGTGGAGCTATCGTTCGAAACGGTATCAAACCAAAAACCGTGCTAAACTTAGCATTTTCCTTTCTTGGAATTGCAACATTAATTGGCATATACATTTGTCTGATGTCTTCATGGTGGATAGCTGTTATTGGTATCGTTTGTATGGCAGCTGGTTACTTCTACACAGGAGGGCCTTATCCAATCGCTTACACACCGTTGGGCGAACTTGTATCAGGCTTCTTTATGGGGACTGTTATCATTTTATTAGCTTATTTTATCCAAACAACAACCATTTCACTTACTGTCTTTATCCTATCTCTACCGATTGCCATTTTAGTTGGAGCCATTCTAACTTCTAATAATATTCGTGACTTAGACGGTGATAAAGATAACGGACGAAAAACACTTGCTATTTTATTAGGACGAAAAAAATCCATCCGTTTCCTTGGCTCTTTGTTTATTACTTCTTATGTCATCATCTTTATATTAATTTTAACTGGTATTGTAACATTCTGGGCATTACTTATCCTATTAAGTATCCCTAAGGCAATGTCTGCTGTTAAACAATTTATTGGAAAGGTTCATCCAATAGAAATGATGCCGGCAATGAAAGCTACGGCGCAAACAAATATTCAATTTGGCTTCTTGTTAGCAATAGGATTATTAATTGGACATTTTGTTTAATACATTAGACTTGCTATATTAAAGCAAAAAAAGTAGTTATATTTTAATTAAAATACAGGACTCTGTACTCAGATCGCTATACATTAAAACACGGACAATCCCGTGTTTTTTTTGTGTAATTTTTTACAATCATGATTTAGTGTCAACTGATTATAATAAGGAAAGAAATATATTTAGGAAGGAGCGTGGATGGCGTGCTAAGTTCACAACAAGTAGAGACCTTCCGTTCACAGCTTGTAAAATTAAAAAAAGGTATAGAAGAACAATTTAAAATTAACGGACATTATGGCTTAGAACAAGGACATTTCCATGAATCAGTTGGTGAGCTTTCTAGCTATGACAACCACCCAGGTGATGAAGGAACAGAACTTTATGAGCGAGAAAAAGACATTGCTTTAAATGAACATACTGAAGAAGAATTAAAAGACATTGACCGGGCCTTACAAGCAGTTGAAAAAGGAACCTATGGAAAATGTGAAGTTTGTGGAGTAGCAATTCCACTTGAACGACTTGATGCACTCCCTACAGCGACAACATGTATAGAGCATTCACCAGAACAATTTGTCTCACATGAACGACCAATTGAAGAGGGTGTTCTCATGCCTCCATTCGGAAAGTTTAATTTTGATGGACAAGATGAAAATGTCGCATTTGACGCTGAAGATGCTTATCAAATCGTCAATAGCTACGGCTCATCGGAAACACCCTCCGATCTTACTGAACCCAAAGACCACTATAACGATGTCTATATGGAATCTGAGGAACCTGATGGGTATGCAGAAGATTACGAAAACTTTATAGGTACCGATATCGAAGGTAAAGAAATTACTGTGTACCCTTCTAATCAGCATGAACAATACGAGGACACGCTTGACGAAGAAGGACTTATGACCATCTTTGGCGATTTACCTGGTTATGAAAAGGATCCTTATACAGAGGATGAAGCTTAATTAAAATGACTCCCTAGTGGGGGTCATTTTAATTTGTATCTACTCTTTATACTTCAACACTAAACTTCCCTTTTTCCCTTTCTCCCTGAACACTTCCACAAAAATAACGTTACTTTACCTTGCTGCACTGTCGGTATAATGATTAAATATTATTTTTATATTGAAATTTCTGAATATAAAATTATATAATCCTATGAAGGAGGTTTTAACATCATGATTATTCTAGAGAAAATTAGTAAAAAGGCTGGAGACACATTTGCGATTTGGGTTATTTTATTTGCGATCTTGGCATTTTTTATCCCTGACGGCTTTACGTGGATCGCCCCTCATATTTCGCTTTTATTAGGAATTATTATGTTTGGAATGGGATTAACTTTATCACTTAAAGATTTTAAGGCTGTCTTCAAAGCTCCAAAAAGCGTTTTTTTAGGTGTGATTTTACAATTCACAATCATGCCATTGTTAGCGTTCGGATTAGCCTCACTTTTCCAATTAGAGCCTGAAGTAGCAGTAGGTGTGATTTTAGTTGGATGTTGTCCTGGTGGAACCTCATCAAATGTTATGACGTTCTTAGCAAAGGGGAATACAGCACTATCTGTTGCTGTTACGTCTGTATCAACTTTATTAGCGCCAATACTAACACCTTCGCTAACCCTATTGTTTGCTAGTAAATGGTTACCTGTATCTGCTGGTTCTTTATTCTTATCAATCGTACAAATAGTATTAATACCTATTGTATTAGGAATTATTGTTAAATTATTACTTCGTAATCAAGTAGAAAAAAGTGTTGCCGTTTTACCACTTATATCTGTTGTCGGAATTGTAGCTGTTGCTGCAGCAGTAGTGGCGGTGAATTCAGATAAAATTGCTGAAACTGGATTACTTATCTTTTCAATTGTTGTTTTACACAATATGTTAGGACTACTTCTTGGCTTTCTTATAGCTAAGGCCATTAAACTTAATTTCGCAGATCAAAAGGCAATATCGATTGAAGTTGGGATGCAAAACTCAGGTTTAGGTGCCGCCTTAGCTGTTGCTCATTTCTCTCCATTATCAGCAGTACCAAGTGCCATTTTCAGCGTTTGGCATAATATTTCTGGTCCGTTACTTGCAACATGGTGGGGGAAAAGGAAGGAAAAATCATCGAACGATTTAACTAAGCACAACTCTTTTAAAGGATAACCAAAGGGAGCGTTTATGCTCCCTTTTATTCTAAGACTTACTTAAAACATTGATACAAAAGAAAATATTAAAAGTGCGTTTTGAAAAAAATCCATTTGCTATTTTGGATCCAAAAAGGAGGTACTCTTAGGGTTCGTTCACACAGCACAGAATATCGCTCACTAGATCCAGTGGAGACAACAGCGTCGCCACATGTTGCACTGAGAGATATCTTTAGCAGTATCAGCAGTAGCGAATCCACCTTCTCATCCGTTATCAGGTTGCCATACAAACTCCCTCAATCTCATCCATGTTTCTATATATCCTATTGGAATCAGAGCCTGCTATCTGTGACTCGCTTTGCTCCCACCTTGAAATCTTCTGCGAACCGAAATGAGATACGGTTCCTAGTGACCATCTATATGGCGTCTTTTCGTGTCTCCATAGAGAAGTGTCCGGAAAATGAGGAGAACACACGATGTTATTTCCTTACTAAAAGATAACTTGGACTATTTTTTGACGATGCCGCTGAAAAATAAACGGTTAAAAAAGAGGATTCTCTTCGGAGTCCAGCGCCCAATTGGTTTAAAACGATACCTAGTCCTAGTCGCAAAGATGACCGATTTCATGGGCTCAAGCTTTCCGTTTGACCAGATCCACCGTCATTGTAAAAGGGTGTAAAAATGGGCATTTGATCTGGCTTTCCCTCAGCTAGGGTCCCGGAAATTACATGCCAGGTGACCACGAAAATGATAACAAATGAACAACAAGGGTTAGCGAAAACAGATTTTTTCACCTGTTCAAAAGAAGAAGCAATTAGACAAATATTGTATTTATTGGAAATCGAAGGGGCAAAAATTTCATCCTAGTATTCAATAAAATGATCAAACACTGTAAAATGACAAGTAACACAGTTACCTAATAATTAACTGTAATCTACATAATTGGAGGGATTTTAGGTGAACGCACATGAAATTGATTACGTACTGCATGGTGATGATATGCAATGCGTAGAAATTGAGTTAGATCCGAGTGAAAGTGTGGTGGCTGAAGCTGGTGGGATGATGATGATGGAAGATGGTATTGATATGGAGACGATCTTCGGCGATGGTGATAATAATCAAAAAGGCTTGCTTGGAAAACTTGTCGGAGCCGGTAAACGGGTTATTACAGGTGAAAGCTTATTTATGACTGTTTTCTCCAATAAAGGAGTCGGGAAAAGTCGTGTTTCATTCGCAGCTCCATACCCAGGGAAAATTATTCCTGTAGACTTAAGTGAGCTTGGTGGTAAAATTATTTGTCAAAAAGATTCCTTCCTTTGTGCCGCAAAAGGTGTGTCCATCGGAATCGATTTTCAAAAGAAATTAGGTACAGGATTTTTCGGTGGTGAAGGATTTATCATGCAAAAGCTTGAAGGAGACGGATTAGCATTTTTACATGCAGGTGGTACGATAATAAAAAGAGAACTACAGCCTGGAGAAAAACTTCGAATAGATACAGGTTGTCTTGTCGCTTTAACAAAAAATGTTAACTATAACATTGAATTTGTTGGTAAGGTCAAAACTGCTTTCTTCGGTGGTGAAGGATTATTTTTTGCTACTGTTCAAGGGCCTGGTACTGTTTGGATACAGACCTTACCATTTAGCCGCTTAGCTGATCGAGTAATCGCAAGCGCACCCTCTTCTGGAGGAGATAGTCGTGGAGAAGGTAGTATACTCGGTGGTTTAGGGAGATTATTAGACTAAAATCATTGCATTAATATCCCATAAGGAAACCGCAACACTCCTATTCTTACGAGATGAGCATTGCGGTTTTTCTTAAGAAGCTCTTGAGAACTACATTCAATAGTTAAAATTAAACATAGCATTGGTTGAAACTTAGAAATACAAGTTACTCACATAGTATATCTTATAAAATTATCGACAGTTCTAATGGGAAGTCCATTGTTTTCAAGGCTGGAATACCTCCTGCCAGTTCTTTGACCTCAAATCCATTGTTTATTAATACGATTGCTGCTTTTGATGCAGTATTACACCAAACATCCCAACAATAAAGAACTAGTATTTTATCTTTGGGAAGTTCTCCTAAACGTGATTCCAAATCAATTTGAAATATTTCCACCGCACCTTATATTTTTTCCTTTTTTAATTGTGGTTTGGTCCATTTCGTACATCCACCAAATAATATCGATCAGGTGTATTCTTTACTTCATTTAAATTATCCATTGGACTAAAGGTAGCTTCAACTCTTTCTTGAATGCCCTTTTCTCAGTAATGAGGTAAAGGAAACATGAAGAGTGCATGCGATATTGATGGTGAATTATCTTATGGAGGAGAGTGAAGTTCATACGTCGCTAATATCTGGAGATGGATGTCGAGCGATTTTACCCTTTACAATTTCTAAAAATTTCCTGGATACAGAAAAGCAGTGTGCTCTCACTCTGGAGAACACACTACTTTATTCCTATTTATTAAACTTTATAAGGACAAACTAAAACCCTTGTTTACATTTCTACACCTAGGGGTTCTATTTTCCAAATGTCATCTGCATATTGTTGAATCGTTCGATCACTTGAGAAGAAACCAGAATGAGAAATATTTAGTAAGGCTTGCTCATACCATTTCTCGGGATTTTGATAAGCTAATCCTACCTTTTCTTGAATTTCGATATATGAAGCAAAATCTCGCAAGACGAAGTACTGATCGTTTTGAACAAGAAGGGAATCGGCAATCGATTCAAATTCACCTTCATCCTCTGAGTAAAAACCATTTGTTAATTGATCAACAACTTGGCGTACTCTTTGATCATGATGATAATATTCCATTGATCTGTACCGTCCATTTTCTTCATATTTCAAAACCTCGTCTGCGGTTAACCCAAAGGTGAAGATGTTCCCCCTTCCAATTTCATCCATAATCTCAATGTTCGCCCCATCAAGTGTTCCAACTGTTAAGGCACCATTCATCATAAATTTCATATTTCCAGTGCCTGATGCTTCTTTGCTTGCTGTTGAAATTTGTTCACTAATGTCTGCTGCAGGAAAAATATCCTCTGCAAGTGATACACGATAATTTTCCATAAAAACTACCTTTATAACTTTCGAAACTCTTGGATCATTATTGACCTTATCAGCTAATGAGTGGATCAATTTTATAATTTTTTTTGCATAATAATAGGTTGGTGACGCTTTGGCACCAAAGATAAACGTACGAGGTTGAATCGTGTAATTCGAATCCTCACTTATTCGATTATATAAATACATAATGTGTAGAACGTTCAATAATTGCCGCTTATAAGCATGTAATCTCTTAACTTGCACATCAAAAATAGAATCAATATCAACAATAATTCCATTTTTTTCAGCTATTTTTTTTGCTAGAATCTCTTTTCTTTTCCTTTTAACTTCTGCAAATTGTTCCTTCAATAAAGGGTTATAGATATGTCTCTTTAAATCTAATAGCTTTTCTGGATGCTTAACCCATTCCTCGCCAATTGATTCCTTTATTAATGCGGTTAACTCAGGATTTGCTTTTAATAACCAACGGCGATGTGTAATGCCATTTGTTTTGTTATTAAATTTCCAAGGATATAATTCATAAAAAGACTTCATTTCTCGATTTTTTAAAATGTTAGAATGGATTTTAGCAACCCCATTAATGCTACTGCTACCTACTATAGCAAGATGAGCCATTTTCACCAATCCATGTGCAATGATCGCCATATGTTCAATACGTTCCCATTCACCTGGGTAACGCTCCCAAAGCTCTGTACAAAAACGCTCATTGATTTCCTCAACAATCATATAGATTCTCGGTAATAGTGGTTTAAACAAATGGATTGGCCATTTTTCCATGGCTTCAGATAAAATGGTATGGTTAGTATAGGAGATAGTCTGACTAGTAATCTCCCAAGCTTCCTCCCAGGAAAGACCCTCAATATCAATTAATATCCTCATTAACTCCGGAACAGCTAGAGCAGGATGTGTGTCATTAATATGAATAGCAACATATTGGTGTAACTCTTTTACATTTGCATTTTCCTTTTTATAAGAAGAAATAATACTTTGAATACTTGACGATACAAGAAAATACTGCTGCTTTAATCTCAATATTTTCCCTTCATCATGCGTATCATCAGGATATAAAAAGTCAGTGATTGCTTCTGTTTCACGTTTATACGTTAAGATATCTTGATTTGGACCAAATGAAGCAGGTTCAGCGTTCCAAAGTCTTAAGGTATTTACTGTATTTACATGAAAACCAACAACGGGCATATCATATGGAACCGCTAAAACTTTCTGATCTCCAACTTGTTTAAAAGAAAGTTCATTATTGTCACAACTTGTTTCAATTCTCCCCCAAAAGGAAATCTCAATCGCTTCATCTGGCTTACGAACCTCCCAAACATTTCCATGCCTAAGCCATTGCTCTGGGAGTTCAACTTGGTAACCATCAACAATTTTTTGGTCAAACAAACCATGTTTATATCGTATTCCATATCCATGTCCAGGCAGGTTTAGCGTCGCAAGCGAATCTAAGAAACAAGCAGCAAGGCGACCTAATCCTCCATTACCCAATGCTGGGTCTGATTCACATTCCTCAATTTCACTTAGATGAATATCTAGTTCGCTTAACCCTTCCCTAACAACATCATGTATCCGTAAATTGAGCAAGTTCTGCCCTAATAGTCGTCCTAGTAAAAACTCAATAGATAAATAGTACACCTGCTTTTTATTTTCAGATCGGTATTGTTCATTTGTTTCAATCCATTTTGAACTAATGTATTCCCTCACCATATTTCCTAATGTATGATACTGGTCTCGTTTCGTAGATTCTTCAAAACCTTTCCCACACATACTTTCTAATCTTTTTAAAAAGTTCGCTTTAAACCGATCTTTGTTCGAGAACATGACTTTCACTCCTAGTCATTAAATCAGCATATAGCTGGTTGTATTTTAAAGCTGATTGAGCCCAACTATAATCTTGATTCATCGCATTTTCGACGATCTCTTGCCATGACTCTTTTAGATAATAAAATTCAATAGCGCGGTTTATTGTGTTTAACATGTCATGTGCATTAAAATTCCGAAATGTAAAGCCATTGCCTACTTCTGTATCCTCCCGATAAGAGGTAACTGTATCATTTAATCCACCAGTTTCCCTCACAATTGGAATTGTGCCATAACGTAAAGCTATAAGTTGGCCTAATCCGCAAGGCTCAAACTTTGATGGCATTAAAAAGAGATCAGAGCCTGCATAGATACGATGTGCCAACTGTTCATCAAATCCTATGTATGCCTTGAATTTATTTGGATACTTCCATTCCATATATTTAAAGAAATCTTCGTATTCCTGATCACCAGTACCTAGAACGATCATTTGCACATCTTTGCTCATTACGTCTTCTAGAACACGTTTTACTAAGTCCAAGCCCTTTTGCTTAGTTAATCTAGTAATCATTGAGATAAGAGGGATTTCCTTAATTGGAAGACCAAATGCAGATTGGAGCGCTGTTTTATTCACAGTCTTCTTACTTAAGGATTTCACAGTATATTGCTCAACGATTTCCTCGTCCGTTTCTGGATTGTATACCACATCATCAATCCCATTCACGATTCCAATAAGTGACGCTTTTCTAGTCTGTAATAAGCCATCCAATCTTTCACCATAATAAGCTGTTTGAATTTCATCCTTATAAGTCGGACTTACAGTCGTTATAAAATCAGAAGCAGTTATGGCACCCTTCATAAAATTCACATAGCCATGGAATTCTAATTCTTTAAAATGATCTACGTCTAAAGTTAGGAGATCATTCACAATATCAAAAGGAAAAATCCCCTGAAATTGAAGGTTGTGAATCGTAAAGACAGTCTTCATCTCTTGATAATAGACATCTTTTCTATATTCCTCTTTCAATAAGAAATTGATCATGCCTGTGTGCCAATCATGTGAGTGAATAATATCTGGTTGAAAATCTATTGCTTTTATTGCATCTAAAACACCTCTACAAAAGAACGAAAAACGCTCTCCATCATCATAATGACCATAGAGTGATTCACGATAAAAGTAATATTCATGATCGAGGAAGTAATAAGTAATTCCTTCATACTCAAGCGTTTCAATCCCGCAATACTGTTGTCTCCATCCAACAGGCACTGTAATTTCCTTCACCTTTTTCATTTCATCTCTAAACTTTTCCGGAATTAAATTATATTTAGGAAGGATAACACGCACATCCATGCCTGCCTTGGTTAATTCCTTTGGTAAGGCCCCTGCAACATCTGCTAATCCTCCAGTTTTCACAAATGGTACGCATTCTGCAACTGCGAATAATACTTTCACGGATTCACCAACACTCCTTGGGTTGTTCGTTTTCTTAATACAAATGGCAATATAGTAGACCCTTTTATTTCAGCAGCATCCACTACTTTCACCTCTTTATCAGCAATGACATGATCTAATGAACAGTTATCAGCAATTTGCGATTTCTGCATAATGACACTATTTTTAATAACAGTATCTTTTCCTACATGAACCCCACGGAAAATAATGCTATTTTCAACATGACCTTCGATGTTACAGCCATTAGCAATTAATGAATTTTTCACCTTTGAATCTTTCCCATATTTTGTTGGAGGCTCATCCATAGCCTTTGTTAAAATAGGGCGACTCTTCAAGAAAATCTCACTCCAAATAGCTGGTTTTAACATATCCATACTATGCTTATAATAACTAGTGATTGAATCGATAACAGCTGTGTAGCCTGTAAATTCATACTCACAGATCGTTAATTGATTTTTATGTTGATTAATAACATCCGTTAGCGTCCCTAAACCTGTCTTCTCTTTATCTGATATTAGATCTAAAAGAAGTTTAGTAGACAAAATATACATTTGCAGGGAACTACCATCTTTTCGGACTTCAGTCATATCACAGCCATTTTCAAGATGTCGGTTTAACACCTGATTAAAGTCAATATTGCAAACAGTATGACTATTTGTAATCACCGCGTATTCCTGCGTACTTCTTAAGAAGAAATCAATATGATCGGAAAACTGACGAAATGATCCAAATTCATCATACTGATTATGCAAATGAGGAGACGGGAAGAAGAATAAACCATCTTTTTTACGATTTAAATCCCACTGTTTTCCTGAACCTAGATGGTCCATCAATGATCGATATTGATATTTAGGAAATATAGCTACGCTCTCTATCGCTGAATTCACCATATTGGAGAGTATAAAATCGATGACTCGATAGCGACCAGCAAATGGTATTGCAGCTAATGAACGATGGAGTGTTAAATTTTCAATTTCCGGTTTATACGCTGTTGCATCAATAATGCCTAACATCTTCTGATTCAATTAAAATTCTCCCCTTTTGATGATAATGGGGCTGACGCATAAAGATCATGCTTGCACACACATAGGTGGCCAAACATGCTCTGCATCAACCAGGAATACGCTAAATTTATTATTATATTGTAAATCCTTAAATGATTTTACTATCAACGACCGTGCTTATTTCTTCAATTAGTTCTTCAGTTACAAGTAAAACTTCGTCTGTATTCTGATCCGGGCATATAATTGTTCCATTTGGGATATCTATTCCACTCGGAATTATCGCATTTTCTATATATACATTTTCGCCAATAACTGCATCAGGCATTATCACAGAATTTTTCACCATTGAATTTTCTCCAATTGTTACTCCATGGAATAAAACCGAATGATCGACATTCCCCATAATAAAACAACCATCATTTACTAACGAATCTGTCACACTAGCATCCTCTGCTATAAATTGAGGAGGGTGATTTGAATTTACTGTATAGACTTTCCAATCACGATCAAATAAGTTCAATTGTTCATCCTCTTTTAGTAAATCCATATTCGCATCCCAAAGACTTTTTACTGTACCAACATCTTTCCAATATCCTTTAAATGGGTATGCTACAACATTGCGTTTTTCATCCAATAACAAAGGAATAATATCTTTTCCAAAGTCATGACTTGAATATTGATTTCTTTCATCCATTTCTAAGTACTCTTTCAAAATAGACCATTTAAAAATATAGATTCCCATCGAAGCCAAATTGTTTTTTGGTATAGCTGGCTTCTCATCGAAATCAACAACCTGCATCTTATCATTTGTATTCAAAATGCCAAATCGGCTCGCTTCCTCCCATGGCACTTCTATAACTGAAATAGATGCATCTGCATTTTTCTCAATATGATAATCTAGCATTTTAGAATAATCCATTTTATAGATATGATCTCCAGACAAAATCAATACATATTCTGGGTCATATTGCTTGATGTAGTTAATATTTTGATAGATAGCACTTGCTGTACCCTTATACCATTTCATTTCAGACGATTCTGTATAAGGAGGAAGTACTGTCACACCACCGTTTTTACGATCTAAATCCCATGCACTCCCAATTCCAATGTAAGAATTTAACACTAGCGGCTGGTATTGTGTTAATACACCAACAGTATCAATACTAGAATTTGTACAATTACTTAATGTAAAGTCTATAATCCGATACTTTCCTCCAAAAGGTACTGCTGGTTTGGCTAAATTAATCGTAAGGGAACTTAATCTACTTCCCTTACCCCCTGCTAACAACATTGCGACGCACTTTTTTCTTCCCATTGTTAATCTCCCCTCTTTTTTTAACTGATCGTAATATAACAACTCCATATGGAGGTATTGTCATCGATAAATGATAGGGTCTTCCATGAATTTCACCTTCAATTGCTTTTATATTCTTTTTATTCAATTGATCTGAACCACCATATTCAATTGCATCACTATTTAAAATCTCTTTATAATCAGTTTCAATCGGGACACCAACTTTATAGTCATGGTAAACAACCGGTTTAAAGTTACATATGACCACAAGAAGTTCATTTTCTTTTTTACATTTTCGGATAAACGAGAAAATACTTTGATCTCGATTTTCCACATCAATCCATTCAAAACCCTCTTCTGAGTGATCTAATTCGAATAGGGGTTTTTGCTTTTGATAGACCTGCAGTAGTTCTTTGAAATAATAACGCATTTTGTTGTGCATCTCATACTCATCTAAAAACCAATCAAGTTGTTCTAGATCCTTCCATTCATCAAATTGCCCATATTCACCCCCCATAAAGATAAGTTTCTTTCCAGGGTGTGCAATCATAAATCCATATAGAAGCCTTAATTGAGCAAATTTTTGCCAATAATCACCTGGCATTTTATTCAGTAAAGACTTCTTACCATGGACCACCTCATCATGAGAAAACGGTAAAATGAAATTTTCTGTAAAAGTATACAATAAGGAGAATGTTACTTTATGGTGGAGTTCATTCCTATGCTCTGGAGAAGCCTCCATATAGGTAAGAATGTCGTTCATCCAACCCATATTCCATTTGTAGTTAAAACCAAGACCACCTGACGAGGTAGGGGCAGTTACCATTGGCCAATCAGTTGAATCTTCAGCAATCATTAAAATATCAGGATCTTTAGCAAAAACAGCCTCATTCAACTTCTTTAAAAATTGAACAGCATATGGATTCTCTACTAACTCATTTGAATTAGCCCAATAAAGCATATTTGCAACAGCATCAACACGGAAACCATCTACATGAAAATAATCAATCCAAAAAACTGCATTTGAGATTAGAAAACTTTGTACCTCTGGTTTACCAAGATCAAAATTTGCTGTTCCCCAATCAATATTTTCCCGATCAATATGATTTTTGTATTCAAATGTGGGTTCTCCATCAAACATATAAAGCCCATGTTCATCCTTACAAAAATGTCCTGGGACCCAATCCATAATGACCCCGATATTTTCGTTATGACATGCATCAATAAATGCCATTAATTCATGTGGACTACCGAAACGGCTAGTAGCGGAGAAATAACCGGTACCTTGATAACCCCATGATCGATCATAAGGATGTTCAATGATAGGTAGTAGCTCAATATGTGTAAAACCATGAGCTAACACATAAGGGATCAACTCTGTGATCAATTCAGTATAAGTGTATAGCTCCTCACCATCTTTTACTTTCCACGATCCTAAATGGACTTCATAGATAGCCATTGGTCGATCGTAAGGAGGCTTTAGACGCTTCCTCTTTTTCCACTTTTGGTCATTCCAGCTATACCCAGATAAATCATGAACAACAGATGCAGTATTTGGTCTAACCTCTGAATAAAATCCATATGGATCAGCTTTCAGTAAGGTATTTCCAGCAGCTGTAATAATTTCGTATTTGTACATTTCACCCGTATTAACCTGAGGAATAAATAAACTCCAGATACCCTGCTCATTGATTCGTTCCATTTGATGATTTTGTCCAGACCAAGTATTAAAATTTCCAACAACACTTACATTTCTTGCATGTGGTGCCCATACACAGAAATTTGTTCCAACTACACCATTTTGGTTCTGTATATGTGCCCCTAAAAAACCATAACTTTCAAACGACTGCCCTTCATGAAACAAATGAATATCATAATCTGTTGGACAAATAAGTGTCACGTAAGTCATCCTTTCTCTTATTATCTCTATGCTAAAGATTCAAGACTTACATATAGATACCTTTATTGAAAACGCTTGTATTTTACGACAGAAACCAACAAAGTGAGTGAAGCATTATTTGAATGTTATACTTTTAAAATATAAGAAATTAAGGCAAATATATAAAAATAGATACTAGAAACCCTTATAACTACTGACTTTATAGAAAATTTGCAACTGAATTGGAATAATATAATTGAAGGTAAGGAAAACGTTTTACCACTTAAATAATCATCTAATATCTCATGTGATTAGTATATTAAAATAATATCTTATTCGACTTTTTGTTGAATTTTGTAGAACGATTTACAAAAGGAAAGAAAAAAAAATTAAATAATTTACGGATTATTTGAAGGAAGATGCTTTTCTTTCACAAAGTATTAAGGGGAACCTCGATAAGAAGGTTTTAAAATTACCATAATTTGAAGTATATTTAGATAGTATGTAACAGAGTTTCCTTATGTATTAATAGCTAAATGCATCTTTAAACTGCATTCTCTTTCAATTTTAATGTCAATTAACTCTGTTATTTTCCTTCTTATATTGAGAATAAATAAATCAATAGATTAAGGGTAATAAAGAAAAAATTGAAAAACTCTTGCTTTTGAATATTAGAAGATATTTATCACAGTTAGATTCATAGCTATTTCTACTTTTTACCCAACAACGACTGAAAATGTTAAGGACATCCGCCTTTAACATTTTCATATAAGAATTTGCTATTAATTTTGGATATACGTTAAACGATGTTTCATTCTCTTTAGTTTCAATTAGCACGATAGTAAGGCTACAGAGATTCACGCTCTACAGCTTTTTATTTCTTTACGGACTATTCTTAATTTGAATTTATAGTAAATTGGGGAGACTTCTAAAACAATATGAAAAGTAGCTTCATAATGAAATCTATATTTCTGTGGGATCGGTTAATCAAAGTAGTCCTAATTTAGCCTAAATAATCGATGAACCTTAGTCTATAGCTTAGAGTCATATATAGTAGCTTGCCCTTCTTAAGGTATAGTATCGCTTATCTTAAGCCAAGTATCTTATTTAAAGATAGACGAAAAAAACCCTGCACAAAGTGCAGAGTTTTTAGAAATGACCCGTACGGGAATCGAACCCGTGATACCGCCGTGAAAGGGCGGTGTCTTAACCGCTTGACCAACGGGCCTAAGAGTCTTCTATAATATTAAAACTGGCGGAGAAGGAGGGATTTGAACCCTCGCGCCGCTCACGCGACCTACACCCTTAGCAGGGGCGCCTCTTCAGCCACTTGAGTACTTCCCCATAAGGCTCCGCAGGTAGGACTCGAACCTACGACCGATCGGTTAACAGCCGATAGCTCTACCACTGAGCTACTGCGGAATAAAAATTAAATGGAATGGTGGGCCTAAATGGACTCGAACCATCGACCTCACGCTTATCAGGCGTGCGCTCTAACCAGCTGAGCTATAGGCCCATTAAATTAAATTGGAGCGGGTGAAGGGAATCGAACCCTCATCATCAGCTTGGAAGGCTGAGGTTTTACCACTAAACTACACCCGCGAAAAAAATGGGGCGACTGATGGGAATCGAACCCACGAATGTCGGAACCACAATCCGATGCGTTAACCACTTCGCCACAACCGCCACAAAATATGTCTTCAACTTTCAAAAGGTGGCTCAGGACGGAATCGAACCGCCGACACATGGATTTTCAGTCCATTGCTCTACCAACTGAGCTACTGAGCCATAAAATTTACGGCTTCCATTAAGCTTCAAATCTTTTCGTCAGTTTCTGCACTCACAACTTTTCGTATTCACATACGCTCCGATGATCGTTTAGTCATTTCCTCAAGCTTTTCGCTTATCGAAACCCTATTACTAAAGATAAGTATAAAAATAATCAGTTTCAATTTTTAAAATGGCGGTCCGGACGGGACTCGAACCCGCGACCTCCTGCGTGACAGGCAGGCATTCTAACCAACTGAACTACCGGACCATTTTTGGTTGCGGGGACAGGATTTGAACCTGCGACCTTCGGGTTATGAGCCCGACGAGCTACCAGACTGCTCCACCCCGCGACAATAGTATTAAAATTAAAACATACACTTTCTAACTTAAAAATATGGAGGAGGAAGGGGGATTCGAACCCCCGCGGGTTTTGACACCCCTGTCGGTTTTCAAGACCGATCCCTTCAGCCGGACTTGGGTATTCCTCCAAATATATGATAGAAAATGGTGGACCTTGTAGGACTCGAACCTACGACCGGACGGTTATGAGCCGTCTGCTCTAACCAGCTGAGCTAAAGGTCCAATTTGGTAGCGGCGGAGGGAGTCGAACCCACGACCTTTCGGGTATGAACCGAATGCTCTAGCCAGCTGAGCTACACCGCCAAAATGATCATTAATGTTTCTATGGAATTAAATGGTGGAGCCTAGCGGGATCGAACCGCTGACCTCCTGCGTGCAAGGCAGGCGCTCTCCCAGCTGAGCTAAGGCCCCAATGGGTTTTGGTTAATGGTCGGGAAGACAGGATTCGAACCTGCGACCCCTTGGTCCCAAACCAAGTGCTCTACCAAGCTGAGCTACTTCCCGTTTGAAAAGCAATAAATCTTAATAAATTATGGCGCGCCCGAGAGGAGTCGAACCCCTAACCTCTTGATCCGTAGTCAAACGCTCTATCCAATTGAGCTACGGGCGCAAATATGAAAGTTATTTAGCTATTGCTATTATAAAAAATGGTGCCGAGAACCGGAATCGAACCGGTACGGTAGTCACCTACCGCAGGATTTTAAGTCCTGTGCGTCTGCCAGTTCCGCCACCCCGGCACTT